>JBFYPG010000161.1:0-5533 GCA_041303415.1 Bacteroidales bacterium
GGTACAGCAACAGTTCTTTAAGGGACGATATTGGAAGCATCCAGACAAAACATACGATTCTTATTGCAGATGCATGTTTCAGCGGTGCTATTTTTAAATCAAGGGCTGCTTTTACAGAAACGCCACAGGGAATTGAGAAACTTTATGAGCTGCCAAGCCGGAAAGCGATAACCAGCGGGATCCTTCAGGAGGTACCTGATGAAAGCATGTTCATAAAATATCTCGTGGAGAGACTTGATGAAAATGAGGAGAAGTATCTTCCTTCTGAAATCCTTTTCAGCAGCTTCAAGCAGGCAGTAATGAATAACAGCCCTAATGTACCTCAATACGGAGTTATCCAGAATGTGGGTGACGAGGGCGGTGATTTTATCTTCATAAGAAAATAAAAAGGTGCGGCTCCCCGGAGTGAATACGGTGAGTGTGCTTTTAAAGCCTTTTAAACTTTGCCACGATAGTGGCTGAATATGAATAACCACCGGCGCAACCGGTGGTAAATGACTAAAATATGATGTCAAACCCTGAAGGGGTTTAACTCCTCGAACTTCCCATGACCCTCATATTCAGCTCCTTCAGAGCAGACTACCGTAATTAATCAATAGCATCTTATTTTAGTCAAATAATACCTTATAGATTCTATTTCGGGTGTCGAAACGATGAAAAATTAAAAAGGTGCGGCTCCCCGGCCCGCACCTATACTTTTTATGACTCTTAACCTAAGATGTCTGTTAACCTACTGGGGAGTTTCGGTCTTATTTAATGTAAATGTAATCGGTACCATATACCAGACATTAACAGGCTTGCCTCCCTGCATTCCCGGTGTGAATCCTTTTACCATGCTGACCACCCTTATTGCTTCTGCATCAAGAAGAGGATGAACACCTTTTAAAACTGATATTCCATCGGTATTGCCTTCGGTAGTAACAACGAATCGCAAAATTACCCGACCTTCAGCTTTTTCAGCTTTTGCAGCTTCGGGATATGTTGTGTTTTCTGCTATGAACCGAAGTAATTCACCATCTCCTCCCGGGTACATTGGCATCTGCTCAACAACAACAAAGGGTTCATCAGGCACAATACGGTCAGGCAACCTGAAATTGACAGTGACATTTGCTGCAAACGGTTGGTCAGCATAAGGATTTTTTGGCGGATCCCACTGAGGGGCTGATTTAATGATACGGATAATCTCATTGGCAAGTATCGGATTAGCTGAAGCGGCCGGAATTATATTGCTTATTGTCCCGTCAAGCTCAACATTGAAATTCACCGTTGTAAACCCCTCTGCCTTAAGACTTGAGGCTTCCGCGGGATATTCTACCCTACTGATCACCCAGTCCCTGAAATTCGTATACCTCTGTCCCTGGAATGTCGGATAATCATCAGGACCAACTCTTGTAAATCGTGGTTTCAATCCAAGCTCCAGGGCTTTCTTTCTTGTTGTAATTTCAATTATCCCATTTGCAGCCTTATCTCCATACTTGTCAGTGGCTTCTTTTCCGAACAAAGAATTCACCATCCCTATTTCATGAACCAGCTCCTTGCTCACATCATTCATTGATTTATCCGAAATTACACCATCAACCACTACTAACGGCTGTGGTCTGAACGCAATTCCGGGGGTATTGGTACCCGGTCCCGGTTTGTAATCCGGGTCTTTGACTAGTCTTATAGTCATAGCCTCAATAAAAACCGGTTTTATAACTTCAGTTTTATACCCGGCAATTGAAAATACAAGGAATGAGTTTTCGGGAATCCCGGTAAGGGCGAAATTGCCTTTACTGTCGGTTTTTGACCTGGACTGAGTACCTGTTACAACGATTGAAACTTCGGCGAATGGAGTGCCATCCTCTTTCAATACAACACCCTTAACATTGCCATTGTTTATATCCGGAACCTGGTTCTCTATCTGTACCTCTTCAGAGGCTGTAGAATAATTGTATTCCGGTGTGGAAAACGCCCATAAAAGAAGTGAAACTACCGGAAGTATCATAAGCACTTTCATTTTTCTGTAGGGGGAAGCTGTTATTTTTTTCATCATGTCGAATCTTTTTTTGTTTAGCGAATAATTAAATGAATTGGTCAGGCTGAAAACGGGTGAGCTGAAAAGCTGGTTCATCAGCGCGGCTTTGTAGTTCCCGGGGTTTGAGGAACGCTGCAGCGCAAGCTCGTCAGCAAGATATTCATTGTTCTGTCTTACATATCTGGTATATATCCACACAAATGGATTTATCCACTGGAATAACCGAAGAAATTCAACCAGCATCAGGTCAAGCCAGTGCTTCTGTTTCACATGAACAAGCTCATGATTCATAATCTCCCGCACCTCTGCCTCATCCACAGAAGGATTGATGAATACATAATTAAAAAATGAAAATGATGCCGGCAATGAGGAGATCCTCACAAGCCGGGCAGAGCCCATATTGTTAACAACTGCTCTGTTCAGTGTTTTCCTGATAAGCATCAGATGCTGTATAATCCTGAATCCAAGAAATAGCATTCCTGAAATATAGAAAGCAAAAAGAAGTAGTTTATAATCAACCGGGATTCCCGCTGCTGTGACCGTAACCGGATTGATTCCGGATAATTCATTCTCCGGAAAGCTTATTCCTCCTGCTGCAGGCGCCTGGACATCGACCTGGTAATGGATAGAGATCAAAGGAAAGGCTAAAGAAAAAATAATCCCTGTGAGCAGGTATATTCTTTTTAGCTGGAAAAACCGTTCATTTCTCAGGAATAACAGGTAAACCAGCGCAAAACCTGTTAGCCATGCAACTGACTTCAGAAGATATTCAGCAAATGTTTCCATTATTTCTTCTTTTTATTTCGTTTGATCTCTTTTCTCGTGTCATCAAGGAGCTCATCAAGCTCTTTCATTGAAAGATCTTTTTCCCTGGCAAAAAATGATGCCATGGCGGGAAATGAGTTGTCAAAATAACTTTCAAGGAGTCCGAAAAGCTGGTTTTTTGAATAGTCGCTCTTGGAAACAACCGGAAAATAGCTGTGCACATTGCTATAGGCCTTGTGCTCTATGAAGCCTTTCTTTTCGAGCACCCTGACAACAGTTGAAACAGTGTTTCTTGCGGGTTTGGGATCTTCAAACTGATCACGGATATCCTTTACCAGCCCTTCATTCATGTCCCACAGGATGTGCATGACCTGTTCTTCAGCCTTTGTAAGCTTTGTATTGTTCTTCTTTGCCATTTTATTCCTATTATTTTACCCTGTGCCAGATTTCTTCGATCTTTCCATACCCCGTAAGGTTTCCTGAGAGGAACAACATGTCTCCTTCTACTTTAATTGTATATGTATTCGTTGTCCCTAAGTAACTGTCCATAGCATAACCGAATTCTATTAATTCGGCATAGGAATTTCCTATAAGTTGATACCTGCCTCCGGCAGAACCAATTACCTTTCCTGATACTGAATCAATTGTAACCCAGGTAAAGTGCGTATCTGTTATTAGTTTAATTCTTGGCTGGCTTCCCGGACGTTTATTAAAATCAGATGTCTGACTGCCATATTTGAACAGCTCAAGCTTCCAGGTGCCAACATGGTTATTTGTATCCTTAGCATGTTTTGATGCTCCTTTTTGCAGGCTTCCTGCGGTCATCAGTGCAATCAACACAATTGATGACACAATAATTAACAGAGGTTTTCTTTTCATAGATTTTTCCTTTCCTGTTTACTTCTTAATAAGGGTTTAGTTATACCATAATACAAAGCTACGACTATTTTTATAGTCATGCAAATATTTTTCTAAGAAAATGACTATATATTTAGTCGTTATTTTATATTGCACTGATTATTAACCAGATGGAGAATCTGTTTTTTACCGGCATTTCAGGCAATTTTCGCTCTTTGTGTCCCTTCGTGCGAACTTTGTGTTCTTTGTAGTTAAGAAAAAAGTGTGAGTGTGAGCGTAGCCGAACACCCGCTCCCACTCTCACTCTCACTCTTTTTTCGTGGGTTGTACTGGAGTCGAACCAGTGACCCCTACCCTGTCAAGGTAATGCTCTAAACCAACTGAGCTAACAACCCGGTAATGCTGCAAAAATAATAAAAATATAATAATCAGAATCGTCTATGAAAAGTCAAACCCCGATACATACGCCGGTGCATCATAAAACCGGTTCTTCTCCTCTTCGGTAAGGTTGACAAACCTGGCGTAAACAAGTCCCGGCTTTGCATTCAGCATCCTGTTAAGAGTGCCCATTTTAACCTCCGTCCTGAGCTTATCGTACAGCTCGCTCCTGTCGTCAAGCCAGGTAAGACCGGTATGATATCCTTCTGCCGCACAGGCCGAATCAAACAGGGAGGCCAGAAGAGGCTCTTTCCCCTTTTTACAGTATATGGCATCAAAAACAAGATACCTGAACTCGCCGGGCCTGAAGAGCCGCCTGAAATAGGGGACGTCGGGAAGGATCCGGGTCATCACCCAGCCCCAGACACCGGGCATATCATAAACCTTATACATTGTCGGGATGGCGCATACACCCGCAATTATTTCACCGTTCTCCCTAAGTACGTAATAATTATTGTTGTAGAAAGCATAATCGGTTGAGTAAAATGCATAATCGCGGTAATACTCGTTCAGGAGACTGGTCACCAGGGGTTTCTCATCTTCCCTGATTTTTGAAACCCGGCTGTCGGCTTTGGGAGTGAACCGGCTGAATGCAACAGTAAGAAACGACCTTATGTACTCATATCCTGCCTGGTGAACAAGGTTCTTTGATCTCTCATTCATGCTTTCAACAAAAGCATACATGAGATGCTTGTCCTTCTCAAAAACATCAGGAAGATCCAGAATGTGGGGCTTGCTGAATATCTCAAGAGTCTTCTGCTTGAATGAATCATCCGATTCAGGCTTAATAACGGCTTTCTCGCGGCGGCGCCAGTTGATGTCCGACTGGTATGTCGACTGGAAAGCAAGATATCTTATATAGGTCGACGGATATCTCAACTCCCCCTGCCCCGAGATCCTGAAGCATGCGCCAACCGTTCCTGTTATCCTGTTCTTCTTGTACAGTGAAACAAACCTGATCTGGTCTTTATAAGCTTCGATGCGCGATGCAATATTCTGGAGAGAAAACCTGATGCCGCCCTCAGAGCCCTGAACTGCATGATTCAGTATATCAAGCATCCCTTCATTTGCATGATCCGAAACCCTTACCTCAAGTCCGTGAAAATCCAGAATGTTTTTTTCGAACATTAAAAACTATATCAGTTAACCGGTTTCTTGTCGAGACTGCCGAACACCCGCTGAAGCAGGGGGGTGATCCTTGCCGATACCTCTTTCCTGATCTTCAGCTCTTCCTCCTCCACTCTCACGAATACGCCGGTAAGCGCTTTGGTTGTGAGATAATCATCAAGATTGGTGTTCACAGGCTTGAACCCGGCCAGCTTGCCGGCAATTGAATTTGCCACGGTGTTCCATTTAGAAGTTAATGTTTCCCAGGAGCTCTTTGTGGAAATATTGCCGACTATTTTCTTTTCGGTCGATGCCTGTATCTTCGGCTTATAAAGATTGTACAGCTCG
>JBFYPG010000162.1:0-4180 GCA_041303415.1 Bacteroidales bacterium
CGAATTGGATGGCGCTGTAGCTGTTACTTACCCTCTGACCAAGATATTTATCCCATTCCTCATCGGTCGACCTGAGCGCGCCGTTCCATGCTGTGCAGGCAAGCCAGAAAAAGGGAGTGCCATCGGCATGGGTAAGGTAATAGGTTCCGGGAGGGTTGATAATGGGACCATGTTTGTAAATATCTTTTTCAACCGTATTGGGCTTGCACAGGAATGATCCGCTCTGGCCGCCAAGACCCGTATTCTTCTTGTCGGAGCAGACAGT
Source organism: Bacteroidales bacterium (assembly GCA_041303415.1). Classification (GTDB taxonomy): domain Bacteria; phylum Bacteroidota; class Bacteroidia; order Bacteroidales; family VadinHA17; genus LD21. The sequence continues at coordinate 266 of JBFYPG010000162.1, forward strand.
TTCGAATGTCCACTTACCAGTTTCAATGGGCATAAACCTTGCCTTCCAGCTTGTTCCCCCGTCCCAGAAGCCATTTATAGTCTTTTTAATGCCTGTGGGTGAGGTGAAAGTCACCTCAAAGGTTCTGACATCCTGTATCGGATTCTCATAGGCAACACTGCTTGTAAACGCCAGCTCATACTTATGCCATTTCACCGCATCAGGATTTTGCGAGTTTAAGGTGTGATTAACTATGAACAGCACCAGGAAAAGAAATAGTTTTTTCATGTTATCAGTATTGTTAAGACATTATATCTTTGAATAGGATAATAAAAATACATGATTTCCTTGTGATTCTTGGTGTCTTGGCGCCTTTGTGGCATTTTTTTTTGCCGCCAAGACGCAAAGACGCTAAGGTTCACAAAACCTGTCATCTGAGATATCAGTTTAAGATAGGAATAAATTTAATTAACTTGGTTAAAAAAAAGAGATATGATTATCGAAAAGATCAGAGCTGAAATCAGAAAGAATGCTGACGAAAAGACCAGGATCCAGGGTGAGAGGTTCTTCAAGGAGAATGTCAGAATTTATGGACTGAAGTCAACCCAGACACAGCAGATTGGTAAAGATTATTACGGGACTTTACCTGACAAATCAAAAGCAAATGTTTTCACACTGTGCGAGAAATTATGGCAGTCAGGCTATATGGAAGAATCATTCATTGCCTGTAACTGGTCGTACAATGTAAGAAAGGAATACGAACCTGCTGATTTCAGGGTATTTGAAAGGTGGGTGAATAAATATATAAACAACTGGGCCTCATGCGACACCCTCTGCAATCATACTGTCGGAACATTCATTGAAATGTACCCCGCATATCTTAAAGAACTTAAAAGATGGTCAAAATCGGATAACCGCTGGATGAAGCGCGCATCTGCAGTCTCACTGATTGTACCTGCCCGCAAAGGAATGTTCCTCGACGATATCTTTGAGATAGCCGGTATACTTCACTCCGACTCTGACGATATGGTTCAGAAAGGTTACGGATGGATGCTCAAGGTTGCAAGCCAGTCACACCAGAAAGAGGTATTTGACTATGTGATGAGCAGGAAGAAGACCATGCCTCGCACAGCGCTGAGGTATGCTATTGAAAAGATGCCTCCGGAATTAAAAGCAAAAGCGATGGCAAAATAACGGATGCAGTTGCTTAACTTTGCATCTGAAAAAGGATTAAAGATGAAAGCCAGGATATTATTTACTGTTTTAACCATAATCATTCCAATGGTTTCACATGCGCAGGACAGGGTAACAGGACACGACTTTGCAACAAGGTCGGAAGTGATAGCAGCCAACGGAATGGCAGCAACAAGCCAGCCCCTGGCAACCCAGGTTGCCATCGACATACTTAAAAAGGGTGGCAACGCAATTGATGCCGCCATAGCAGCAAACGCGATGCTCGGGCTTGTTGAACCTACAGGTTCCGGTATCGGAGGCGACCTTTTTGCAATAATCTGGAGCGCCGACAAGAAAAAGCTTTACGGCCTGAATGCCAGCGGAAGATCGCCCCGGTCGCTCAAGCTGGAGTATTTCAAGGAAAATGGCTATGAATTCATCCCATCTCGCGGGCCGCTGCCTGTATCTGTCCCGGGTTGTGTTGACGGCTGGTTTGAGATGCATGAAATGTTCGGACGGCTTACCATGAAAGATATCCTTCAGCCTGCAATAAGCTATGCACGTGAAGGATTTCCAGTGTCGGAGGTCATTGCTTACTATCTTGCAGGTAATGTAAAAGCTCTTGAAGAATATCCGAATATAAAAGAAGTTTATGCTCCGGGCGGGAAGGTGCCTGCCAAAGGTGAGATATTTAAAAATCCATACCTGGCAAATACACTTGAAAAAATAGTTAAAGGAGGGAGGAACGAGTTCTATAGGGGAAGCATCGCCAAAGAAATAGCGGCGTTTATGAAAAAGCAGGGTGGATTTCTTACCTATGATGACCTCTCACGCCACCACTCTGAATGGGTGGAACCGGTCAAAACAACATATCGCGGATATGAGGTCTGGGAATTGCCGCCAAACGGACAGGGCATTGCAGCCCTCCAGATACTGAACATTCTTGAGGGTTATGATATAGCTTCAATGGGCTTTGGATCAGCAGATTATGTTCATCTTTTTACTGAAGCAAAAAAGATCGCTTTTGAGGATCGCGCTAAATATTATACCGATCCGCTGTTTGAAAAAGTACCTGTCGACCAGCTGATCTCCAAGAAATATGCTGCTGAGAGGCGCAAACTAATCAATCCTGAGAGAGCCGGCAGGGTTTATGATGCAGGCGTAGTAGAAGCAGGCAACACCATATACCTGACAGTTGCTGATAAATACGGCAACATGGTTTCGCTTATCCAGAGCAATTACCGGGGGATGGGGTCAGGCATGTGTCCGACAGGACTCGGATTCATCCTCCAGGACAGAGGTGAAATGTTCAGTCTGGCACCCGGACATGCGAATGTATATGCTCCCGGAAAGAGGCCTTTCCACACAATCATTCCTGCATTCATTACAAAAAGCGGCAAGCCATGGATCAGTTTTGGCGTCATGGGAGGCGACATGCAGCCGCAGGGACATGTTCAGATAGTATGTAACATCATTGATTTCAAGATGAACCTTCAGGAGGCAGGCGATGCCCCGAGGATCTATCATACAGGTTCATCTGAGCCCACGGGAGAGCAGATGACTGACGGAGGAATTCTTCACCTGGAAAGCGGATATCGTCCTGAGGTTATTCAGAAACTGATGTCGATGGGACACAGGATCCAGGGCAATCTTGGAGGCTTCGGCGGCTACCAGGCCATCATGTGGGACGAGAAGAACAAGGTGTATTACGGAGCCTCGGAATCGCGAAAGGACGGACAGGCGGCAGGATACTGAAAGGCTCAACGGCGCAAAGGCGTAACGGCGCAAAGCTGTAACGGTTGGATGACCGGATACTGCTTTAATCTCCCCCTCCCCCTCTCCCACTCTCCCACTCTCCCACTCTCCCCCTCCTTCTTCTTACCGTCATACCGCCGCACCATTTCACCTGTGATTTGCTTTTCTCATTGATTTGTTGTATCTTAACTCTTTTGTATATAATCCCGGAATTATGGCAGCAACAAACGAACTTCTTATCCAGAAAGTATTTCAGGAGATGCTGAAGTACAAACCCTCAATGCAAAAGATGCTTATAGCCGACGAGGAGGAAGAGGAGACTCTTGATCCCCGCTTACTCGGCGATTTGATTATCAGGAACTTCCCGTGGCCCATCGGGGTGGAGCTGCGGAGGCTCTTCTCCGCATCGACACGCCAGCTCGACAGGATGCGCCTCGACCAGATATTTAAAACGATTGAGCGCACGATGCAGTTCGTGAGTTTCCTCATGATATCACAGCTCTGGAAAGACACAAAGGAGAAAAAGCTTGTCCTGCCGGATGGCTTTAAGAAAGAATTCAACGACAGGATAGCGGTCCTGAGCATGGGTAATTATACCTGGCTCATCAGGGCGATCGGGACCCTCATGCAGGAAAAAGGCATTCCCTGGTTCATGACTGAGATGAGCGAGAACTTCGATAAGAAGTTTTATGCTGCCCTCGACTTCTGGGTCCCTGAGCGCAATGAGATAGGGCATTACCAGATCAACCTGACAAACGAGGAGATAGAAAAAAGGTGTGTTGAATATGAAGAGAAACTCTCTCTCATTCTCGAGAAACTCGCATTCATAGCCAAATATAAGCTGGTTTCAGTGAGGGAGATTAAGGTGATTCATCCAAAGAACCAGGAGGCGAAGTTCAATCACCTGATCGACCTGTTGAGCAGTTCCGATTCGGGATTCAAGGCCCAGGAGCTTGAGGAATCCAAATTTGCCGAGAGCAGTTCGGTTCTGCTGATGAAGTCGCTGAA
>JBFYPG010000163.1:0-11098 GCA_041303415.1 Bacteroidales bacterium
GAGAACCCGGGAAATCTTGTCGGTATATCGGCGATCAGGGTGTTCGGCAGGATCTCTCCTGAGTTCTGCATTCCTGCATAGAGGAGAGGCTTGAGTATGCTTCCTGTGCTCCGGTATGCCCTGGCAATATCAACATCCCCGTTATGACCGGCCGGATCTTCCGATACGCTGTTCCCGATGTATGCCAGCACGTCACCTGTGGATACTTCAATTATAACACAGGCGGAATTATTAATGAAATTTCCCGAGAGGCTCTTCTGGTGAATATTGATGATCTCTGCCGCCCGTGACTGTATCTGGGGGTTTATGGTTGTTTTTACCCTTTCGCTCCTGTATGCCAGGTTAAAAAAATCTGTCAGGTGAGGAGCAATGGCCGGCAATGGTTTCGGAGTTCCCGGAAGGGGCTCATCAGCAGCCAGGACAAGTGTCAGTGAATCAAAATAACCTCTGGTGAACAATTCCCGGAGCAGGTTATCGCGGCGTTTTTTAAGTATCTCCTGGTTCCGTCCGGGAAACACCAGCGACGGGGAATTCGGAAGAACTGCAAGCGAGGCAGCTTCCGACCATGTAAGGTCAGCCGACGATTTGCCGAGATAACGCCATGTGGCAGCTTCAAGTCCGACGATGTTGCCTCCGAAAGGTGCATTGTCGGCATACATTTTAAGGATCGTCTTCTTCGTCCTGAAGAGTTCCAGTTTAAGGGCAGAGAGTATCTCGATGAATTTCTGAGGATATGTGCGGGGTTTGTTTCCCTGCGCGATCCTTGCCACCTGCATTGTAATGGTGCTTCCGCCGCTGACTATCTTTCCGGCATCGAGGTTATTTCTCCATGCCCTGAAAAGAGATACAGGATTGACTCCCGGATGCCAGTAGTAGTACTTATCCTCGAATGTGATCAGTGCTTTCTCAAACTTTAAGGGGACAGTATCGAACCCGGGAAATCTCCACTGGCCGTCACCGGCAATGCGGGCTCCAAGAAGGGATCTGTCAGCAGCTTCAACGACTGTTGATAGCGGTGCACTGAACCGCGGCAGGGGAGAAAGCAAAACCGAAGCAACAATCACTCCGGCTGCTGCAAGTATTATTTTAAGCTTTCTTCTCAAATCAGTTGCCGGTTACTTTCACGGTTGTTCCGGGTATCCTTGAATAGAAATTTTCAGTATACATGGCCTCGCACCAGACAGAAGGCTGGAAATAAGTTCCCCGGTAGGCTGCATTGAGAACCAGCACAAATGTCTTTGTTTCGCCGCGGCTAAGGGTAAAATAGGTATTGACCCTGTCGTCCCTGAAATCGCGGTAATCGTATGTGCTCTCCTTTATTCCCCAGTCGGCCTCGAAGAGGCGGGTGTTCCGTATCTCCCAGCCTGAAGGCACCATCTGCGTAAGGGCAACATTGTCAACTCTTGAAAAAGTGTTATTGGTAACCTTGACGACCATCATGAAATCGGTTCCCTGGGCAAGAGTGCTGTGGTTGACGGGTCTAAGGTCCATATCAAGATAGTCGATCACCATGCCCAGGCCCTTTTCCTGCAGGGTGGCATCGGACTTAAGGGGGATGCCTTTTCTTACCAGGTTCACATAGACGGGGGTCCCGGATGTGTTTTCAAGATTAAGTGTATTTTTTACACTTATCTTAAGATCTTTTGAAAGCAGTTGTTTATTGCCTGTTGTCTGGTCTGATTTCTCGCCGTTGAGATCCATTTTAACAGTTGCTTTTGCCTGGGTGTCAGCTGGTATCATATCGATCCATTTCATATATGAAAAGAGGCCCCATGAGAGCGACTGTGTGCTGTACCATGAGTCCCTGCTGATTTCATCACATAACTCCTTCAGGACAACAAGGGCCTGCTCCTCTTTTTTCAAAAGCGTGAGAGTGTAGAGGATTATTGCTTTATCCCGCACAGGACTTCCGTAGTAATAATAATTATATTCCGGATCGGGAGTGAGATTTCTCATATCCAGGAGTTCATCAGCTGCTTCAGGCCTGCCGGTGGTGGCATATGCCGCAGCCAGGAACCACCTGGCCAGCTGAGGTATCTCTGACGATTCCCTGAGCCTGTTCATTGCACCCTTCTCCGGCTCTCCGGCAATGGCAAGGGTGAACAGCCTGTAGGCCTGGTCGTTTGCCGACTGTTTATACCTGGCATCATATCGCCACTCCTGTGCAGCCTTCTTCTGGTAGCTGACCCATTTCTGCCTGAATCCTGATGTAATACTATATCCCAGCCTCTCCGCTTCGATCATGAAATGACCGGCATATGATGTTATCCAGTTGTCGGACTGGTATGATCCGGGCCACATGACAATGCCGCCATTAACCATCTGCCTGGAGATCAGCTTATTGATCGCCTCCTTCACATTATCAGAGCTCCTCTTTGCCACCAGAGCATCATCAGGCATAATGTTTTTAAGCCACAGCTGGGGGAATGCGCATGACGTTACCTGCTCAGAGCACCCATGCGGATAATTGAGCAGGTGGTCCATTCTTTTTTCGAGATTTATTGATGGCAGCATTGAAATTTCAAGGCGGGCGGAATTTGATCCCTCAATGCCGAATGGAGAGAATAATGTTTGCCATTTTTCACCCGGACGAAGTACCTTCAGCTCTGCCCTTGTCTCAGGGGGATTGGGGCTTCTCACTTCAAGCTTCATCTCGTAAACAGCCGTCTCGCCGCCACCGGAAGCAGTCACTTTTATTTTCCCCACGCCGGTTTTCTCTCCTGCCGTAAATGCAAATTCAGCATCTTTTTCACCAATCCCTGCGGTTGTCAGGTTTATGGTATTTTCACTGAAGCGTAAAAGATCATTGCTCTCTGCCTTTATTGTTATATCCCTGATGCCCTCTTTCTGAATGAACAGGGTCAGCGGCAGTGCTGCTTCATCACCCGGACTTATCACTCTCGGAGCTGTTACAAGAACCATAAGCGGATCTTTGACAAACACTGCTTTTTCAGCTGTTCCGAAAGCCCTTGATGTTCCGGCAATGACCATGGTTCTTACAGATCCCGTATATTGGGGAAGGGTTATAGAGTGGGTATTAGTCTTACCGGCACCCAGTTCAAAAGGACCAAGGAATTTTACTACCGGAATGAACCGTTGTGCCTTGTTTGCACTCCTGTCGGCAACAGCCTCATCTCCGCCTATTGCAAATATCCTTTCAAGTGTTCCTCCGAAAGCGCCCAGGACATAATCATAGATATCCCAGGTCTGCACTCCGAGAGCTTCCCGGGCGTAGAAATAGTTCCACGGATCGGGTGTCCTGAACCCGGTAATGTCGAGCAGCCCTTCATCAACAACCGCGACAGTATAAGTCATGGCATTGCGGTTTGCCTCAGAGACCTTAATCTCAAAAGGTTTCTGCGACCGGACCTCATCAGCCATCTCTATCTCCGGAGCAAGCCTTGTTCCGGGATCCTCAACCATGACCGGGACAATGCCGTAGAGCCTTACGGGCATGTCGTTGATGCTCTGGTCATGGGGCTGTATCACTGAAACATATGCATACACGTTCGGCGCCATTTCAGGCGTTGCTTTGAATTTAACCTCGGTATTGGCTTTGGAGGTCGGGACCCTGATCTCATCAAGAACGCCGGTTGCATTTTCGAGCGTCACGATCGCCCTTGCGTTTTCTGGTGAAGGGAAAGAGAGTCTGATCTCGTCACCGGGATTATATTTTTCTTTGTCGGTACTTACTGCCAGGAGGGTGGCACCCTCGGCGCCTCCCTTCATTCCATATTCCCAGGGCCAGTCGATAAGGATTATCTTCCCTGTGGAATGACCTTCAGGTGTGGTTGCCCTCACAAGATATCTTCCCCAGTTGTTCTTACTGATATTGAAAGTGAAATTGCCTTCACCCCCGGTTGTGGTTATTGTTTCTTCAGCAACCGGGTTATATATGCGGTTCGAAATATAGTAAGCAAGGTTCTCTTCATCCGATTCCCACCACCACCTGTATGAAAGCTTGTAGACCGACATTTCGACCTCCGAGCGGACAGCCTTTCCCTTTTCATCGACCGTGACAATCTTAACCTCAATATCCTGGTCGGTGAAAAGCATCCTGCTCTTGCCTTTAAGTCCGGGAAGATTGATCCCCGCGAAAACAGGATATGGCGCATATTTGCAGGCAGACTGGATTATGCTTTCATCACCGCCCTGTTCCTGCACTTTAACCGTGAAGAGGACATTAAGCATTCCGGGAGCGTTGAGGTCGCTTCCGGGATCGAACCTGATCGCTGCATTGCCGTTTTCGTCGATGGTATTGTCAAATATGTTCACAGATTCTGACCAGAACTCTCCGACAGGATCATCAAATACATACTGGCTGTATCTTTCAAATTCCGTTTTTGCTGGTTTCAATAAATATTCAACAGATGTTTTCAGGTTCTTTGCCGTTGAGCCGTTGAGCCATCTGACATTCAGGCTTCCCGTCGCGCCGCTGACAGATCCTCCAAGAATGTCTGAAGGGAACTTCAGATCGAGTTTCAGCCGGTTCGGCTTGATAGTTTCAATCCTGATCCTTTTTGTAAATGATGCTCCGCCAATGTTGAAACGTGCGGTGTAGTTTCCTGTTACGGCATCAGGTGATGTCCTTGTTTTTATAGCAAGAAGGTTTTTTCCTCCCTGTTTATGGATCTGGTTATCAACTCTCTGTTCAAGAGGATTGATAAGCTCAAACTGCACGGGGTGGTCGGGCGGGATATCATTCTTCATGTCTTTTATAAAGACAGAGAGAAAGATTGAATCACCTGGCCTCCAGACATCTCTTTCACCATAGATAAAAGCCTTGATGCCCTTCTCGGGCTTTGTCCCCGAGACATCGAAGGAGCTTAGTGAAAGAGAGGAACCGTCATTAACCTTCAGGTAATTGCGGTCCTTATCTTTACTGACAATGATCAGGAAGGGTTTTCTTCCGCAGTAAAGGGAGGCGGAACCATCCTGGTCCGAATTGCCCGATATTACCGGCTGCATCTGGTAATCATAGACCTCAATGGTAGCTTCGGGCACAGGCAGGGCTGTAAGAAGGTCATTCACCATGACATGCATAATGCCGTCCTCGCCTCTCTTTGCAATCAATCCGAGGTTTGATGCAAGGATATTGCGGGATATATTTTTATCGGGACTGTAGAATGCGTCCTTGCAGGGATCATCTCTGTCCTCCCAGTGGAAGCCGTAGTTATAATAAAGGTATTCATCACCCCCTTCATAATAGTTGTCTGTATCGTCCCATGAGTCCCGGCTTATGTCCATTGCCTGCTGAAGAAGCTCTTCATATCTGGAGTCTGTTTCCTGTGTTTCGCAGGGGAAAAGGGAATATGATCTTCTCATCGAGAGCTGTACCTTATAGAGAACTCCCGGTTCAACGTCAATATAATCGGCAAGATCTATTGTATAGAGGTTCCAGGTACCGTTTGCGGAGCCTGAACCTGTTATAAGGTCAACCCTTCCTGCGTAAACCGGACGTCCGAACCTTTTAATATAATAGCCGCCGTTTATGTCATTTTCCTGGAGGAAATAAGGAAGGTTGTTCTCAAAGATCTTTATGATCTTCAGGTCAACGGCTCTCAGGTTTGCCGCCTTGAAGGGGAAAATCAGATTCCGGGAGGAGGGAAGTATCACGCCGTTGCCTGTAAACACTATTCCGGGATTAACTGCCGTGAAATCGAGCTTAGTTGAAAATGGCGATGAAAGAGTTGCTCCGCGGCTGTTCCTGACCGATGATTCGATATTAAGAGTGATCTCTCTTCCTGATACCCCCGAAAGTGCAAGGCTTACAATATTTGAAGATGAGCTTACCGAGGCGGCTGGAACCGGATCAACATAGATGAGGCCTTCAAGCTCCTGTTCACTGTCAACCGGATCAGAAAAGATGACATCGATCCTCGGATTTTCTCCCACGGACACTTTAACATCCTGCACGCTGAACTCGTCTGTTGACGGTATATTAATAACAGATGATCCCTTCTGCTTCACTCCTGAAGCTGTTCCGTCCCATGAAACAACAAGCTCCTGTGATCTGTCGCTCCGCTGAATATCCGCAATGGTGAATTTATGGATCAATCCTCCGGAATGATCCCAGGTGATGTTCATCTTTCTCTTCTCAAGCTTTGCCTCAAGGAACGATTCAATTTCCGCTTCCTCAATGAAGTCGGATGCGATAAGCTCACCGTTAAGCAGATATTTGTTGTCTTCACCGGCCGGGCATTCAAGAAGGCCGGTGGTGATGCTGAAATCTTTCCTGAGCGTCTGGATCCTGATGGGGAATATCTGAAGCCTCTCTTCAACATCAGTCAGTTTTGACAGATTCAGTTCTCCGGTATATGATTTGCCCGGGTCAAGGAGCTTTGAAGGAGTGAACACAAGTGTTGTTTCATCTTTCCATTCGGTCTTGCCTTTGATGAAGGGATTGAAGACAAAGAGTCCGGCAGGGGTCTGTCCGTCAGCCTTTTGAGCGAATTCCTTTGTGAACCGGATCTCGATCACTGAATTTGCCGGAATGATTCCCGACGTATATGCAGTGATATACCGGCTGAATCCTTTGTCGATCGGAAGGATCAGCTCAGAGAGGGCAGGTTCTTTTCCCGGAAGCTGTTTAAGAAGGGATTTATCCTTCGGCCTGCAGGAGAACAGAGATAACGCAACAAAACAAATCAGGATTGAATTAAGGATTTTCATTGCCGGAAAGATTGAGGTTATATGGTAACCCAAGTTACGAAAAAAATTTAAGACCCCCCAACCCCCTCCCTTTAGTCCCACGTACCCACCCCCCGGCCCCCTCCCTGCTGGCGCAAGGAGGGGGTGAGATCCCATTTTAATATTATGTTTTTTCTATATTTATACTGTGGATATTTAAGTATGCCTAAGTATAAAAAATTTGATTTTACCAGGATTAAGAAAAGTGCACGGGAACTTAGAAATAACATGACTGAGGCTGAGAACCTTTTATGGCAGGAGCTTAAGGGGAAGAAACTTGCAGGATATAGGTTTTTAAGGCAACACCCTATTTTGTACAAGGGTAATCTTACGAGATATAATTACTTCATTGCTGATTTTTATTGTGATGAAAAGAAAACAGTCATTGAAGTTGACGGACCGATCCATGAAGAATCAGAAGAGTACGATGAATTCAGAGATTCTGAATTACAAGAGCTTGGAATCAAGGTTCTGAGGATTAAGAACGAAGAGCTGGAAAACATGCCAGAAGTGCTAAATAGGATCAAAAGATTCATCAATTCAATAGTATAATAATATAATAATCAATACAATACAGAGGTCAGTCTCCCCCTCCTTGCGACAGCAGGGAGGGGGATTAAGGGGGTGGGTACGTTTGACCAGGGAATGGGATTAAGGGGGTGGGTACGTTTGACCAGGGAATGGGATTAAGGGGGTGGGTACGTGTGATTATAGGATGGCAGGGGGGGCGGTGTGGTTTAGGGAGGGCTGGGGGGTATTTTTCCTACGGTGTCACCATCTCCGTTCTCAGCTTTGCAACATAATCCCGGATCTTGTTGAGGGTTTCCACGGAGACGGTCATCTTTACACCCGAGGAGCGGAGAACCTCCCGGGTTGTGTCTATTTCAAGGTCGCCTTTTTCAAAATATATTTCAAAGGTATCAAAATAGTTTTTCAGGAACTTCAGTTTTTTGGTGTAGTATACAACCACGGGGTCGTCGTAATAATTCTTCATGAAGCTCAGGAGCGAGGTGAGAGTGTATTTCTGCTCAGCGATCTTCTGGACCACCTCGGCATCGGGATTAAGCGGGTTATAGACAAGTTGTGTGGCAATGTACATCGCTTCAACCCATCCTCCCATGACCATCAGTCCGGCGGTGCTCTCCCTCCCGCTCTGCCTGAGATGGTTTTCAATGTCAGTGTAGGCGTTCTTCATCAGGTTTGTAATGGTATCAGGGTCGGCCATATCGTTCCGGACCCTGCGTATCGGTTCGGTAAGCAGATTGTCGGGGATGCCGAGCTTGTTGCTTATCTCCCTTATTGTTACCATGTAGTCAATCACTTCCTGTCCGAAGCCGAACATTTTAAGATAGCCGAAATCGACCCCATAAATACCTGTGTTTATTGCTGCCTTTGAGTTGCTGAGGTAGAGATCCCTGTTGGAATTCGGATTGAGCGTTGCCTCGTTATATGGCACCGCAAGCCTTTCAAATATCACGCAGATCTCCATAGGGGTTAGAAGGCCGTAGTGGGTCTCCTCTTTTGTTTCCGGTGCTGCAATTCCTGCTGAATCAGCTCTGTAGGTTGAAAAACTGGGTGTAAATGTGTCTTTTTCAACAAGTTTGGGTTTACAGGAAAAACCAACAACAAGTATTATGGCAACCGGGAGGAGGACAAGTTTTTTCATTACGGGAAGTTTGAAATCAAAATTAGTAAAAAAAATAACATACACTTGTTCCCCTCTTAAACCAACCCCCCATCCCCCCTGAAGGGGGCTATAAACCCGTAAGAATGGAATGGTTTTTAACTCTCTAAAGGGGGGCTATAAACCCGTAGGAATGAGATGGGTTTTAACCCCCCTTCAGGGGGGCTGGGGGGTGGTTACTTCAGCAGGACGAGGATTTATAACACTATTCTGTTTCCAAGCTTTCCGGATATCATCCTCAGGGCGATCTTCAAAGCCTGATCTTTCTTCTGGAGGGCGAGGATCCTTTCAGGATCGCCCGATCTTGCGGCCTCTTCAAGCTGCGACATAATTGCTTTAAGCCTCACCTTTATCTTGTCGCTTTTGAACTTCAGCACCACATCAGGAACAAGGTCCTTCAGCTTCATATCCTCCGTCTCTACATAGGTCTGCTTGTCTCTCCATATCCTGCTCAGCTCGTGCGAATCGGAGAGAAGATCGGCTGAGAGCCTTGAGATAGCCGGATCCTCGTGCTTGATAAACTGCTTGTCGCCCGGGAAGATACCTTGCTGAGTAAAGAACCTGAACTCCTCAAATATCTTTGCGCACGTATCGTCGTCAAAAAGAAGGTCGTCCGAGATTATCTCGTGCACGACATAATCAGACACAGTTGTTATCTCCTCCTGCCCGTCCTCACTGTGTATCTTCCTTTCAAACTCAATGCTTCCGAACTTAAGCAGGATCCTTATGACCTCCTTCTCGGAATAATATGTTAATACATCAAGCTTTACCTGCTTCTGCACCACAAGCGGAGGCACTGGCAGATCCTCAATACCCGGGTATCTGTTCCTGTCCTGGAACGACCTCTGCTGGCGCAGCTTATTGACCTCGTGGTACAACACAGCCTCAGTGATCTCCAGGTGCGTGCTGCACTCCTTTATATATACCGTTCTGTTTATTGTCTCCGGGATGACGGCAATTGACCTGACGATATCCCTGATAAGGTTTGCCTTGCGGACGGGATCTCCCGCAGCCTCCTCAATGAGCAGGTCGGTCTTGAACCGGATGAAGTCGGTCTCTTTTTCCTTAAGGTAGCCCAGGAACTCCGTGTTGCTGACCTTTTTTGAGTATGAATCAGGATCCTCTCCGTCAGGCAGAAGGACGATCCTTACATTCATTCCCTCTTCAAGCACGATGTCAATGCCGCGGATGGAAGCTTTGATTCCGGCAGGATCGCCGTCATATAAAATGGTAATGTTGGGAGTGAACCTTTTTATCAGGCGCACCTGTTCCTGGGTGAGTGAGGTGCCCGAGGAGGCAACGACATTCTCGATCCCGGCTTCGTGGAGCGACATCACATCGGTGTACCCTTCAACAAGATAGCATTTATCCTGCTGAATGATCGCTTTCCTGGCCTGGAAGATGCCGTAGACGATACGGCTCTTATGGTATATCTCCGACTCCGGCGAGTTTAGATATTTCGCGGTTTTTACATCTGATTTCAGTATCCTTCCGCCAAAGCCCAGAACCTGTCCCGACAGCGAATGGATGGGGAACATCACCCTTCCGCTGAACCTGTCGAACAGATGCTCCTCATGCTGGATTGATAATCCGGTCTTCACAAGGAAATCCTGCCTGTATCCGTCATCCAGGGCCCTTCTGGTGAATGCATCGCGCCTTTCAAAGCTGTAGCCGGCCTCAAATTTCTTTAGTGTATTCTGCTGAAAACCTCTCTCTTTGAAATATGATAGACCGATAGTCATCCCCTCGTCGGTCTGGAACAGGTTTTCAGTAAACTGTCTTGAAGCATAAGCTGAAAGTACCAGAAGGCTTTCGCGTTCATTCTGTTTTTCGAGTTCTTCGGGTGTGAGCTCTTTTTCGACAACCTCAATATGGTATTTTTTTGCCAGGTATTTGAGCGCCTCGGGATAGGAGAGGTGTTCGTGCTCCATTATGAAGTTCACTGCGTTCCCGACCTTGCCGCAGCCGAAGCATTTGAATATCTCCTTTGATGGTGATACGGTGAACGAAGGCGTCTTCTCGTTATGGAAAGGGCACAATCCCAGGTAGTTGACTCCGCGTTTTTTGAGCGGGACAAACTCCTGTATCACCTCCACGATCTGTGCGGCGTCAAGGATCCGGTCTATGGTCGGGCGGTCAATCATGGTGTAAAGATATTACGAATCCTGAGAATAAAGAGAATATTGTTGAAGAGGGTTGAAAAAGGTTGAAGAGGGTTGAAGAAGGTTTAAAAAACCATAAAAAATGAATATCTTTAAGGTGTCTCGTTGTTTAACTAAAAAATTACTATGTACACGTTTGGTTTCGAAAAACTGGAAGTGTGGATTAAATCCAGACTACTAACAAAGAAGATCTATCTTATTACGAAAGATTTTCCTGAATCAGAGAAATACGGCATCATATCTCAACTGAGAAGAGCTTCTATTTCTATTTGTTCCAATATTGCTGAAGGGGCATCCCGATGGTCAAGAAAAGACCAGACACATTTCTATAACATTGCTTTTTCTAGTTTAATGGAAACCTTAAACCAGATTATATTAAGCAATGATCTGGATTACATAAAATCAGATACTCTAGCTGAAATCCGGGCAGATATTCATGTTATATCATTAATGCTTAATAACTTAGAAAAATCAGCACGCAACAGATAATAAAGTAAACGCTCTTCAACCCCCTTCAACTCCCTTCAACTCCCTTCAACCCCCTTCAACTCCCTTCAACCCC
>JBFYPG010000164.1:0-24242 GCA_041303415.1 Bacteroidales bacterium
GGGCGATAAGGCGATAAGGCAATAGGGCAAGAAGACCATAAGACTAAAAGACTATAAGACTATAAGACCATAAGACTATAAGACCATAAGACTATAAGACCATAAGACCATAAGACCATAAGACCATAAGACTATGAATATCAAAGGATTGTCAGGCGTGGAGCAGTCGTTCTACGACCGCTCGGGCAGAAAGGGCTGCTCAACGAATATTCCTTACATCATTGTACAGAACTTTCCTGACCTCGGGCTGCTTACTTCGCTCAGGTTCATTGAGTGGCTTTCGGAAAATCCCGAGGGCGTCATAAGCCTTCCCACAGGTAAAACGCCGGAGTATTTCATAAAATGGACACAACGGCTCCTTGAAGGATGGAACAGGACTGAGAACCGGGAGCTGATGGAAAAGAACGGACTGGTTCTCAGTAAGAAACCTTCGATGAAGGGGCTGCATTTTGTCCAGATAGATGAGTTTTACCCTATCAATCCAAGGCAGCATAACAGCTTTTATGATTATGTTTTGAATTACTACATAAAAGGATTTGATCTTGATCCTGCAAGGGCGTTGCTGATTAATGCAGAAGAGATACCTCTGGTTCAGGGCAGGCACTTCTCTGAGGTATTCCCTGACAGCCGGATCGATCTCTCCCTGAGGAACCGTGAAGCCGTTAACCAGATTGAAAAGATACAGCAGGCTTCAATCTTCAGCATCGACAACTGGTGCACCGGTTATGAGAACCGGGTCCGCGAAATGGGAGGTATAGGATTCTTTCTCGGCGGCATGGGACCAGATGGCCACATTGCCTTCAACACCAGGGGAAGTGACCATAACTCTTCTGTAAGACTTACAGCGACCAACTTCGAAACACAGGCTGCTTCGGCCGGCGACCTTGGTGGGATAGAGGTATCCCGGACCAGGCTTGTCATAACAATTGGTCTGGGCACGATAACCTACAATCCTGACGGGGTGACCATCATCTTCGCAGCCGGAGAAGCCAAGGCGCCAGTAGTAAGAAATGCACTTGAGAATCCGCCCGCTAACCTCTATCCGGCAACTGTCCTGCAGCGCCAGAAAAATGCCCGTTTCTACCTTACCGAGGGAGCCGCGGTAATGCTTGACGACAGCATTGAGAAATATTACAAGGAAGGGAAGTGGACCTTTGACAAGACTGAGAGAGCTGTATTTGACCTGTGCCAGAAAATCGACAAGTATGCTCACAAGCTGGAGCTTGCAGATCTTAAGAACGACAAGTACTGCAGCCTCATTCCAGACCCCAGCATGGAGAGGGTACAGGAAGTGATTGAATCAACAAAGAAAAAGATTGGGGCCGGCAATAAAAAGGAGCAGGAGCAGACCTTCCTTCATACCGGGCCGCACCACGATGATATCATGCTCGGGATCTTCCCCTGGATAATCCCGCAGCTTAGGGTGGCTTCAAATAAATTCCATTTTGCGGTGCTGACTTCGGGATTTACGGCAGTGACAAATAAAATGCTTCAGAATCTTCTGCAGGAGACGCTCATTCACATAGAGCAGGGAAAGGTGAAGATGATCGAATATCCTGATTTCTTCGAAAAAGGATACCAGTATAAGTTCGATAAGGATGTGAGCCATTACCTCGATAAAATTGCTGCCAAAGACCAGGCAGGAATGCTGAGAGGAGTGTGCCACAGGATAATAAGGGTGATGGTCCATATCTACAGGCTGAAGTCACTTAAAGAGCTGACAGATCAGATTCAGAATAATATTAACCTGCTGAGATCGAGTTATAGCGGACAGAAAAATCCACCTGATATTCAGAAGCTTAAGGGAATGCTCAGGGAGTTTGAGGAAGAGCTGGTTTGGGCTCATTACGGGGTGAAGGTTCAGGATATTGAACATCTCAGGCTTGGTTTTTATACAGGAGATATATTCACTCCGCAGCCACAGAGCGACAGGGATGTGGAACCCATTCTCAATATGCTCCGCCGCGTAAAACCTACTGTCATAAGCCTCACCTTCGACCCGGAAGGCTCCGGCCCGGACACTCATTACAAGGTTTTGCAGGCTACAGCTGAAGCCCTCCGGCAGTGGAAAAAAGAGACTGACACATCAAATCTCAGGATAGTAGGTTACAGAAATGTATGGTTTAAATTCCATCCTGCCGAAGCCAATATCTTCACGCCTGTATCATTAAACTCAATGGCAGTTCTCGACTCGTCGTTCAAACATTGCTATATCAGCCAGGTTGATGCTTCATTTCCCAGTTACGAGCTTGACGGGCCCTTCAGCGACCTGTCAACGCAAATCTGGGTGGAACAGTTCAAGAGGGTTCAGCTGGTTCTCGGGAAGGACTTCTTCTATGAGAACGAAAGCCCCAAGATGAGGGCGACACACGGAATGATCTTCCACAAGGAGATGAAGCTGGATGAGTTCCTGGTTCAGGCCAGGGAGCTGGAGAAGAGTATGGAAGGTAATCGGTAAAGACGCACGACACACGACGCAAGGCACAAGGCAAGTTTATGCTCCTGCCCTCTTGGGGGAAGTCCCGATAGCTCTGTATTTCTTCACAATTCATGTAACAGGTTTTAACAATTTTTTATGATAGTTTTTATTATCAAATTACCCCCTTCCCAGCCTTCCCCCAAGGGGGAAGGAGCAAAACCTTTCCCCCTTGGGGGAAATTAGAAAGGGGGTTGTTTCATTAAAAAGAAATGTTACATTTATTCTGAAGTGTTATATAGCTCTCGGGAGGGAAGGGGGTTGTAACCTTCTAATACAGAAAGTATTTTTCCGCTTTCTTCCTGAAGGCAGGTATCTCTTCTGTCCATAAACCGTAAATGGACGATACAGTTCGCTCTTTAGTGAAGGTTTTTCTTACCTGGTCTGTTCCGCATACCTTGTCGAACATGTCAAGCCTTGCACTTTCGCACATTGAAAAGATATCCTTGCCGGGCCATAGTTTGTAAGCTTCCTGGAGAATATAAAACTGAATGAGTGAAAGCGGTGCTTTTTTGACATCAGTGAGATGGATCTGTACACCATGCACCATTTTCCCCTGGGACACACTATAGTATGGTTTGTAATGCACGGGCCTGAAGATTACACCTGGCAGTTTCAGCCTGTTCAGGTTTCCGGCTAGCGAATCAGCATCAAACCATTCTGTGGCAAATAGCTGAAATGGCAGGGTATAACCTACTCCGATGCTTGCAACATACAATTCTCCCATTATTCCCGTTGCAGGGTAGAAGTATGATGAGAAGGCATGTGGAATGTGAGGGGATGACGGAACCCATGGAAGACCGGTATCCTCAAAATACATGTCTCTCTTCCATCCATTCATCTTTATTACTTTCAGATCGCACTTAATGCCATCTTGAAGAAGAGCTTCCCCGTTGAGGAACATTGCCAGTTCACCCACGGTCATCCCATGGATATAGGGTACCGGATACTGGCTGACAAACGAAACAAATCCTTCTTTTACCAGAACTCCTTCCATCCGTATGCCGCCAAGCGGGTTGGGGCGATCGAGTACAATAAATGGTATGTTGTTCTCAGCAGCAGCTTCCATGGCCAGACCGAGAGTACTTATATAGGTATACGATCTTGAACCTATATCCTGGATATCATAAACCAGAACATCTATCCCGCTAAGCATCTCCGCTGTCGGCTTCCTCGTACTGCCGTAAAGGCTGTAAACCCGCAAACCTGTTGACGGATCAGTTGCCGAACCGATAATCTCGCCTGCAGTGAACTCACCTCTCACTCCATGCTCAGGTCCGTACAGTGCTGTCAGCTTAACTCCCGGAGCGTTGAATATCAGATCAATGCACGATTTCAGGTCTCTGTCAACCCCCGTCGGATTCGTTATAAGCCCAACCTTTTTTCCCTTCAGGTCCTCAAACATGTTTTTTACCAGGATTTCAAGTCCTGTCTCCACACTCTGCCCCTGAAGTGAGCAGGAGACTGCAAACAGACTGATTAAAAGAATAAAAGGAACTGAATTTTTAATAATTCTCTTCATATCATTAACGTTTTCAGCATACGATATTAGTCAAAACATGAAACATTCGTTCATATTTTACGTATAAATATTAATAGACTGTTCTCATATGCCGGAAATCTGACGGCAATTTTTAATTTTGTAAGATGTGACATACATCTTCAGAATTATGAGATTTGCAACAATCCTCCTTTTATCACTTTTAATGTCCGGCTGCAGCATGCATGAAATCCCTCCGGGTATTCAGAATGATGTTGATTCTGTTGCGTTAAGATGGGTGCCGGACAAACGTGAAGGCATTTGCCGGTTCACCCTCAGCCTGGTGTCGGGTAAATCAATTGTGCTGAAAGGCGAAACGAACTTACCGGAAGCAAAAAATGAGATTATTGCTTTCCTGTCAGATGAAGGATTTGAGGTTACAGACAGCCTGAAAATCCTCCCGGATGAATCGGTGGGAAAGAAATGGGGTCTGGTTAAAGTGAGCGTTTGCAATATCATGGGCAAACCATCTTTTTCAGTTGAGCAGGTTACCCAGGCAATAATGGGGACACCCGTGAAAATTTTTAAAATAAGCGATGGGTGGATGCTTATACAGACACCGGATCATTACATCGGATGGGTAAACGACAGCAGCATAAGCGAAAAGGATGATACTGAAATGAATTCGTGGAAGGATGCTGAAAGGATAATATATACAGCCCGCAATGGCGATATTGCTGCTTCAGCAGGGAAGAAAGGAATAATATCCGATATAACCGCAGGAGCGATCCTGGAGGTATCTGAAACAGACCGGCATAGCTATTATGTGAAGATGCCTGACGGCCGGACAGGTGTTATAAGCAGGGGAGATGCTGCTGATTTTGATCAATGGTGCGATACGGTAAGACCCGATCATGCAGAAATGACTGAATTTGCAAAGAGGATGACCGGCTACCCCTACATGTGGGGAGGAACCTCAACCAGGGCTTTCGATTGCAGCGGCTTAGTAAAAACAATATACTTTATGCAAGGCATCATACTTGCCCGCGATGCTTCACAGCAATTCCTTTATGGCCAGCCGGTAGACGTTTCTGCCTCGCTTGATTTGCTGGAACCGGGTGATCTGATATTTTTCGGTCATCTCAGGGATGATGGTTCAAAAAGGATAACACATGTCGGGATGTATATCGGGGATACCGAAGTCATCCATTCATCGGGAATGGTGAGGATCAACAGCCTTGATCCAAACAGAACTGGTTATCTGAAGAAGACTATGATGGGCGCCAGGCGAGTGATCGGGCTCCCTGGCCAGAAGGGTTTACAGTCAGTCAATAACCATCCCTGGTATTTCAACCAGTAACCCGCAACCCGCGCATCCCGCACCCCGCACCCCGCAACCAGCAACCAGCAACCAGCAACCAGCAACCAGTAACCAGCAACCAGCAACCAGCAACCAGCAACCAGCAACAAGAATGAACAAGAGAGAATTTATAAAGTATTGCTCACTGGCTGCAGGTGCAGTAATCACAGGAGGAATTAACACAACTGCTCCGATGAAAAGAAAAAGTTCAACTATGAAGTTGAGGTATATTCCTTATGAACTTCAGCTTAAACATGTATTTACACTGGCAACAAGTTCACGTACCACCACACCGGTAATGCTTACAGAGATTGAATTCGACGGCATCCGGGGATTCGGTGAAGCCTCAATGCCTCCTTACCTGGGAGAGAGCCAGGAGTCGGCAGCAAAATATCTGTCACAGGTCAACCTTTCGCAGTTCAAAGATCCCTTCCTGATAGAGGATATCATCGACTACCTCGACGGTATAATGCCGGGAAACTATGCTGCCAAAGCTTCAGTCGATATTGCTCTTCACGACCTGGTCGGGAAGATGATCGGCAGGCCATGGTTCAGGCTCTGGGGTCTCGATCCGGCAAAAACCCCGCTTACCAGCTTTACTATCGGAATCGATACGCCGGAGGTTGTGAAGCAGAAAGTCGCGGAAGCTGAGCCATACAAGATCCTGAAAGTAAAACTCGGACTCGGGAACGACAAAGAGATGATCGAGACCATCCGCATAGTCTCTGACAAGCCGATCTGTGTTGATGTAAACCAGGGGTGGAAAGACAGGAATTATGCTCTTGAAATGGCAAAATGGCTGAAGGAGCAGAACGTGATATTCCTCGAACAGCCTATGCCTAAAACGATGATCGACGATATTGCCTGGCTCAACGAGAGGTCGCCCATACCTGTTGTTGCAGATGAAGCGCTTCAGACTATTGACGATCTCCTGGCGATGAAGGGTGTATATTCGGCAATAAACATTAAGCTGATGAAATGCGGCGGCATGAATGCCGCACATAAGATAGCCACTCTGGCAAGGGAAATGGAAATGAAGGTGATGATAGGATGCATGACCGAAACATCGTGTGCCATATCGGCGGCAGCACAGCTTTCACCGCTTGTGACCTGGGCCGACCTTGACGGTAATCTGCTGATAAGCAATGATATATATGAAGGTGTAACGATTGTGGACGGCAGGATAACTCTCAACGAAAAGCCCGGCATCGGCATAACGGAGAAAACTAAAATGTTCGGAAAATAACTTTCTGATGGCTAAGACCGGCACTCGACTTGTATCGCTTGATATCTTCAGGGGGCTCACTATCGCCTTCATGATCATCGTCAACACGCCTGGAAGCTGGAGCTATGTATATCCTCCGCTGAAACACGCCTCATGGCACGGCTGCACACCGACCGATCTCGTATTCCCGTTCTTCCTTTTCATTGTGGGAGTCTCAATGTGGTATTCATTCCAGAAATACGGACAGGAAATAAACGGGGGCTCTCTGCTGCGGATCTTCCGCCGTACGGTCACGATATTTGCTGTTGGTGTCTTCCTCGCCATCTTCCCTTATTTCAACCGCGATTATTCAACGTTGAGGATAATGGGGGTTCTCCAGAGAATAGCTGTCGCATATTGTTTAGGTGCTATACTATGTCTGTCTGTAAGGCGTGATTACCTGTGGATCGTTGTTGCCGTCATCCTGCTTCTCTACTGGGCAATACTTGCGTTTTTCGGTGGCCCCGATCCCTACAGCCTCGAGGGCAATTTCGTTCAGAAGGTCGATGCGGCGATACTCGGCATTGACCATATGTATAAAGGATACGGCCGGCCTTTTGAACCTGAAGGACTGCTTAGCACGCTGCCTGCAGTGGCAACAGTCATCATCGGATATTTCACCGGCAGTATAATCGGAAAGGAAACACCCTCAGGCATAACGGTGATAAAACTGCTGCTTTTTGGTGCAGCCGCTGCAGGACTTGGCCTGCTGTGGGGAATGCTCTTCCCGGTAAACAAGCCGATGTGGACCAGCTCATATGTCCTCTACACTGCAGGGTGGGCTTTGGGAGTCCTTGCACTGATTTACCTGGTTGCAGATGTGCTGCGATTTCAGAAGTGGGGACTCTTTTTCATGGTTTTCGGCATGAATGCACTTTTCGCATTTGTCCTTGCAGGCATCTGGACAAGGATGATGCTCTTTATTAAAATCGGGGGAGAGAATGAAAAGATAACGTTGTACAGCTGGTTGTACGAAAAGATTTTTGCACCCCTGCCCGGAAATATGAACGGAAGTCTTATGTTTGCACTGGTTCAAATGATGCTGATCTGGATGGTTGCGCTGATACTATATAGGAAGAAGATATTAATAAGGCTATAAGGCTCAACGGCGCAAAGGCACAACGGTGCAACGGTACAACGGTACGACGGTACGACGGTGCAATGGCGATAAAGCTCCCCTCCCAGGAGGGGTTGGGGGTGGGTTTGAACGGAAGAAAGTAAATTTGTTTTATGACTGAAATAGACATTATATCATCAGGGTACAGAGAATTATTTGGAGGTTCTGATCTCAAAATCACTCCTCTTCCCCGATCAGGCTCAGACCGGAGGTACTTCAGGATAAACGATCAGGGAAAGACCGTTATCGGAGCTTATAATCCTAATCCGGAAGAGAATGATGCTTTCGTGGGATTCACGAACCATTTTATCACTCAAAACCTGCCGGTGCCGGAAGTATTTGGCTATATACCTGGTAAATTCGTCTATTACCTTAAGGATCTCGGAGATACTAACCTCTATACCTGGCTTCATAACAGGCAGGATATTACTGACTTCAACCAGGAGACGAAGAACCTTTACAGGAAGATAATTGACCAGCTGATTCTCTTCCAGACCAAAGGGATATTGGGACTGGACCTTGATCTGTGCTACCCTCACCGCAGCTTCGACCGCCAGTCGATGATGTGGGATATGAACTACTTCAAATACATGCTCCTGAAGCTTCTTGCAGTTCCTTTCAACGAGCGGAACCTTGAACACGATTTTGTCGCCATGTCAGACTACCTGCTTGAAACCGGTCAGGACTACTTTCTGTACAGGGACTTCCAGACTGCAAACATTATGATTGTAGGGAACGACCCCTGGTTCATTGATTATCAGGGTGGAAGAAAAGGTGCTCCACAGTATGATGTAGCCTCCCTGCTGTATGATGCCAAGATACCCATGAAGCAGGAAAACAGGGACGAAATACTCGATTATTATATTGATGAATTCTGTTCAGTATCCCGTGAGGATAAGGATAAGTTCAGGGGTTACTATTCCGGATTCAGCATGATCAGGGTGATGCAGGCCCTGGGGGCTTTCGGTTTCAGAGGATTGTACGAACAGAAGCCTACATTCACCGAAAGCATTGTTCCCGGAGTAAATATCCTGATTCATATTATCAGCCAGGCCGAAAGACATGTTGCACTTCCGGAACTGTTCCGTACAATCAGGATTATACCTGATTCACCGATGTTCAGGAACCTTGCTGAACGGTCACAAAAATAGTCCTGCAATGAAAGCAATGATCCTTGCTGCCGGCAAAGGCACGCGCCTTGGCAAAATATCCGAAACAATACCCAAGGTGCTCCTTGATATTAACGGCAAAACCCTTCTGCGGCTTGCAGTGGAAAACTGCACAACTTCAGGGTTTGACGATATTCTGATAAACGTGCACTACATGGCCGGCATGGTTGAGAAAGAGATACAGAGGCTAAGAAAAGACGGATTCAGGATCACTGTTTCTGATGAGAGGGAACTTCTCCTTGAAACAGGCGGAGGATTATTTAAAGCAAGAGATTTCTTTGACAACGATCCATTCCTGCTGTGCAACGCTGATACGATTACCGATCTCGACCTGAAGAAGCTTTTAAGGTTCCATAAGGAGAAGAAGGGTATTACCACACTTGCAGTGAGGAACCGTCCGGGAAAGCGGTATTTACTTGTTAATCAGAGCGGTCTGATGAAGGGATGGATCAATAAACAGTCGGGTGAAAAGATAATAGCATGTGAAGAAGATGAAGCCCTTACTGAAATTGCTTTTTCGGGCAGACATATCATAGAACCGGAAATATTCAGCTACATGTCCGATGGTGTCTATACGATGACAGCAGTTTACCTTCAGCTTGCCGGTTCACACAATATCCATACATATAGGGAGGATGGCGGTTATTGGATCACAATCGGAACTCCGGAAGACCTCGGTAATGCACGCGAATTCTTTAAGGAATAGGATGTTGCTGGTTGTTTGCCTTACGCCTGTTGCCTTACGCCTGACGCCTTTCATATCTTCCAGAACGATTTGCTGAACAGTGCAAAACCAGTGATTATCTCAAGCCTGCCGATTACCATCAGAAGGCACAGAACGATCTTGCTGAAATCCGGTATCCCGGAGTAATTGTTCATGGGGCCCACAGTGCCGAGTCCCGGACCAATCCCTGCCATACATGTTGCCACCGAGCTGGCCGAGGTCACGGGATCCACTCCGGATATGACTACAATGATCGTCCCAATAATAAAAATGAATATGTAGAGAAAGATGAATGATAAAATTGTATTATTAAGACTATCAGTCACCAGCTTGCCGTTGAGCCTTATCGATGCCAGAGCTCTCGGGTGTACCATTTTTACCAGTGTGCTTTTAATGTTCTTCAGTATTATAAGGTGGCGTGCCATCTTGATCCCGCCGCTTGTTGACCCGGTCATTCCGCCCGAAAACATCAGGATGAAGATCAGCAGGGAGCCTGCAGCAGGCCAGAGCAGGTAATCGTCAGATGCAAAGCCTGTACAGGTAAGAATTGATATAATCTGGAAATATCCGTTTCTGAATGAATCTTCCAGGCTCCTTTCCGATGATGAGAACAGGATCAGGGTTGCAACAGCCCCTGCAATAAAGACAATAGTAAAATAAAACCACAGTTCTTCATTCTGTTTTACCTTTCTGAAGTTGAACTTCAGGAGATAATAATAAACGACCTGGCTTATCCCGGCAAGGAACATGAATGCCATGGCAACATACTGACTATAGTTTGAATAGAACTGCAGGCTGTTGTTTTTTGTGGAAAATCCTCCGGTAGCGATCGTGCCAAACGAATGGCACAGGCTGTCGAAGAAAGTCATATCGCCGAGCCATAACATGATCACCTCGGCCAGGGTAAGCCCCAGGTAAATGATAAGAACCCTTATGCCGACAGCCTGGGTTTTCGGATGGATCTTTTCCTTTATTGACGATTCAAGGCTGAAAAGCTGGTAGCCTGAAACCTTTAATGAGGGAAGTATTATTATTACCAGGACGATTATGCCAAGCCCGCCAATCCAATGTGTAAGGCTTCTGTAGAACAATATCGAGTATGGCAGGACTTCCACCTCCGTTAGTATTGATGCCCCGGTGGTCGAATATCCTGATGTCGATTCGAAATATGCATTTATGAATGAGGGGATTGAACCGCTTATGATATATGGCAGCGATCCTATGAGGGTAAAAGCAAGCCACGATAAAGTCACAGCAAGAAATCCCTCCCTGGTCGTGATCTTGCCGGTGTCTGCCTTAATGCTGCCAAGGCGGAATATACCATAAATAATAAAGGCTGCCAGGGAAGACCACAGGAAGGGGAGCACTGGTTCATTATATATAAGTGCCACAGGTACACTGAACAGGAAGGTAATACTTGCTATCAGAAGGATTATACTCAGGATCCTGAGTATGATCAAAGGATTTATGAGTTTCATACCCCGGTTAAAAACCGGGTACAAATATATAATAAAATGAAGATTCTGAACAATTATTGAGAGTTACTGGTTCCTTGTTACTGGTTGCTGGTTCCTTGTTACTGGTTGTATTCCTGTCGCCTGTCGCCTGGTGCCTGACGTCTCTTATAGTTTCCAGAATGATTTTGAGAATAAGGCAATTACAGTTATTATCTCAAGCCTCCCGATAATCATTAAAAGGCTGAAAATGAGCTTGCTGATCTCAGGAAGGTGGGAATAATTATATACAGGGCCGATTGAACCAAGTCCGGGACCGACATTCCCCAGGGAGCTTGCAACTCCGCTGGCTGCAGTAACAGGATCAAGGCCTGTAAGAACTATTATTACCGTACCAATTAGAAAAATGAACAGGTATAGCACCATGAAAGACAATACAGAGTTGCTGGCCTCATCTGGAACCGGTTTTCCATTCAGCCTGACATGGGTTATTGCACTTGAATGGGTCAGCTTCCTGAAAGTATTTGCAATATTTTTAATTATAAGAAGATGCCTTGCCATCTTGATGCTCCCTGTTGATGATCCTGTGCTGGCTCCGGCGAAAAGAAGGATAAACATAAGGATAATTCCTCCTGCAGGCCATTTAAGATAATCAGATGTTATAAAGCCGGTGGTTGTGATAATCGAAATGACCTGGAAAAAGCTTTTCCTGATTGCAGGTTCAATGGATTCATTCGACTGAAAAGTCAGTATAAGGGTTGTGATGATCCCGGTAACCAGAATGATACCCAGGTAAAACCACAATTCCTCATTTCGCTTCACCTTGCTGAACTGCAGTTTGATGATATGATAATAAACAACATAGCTTACACCCGAGAGCATCATGAATAATGCAATAATATACTGTGTGTAAACAGAAAACCCTGCAATGCTTGTATTCTTTGTTGAAAAACCTCCTGTGGCTACTGTGCCAAATGTGTGACAAACGCTGTCAAAGAGATTCATCTCACCCATGGAAAGAAATAAAACCTCCATAAATGTGAGTCCGAGGTATATCAGGAGAAGCCTGAATCCGATTGCCTTTGTCCTGGGGTGTATCTTCTCCTTAAGTGATGATTCAAGGACCAGTAACTGCTGCGCTGAAATCTTTAAGGCTGGAAGAACAATAATTACTAGGACAATAATGCCTATTCCCCCGATCCAGTGCGTGAAGCTTCTCCAGAACAGTATGGAATATGGCAGAACTTCAATATCGCTGAGAATTGAGGCGCCTGTGGTTGTAAAACCTGATGCAGATTCAAAAAAAGCATCCGTAAAGGAAGGAATGGAGTCGCTTATCATATAGGGAAGAGTACCTATTGCAGAAAACAGGAGCCAGGATAGTGTTACTGCCAGGAATCCGTCACGGTTGCTCATCTGGCTGTAATCCGCATTTCTTGTAGTCACTCTCAGCAGAATGAATAGCAGGGCAGTTATGACTGATGAAATGATGAATGGGAAGAGAGGCTCATTATAAATCAGGGCAACAGGAATGCATATCAGAAACGCAACCGTTTCCAGAACCATAATGTTACTGAGTATCCTCAGGATTATCAACGGATTTATGAGCCTCATTACCGGTCTGTCGCTGGCCTAAATATAATCAGAATTCTCGCCAAACTAAAAACATATATTCATTTGATGGTTCGCCAGGCAGGTCATTGAATGGTCATTTTTTAATGCTATATTTGAAGCAGGGTTAAAATGAAAACCCCCTAACCCGGCCTTCCCCCCAGGGGGAGGGCCGAGCGTTAAAAACCAGCCCGGTGGGCTGGTTTAGCGAAGGAGCCAGCTTGCCGGATGGGCTTTTCCCCCTTGGGGGAAATCAGAAAGGGGGTTGGTTAAATACATCACAAAATTGTAAATAAATCATATGCTATGGGAAAAGTACTGGTAATAGGAGCAGGAGGAGTAGGCACTGTTGTAGTCCACAAAATGGCTTCCCTGCCCGATACATTCAGCGATATAATGCTTGCAAGCCGCACAAAATCGAAATGCGACGCTATTGCTGAAAAGATTGGAGGCAACCGTGTTCAGACAGCTCAGATCGATGCGGACAGGGTGCCTGAGCTGGTAAAACTTATTAAATCATATAAGCCCGACCTGGTTGTGAATGTGGCGCTTCCTTACCAGGACCTTCACATCATGGATGCCTGCCTTGAAACAGGCGTTGCATATCTTGATACAGCCAACTATGAACCTATCGAGGAAGCAAAATTCGAATACAGCTGGCAATGGGCATACCGGGAGAGGTATAAAAAGGCCGGAATTACAGCGATCCTCGGATGCGGATTCGACCCGGGGGTGACTTCCATTTTCACGGCATACGCGGCCAAGCACCATTTTGACGAGCTTCATTATCTCGATATCGTCGACTGCAACGCCGGAGACCATGGCAAGCCATTCGCAACCAACTTCAATCCGGAGATCAATATCCGGGAGGTGACACAAAAGGGCAAGTACTGGGAGAACGGAAAATGGGTATGGACAAAGCCGCACCAGATACACAAGCCCCTTAACTACCCGGAAATAGGACCAAAGGAGTCATACCTGATCTATCATGAGGAACTGGAATCGCTTGTTAAAAACTTCCCGACGCTTAAAAGAGCCAGGTTCTGGATGACTTTCGGACAGGAGTACCTGACACACCTGCGGGTGATCCAGAATATCGGGATGGCAGGCATTGAACCGGTCATGTTCGATGGGAGGGAGATAATTCCTATCAAATTCCTCAAGGCAGTCCTTCCCGATCCGGGCGGGCTGGGGGAGAACTACAAAGGATGGACCTCCATTGGCTGCAGAATAAAAGGTACCAGAGACGGAAAGGAGAAGACATACTATATATATAATAACTGCAGCCACGAGGCAGCATATAAGGAGACCGGCACACAGGCAGTAAGCTTCACTACCGGTGTTCCGGCTGCCATCGGCGCTATGATGTACCTGAAAGGAATATGGAAGAAACCCGGTGTCTTTAACGTTGAGGAATTTGATCCCGATCCTTTCATGGAACAACTCAACCTGCTCGGATTGCCCTGGGTGGAGCTGTATGATGTCGATTTGGAACTATGAATATGATGGCATTAAGGCGTTAAGGCGTTAAGGCGTTAAGGCCCTAAAGCCCTAAAGCCCTAAAGCCCTAACGCCCTAAAGCCCTAACGCCCTAAATCCCTAAAGCCCTAACGCCCTTAACAAATTATCACTTGAATATTAATTACAACATAATACCCTCACCCTGTTATGTAATCGATGAAGAGCGGTTCCGCAAGAATCTTTCGTTGATTAAGCATGTGGCTGATGAATCCGAAGCAGAGATAATTCTTGCATTCAAGGGTTTTGCAATGTGGGGTGTCTTTGATATCCTTAAGGAGTTTGTCTCCGGGGCAGCTGCAAGCTCACCCGATGAAGCAAGGCTGTGCTTTGAGGAGATAGGATCTCCGGCTCACACATATTCACCGGTTTATAAGCAGGATGATTTTAATACCATTCTGAAGTACAGTTCGCATATAACTTTTAATTCACTCGCCCAGTACAATACATTCTCCGGGTTTCTGAACAAAGGCAGAAACAAAATCTCTCCTGGTCTGAGGATCAACCCGGAATTCTCTGAAATAAGCCATGGACTTTATAACCCCTGTTCTCCGGGATCAAGACTCGGTATCACGGCAGATGCTCTTAAAAAGGGAATTCCCGAGGGCATTGAGGGCCTTCATTTTCATGTGCTGTTTGAATCTGATTCATTTGCACTTGAGAAGGTGTTGAAAGTCGTTGAAGAGAAATTCGGAAGGTTTTTCCCGGATTTGAAATGGATCAATATGGGAGGAGGGCATCTTATAACCCGCAAGGATTACGATACGCCCCATCTGATAAAAATGCTTAAGGATTTTCGTAAACGAACCGGTCTTCACGTTATCCTTGAGCCGGGCAGCGCCTTTGCCTGGGAGACCGGTGAGCTGGTTGCAACGGTTGAGGATATAGTTGAAAACCAGGGAATTAAGACAGCCATCCTTGATGTCTCATTCACTGCACATATGCCCGACTGTATTGAGATGCCGTATAAACCGAAACTTCTTAACGGAACAGATCCCATGCATGGCAAACCCACTTACCGGCTCGGGGGAAATTCGTGTCTGTCGGGGGATTTTATGGGCGACTGGTCATTCGAAAAAGAATTAAAACCCGGCGACCGGATCATTTTCCTTGATATGATCCATTACACAATGGTAAAAACAACAACTTTCAACGGCGTGCATCATCCCTCAATAGGAATCTGGACACAAGAAGGGAAGTTCAGGTTTATCAGGGAGTTCGGGTATAGGGATTATAAGAGCAGATTATCCTAAGGTCGTGCAATCGTGCAATCATGCAATCGTGCAATCGTGCAATCGTGCAATCGTGCAATCGTGCAATCATCATTAGGTTGATGTTGGTCAAAAAAACTTGACTCGGATTGTTTTTTGGCATAACTTACGGTTTATTTTCTGATAGTAAGGAATTTTAACCGTATTAGCAATGAATTCAAAACTCTTTCCCTTTTTCCGTGTGTCGTGCGTCGTTCGTCATGTATCGTTCGTCGTGTGCCTTCTTGCCCTGAGCCCTGCGCCCCGAGCCCTGAGCCAGGTCCCGCAGGGATTCAACTACCAGGCAGTTCTGAGAGACGACCCTTCTAACAATCCGATAGTGAGTCAGGGTGTTCAGATAAGGTTTACCATTCAGACCGCGGGTTCTGTTGTTGTTTACCAGGAGACCCATTCAACCACCACCGATGAGTTCGGAGCCATTTCGCTTGTTGTGGGAGGCGGAACTCCTGTAGGTGCTTTTGTATTCAGCAATATTGACTGGAGTGTTCCCTTGTCTCTCAAGACTGAATTTGAGTACCCGGTATCAGGGACGCCTGATTATGACAAGCTGATGGGTACGACAGCTCTGAAGTCGGTTCCCTATGCTTTGGTAGCTGACGGATTTACACAACCGGTTGAGAAACTGGGCATTACCGGGACCACAACAAATGACGAAGAGGCATTGTTTGAGGTTAAGAACAACACCGGTCAGACTGTATTTGCAGTTTACAATGAAGGTGTCAGGATATATGTTAATGATCAGGATGCAAAAGGACCAAAGGGAGGATTTGCCATAGGCGGATTTGGAATGACTAAGACCATCCCTCATCAATACATGTTCATCAGCGGCGACAGTGTGAGGTTTAATATCGACAATGGCGATGAAGACAAAGGCCCTAAAGGCGGTTTTGCCATCGGCGGTTTCGGCACTGTAAAAGGGCTTACCCAGAAGTATTTAATGGTAAGCAACGACAGCGTCAGGATCTATATTGACAATAAAGACACTGACAAAGGACCAAAAGGAGGCTTTGCTATCGGAGGCTATGGTATTGCAAAAGGAAAGCCGCAGGATCTGCTGGTTGTCAACAACGACAGTGTGAGGATCTATATTGATAACCTGGGCGATGATAAAGGTCCCAAGGGAGGTTTTGCAATAGGAGGATATGGACTGGTCAAAGGTCAGCCTATAAATTATCTGAGAGTATCGGAGGACAGTACGAGGATATATGTTTCAGATGTTACAAAAACCGGATCTCTTGGCGGTTTTGCAGTCAAGCCGGTTGAGGCAGCAAGTGAAAAAACTGATTTTTTCAATGTAACATCCGCTCCTGCAGCTGAAGTGATAAAGAATGAATCCAGGATTATGTGGTATCCTGTGAAATCAGCTCTGATAGGAGGAGAGGTACACGTCGGATCGGCTGATAGTGTAGGCCAGAATTCAACAGCCCTGGGTTACAGGTCGATAGCAAAGGGAAACCAGTCACAGGCTTTTGGATACAGGAGCATGGCCTATGGAACATATTCAACTGCAATAGGTTATAAAGCTGAATCAAACAATAACGGAATGGCTGTCGGTTACCAGGCTAAAGCCTCCGGGAATGATGCGTTTGCTCTTGGATCAGGATCTCAGGCTATTGCTGATAAAAGTTTCGCATTCGGATCGGTGGGTATTGACTCACTCGGGAATATTACAGGCAACACTAAAGCCACCGGTGAATATGCCTACGCAATCGGACTGGGATCAGTTGCATCAGGACGAGGTTCATTTGCAATTGGTGCCAATGATACTGCAAGTTTTGATTTTGCCACGGCCATAGGGTATAATACTAATGCCAGTAATTGGTATGCATTAGCAATGGGGGGCTATTCAGAGGCTACCGGCAGATATGCTACGGCTATTGGTTACAGGAACAAGTCGACCGGAGACGGATCAACAACTTTTGGTCGTTATGCCGAAGCAACTGCTTCCAGTGCGATGGCATCAGGATATAAGTCCAAAGCAACTGCTTCAAGTGCAATAGCAATGGGATATCAGTCGCTGGCAAGCGCGACAGGAGCTGTAGCAGCAGGTTACCAGGCTACCGCATCACAGACTGCCTCAGCAGCTTTTGGCAGGCTGACCAACTCTTCAGGTGGCTATTCACTGGCTTTCGGGTATTCGACAATATCTCAAGGAACATATTCAATGGCCGGAGGCCTTAGTACCAGGTCTTCCGGAGGGTATTCATTAAGCTTTGGAAGGCAGAGCTGGGCCGGAGGTGACTATTCGGTCGCTCTTGGATATCTGCCCAAGGCTTCCTCATACTGCGGAACAGCAACAGGGTATCATACACGGGTCTCAGGAAACTTTGCATTTGCAGCAGGTTATGAGACTACTGCAAGAGCATACAGTTCATTTGTTGTTGGCCAATGGAATGATTCGATTGCTGCTTCCGATGTTGATGAATGGAAATTGGTTGATCCGGTCTTTATCGTAGGTAATGGCTCAGCTTCAACGAGTGTAAATAATGCTTTTGTCGTTTTTAAAAGTGGTCATACCAAAGTGGATGGCAATTTCTATCCTAATGATGATAATGCAAATTCATTAGGACTATCATCTAACAGATGGACAACTGTATATGCAACAAACAATGTAATCCAAACATCTGATATGCGTGAAAAAAGCGATATTTCCGGCCTGATTTATGGCTTGAAGGAAATACTTCAGCTTCACCCTGTGTTATTCAAATGGAAGAAATACCCTGACCAGGGATATAACCTGGGATTAATAGCACAGGAAGTACAGCCGGTCATCAGTGAGGTCGTGGATATCGGCTCAGATCCTGATAACTTAATGGGTATCAAATATTCAGCACTTATTCCGGTTCTTATAAAAGGCATTCAGGAACAGCAAGAGATAATTGATTTACAAAAAGTGAAGTACCAGGAACTCGAGAGCCAGATAGCTGAAATAAACAGAAAGCTGGAGATGTTACAGAAGAAGTGAAACTAGAATCATATTTAATAAAGAAGCTATGCAGGCATTACCCTGCACGGCTTCTTTCATTCAGGTCAATTTAACAGAATAACCTGATTATTCCAAAGTAATGTAATAATATAATTATCAAGATAATAAGACTGGTAATCCATAGTATTATTTTGTAAATCACAATCTTTTTTGATTTTAAGTAATAGAGTAAAACCAGGAGGATGACCAGGATTATGAGAAGCATATTTGCCCACCACGGGATAGGACATGCTCTTCCTTCATACATTGTCTCTCCTCTTACACTTATGCTGATCTTCGGATTTGGATTCTTTGAGCTGCTCACAAGATAGATCAGATAACTGCCATCAAGTTTATCCTTTATCTCTTTTACATAAGTCGTAACTTCCACTTCTTTAACAGTTAAGAGCGAAGCAGAGTTTATTTTTTTCCGCGGGTTTATGACAACATTTATTTTTGAACTAAACCCTGGGCCCATGAGGTAACCAAATTTACTCTTCGGACTTATCTGAAGAACCGTCAGATTTTTATATTTAGCACTGTCAGGCAGAGGATCAGGCTGTTTCGGATTAACAACAGGATCAGCTTCTTCAACTTTCCCGAATACAAAAAATGCCTCAGAGGTTCTCGATCGTTCAAAGGATCCGTTTAGGGGAATGTCTCCTTTAATCAAATATACTATTTTATAAACGCCGCATAGCTCCGTACTGCTGAAGCTCCCGGAGAATGATCCGGCATTCACCTGTTTCAGTTCAATTATCTGTTCTTCAGGAAGTAATGAATGATAGAATGATGAATCGTTAAGAAGAAGCGCCTGTAGTTTCTGCTGTGCGGGATCGTCGATATCATTGAATTGAATGGTATCGGGAGTCAGATAAACTGAAAGAAGGTTTCCTAGATCATCTCCCGGTTTGAATATAGCAGCTTCAACCTTTAAATTCTCATCAGCTAATGATTCTCCTGCATAATCCAGAGTGCCCGAAAACTTGATGGAGTCGCCAACTGTAAAAATGGACTTGTTTAATTCAAAATTGTATTTAAGGAAATGATCATCAACGAAGCATGAAAGCATGTACTTTTTATCTGAATTTCCTTTCAGGTAAACATCCCATTTTCCACTGGAATATAATACGTTCCCCGCTGAATGGTACGGCAGGGTGAAGCCTGCCAGCTTATGATTTGGATCATGTCTCTCCAGGACGGGAGTCAGTGTGATTCCGTCTTTTACCACATTGATAGTCAGACTGTCGCTCTCTTTTGATATAAGCTGAAAAAGGACTGTTTTAATATTCTTATTAATTGTAAATGAATAGTCGGCCTCTTCAGATATATTTGTTCCTGTTTTATTGGCTACTGTCTGAGGACTGCTTGAATACAGCATATTTTCCCACTGATTATCAAAGAAGGTTGTAAATTCAGATGTTTCACCAGTGGTTGAATTGCGTGCGATTCCGTCATTGTTGTCTGCTATGATTGTGAGAATTTCAGGGACATTGATTCCGGCACCCATGCTGATCGTGTAATATTTAATGAGCTGCTGCGGAGAAGTACAGGGAGAGCAATCATTCAGCTTTCTTCCGTCTTCAAGGGTTATACCATCATCAGTGACTTTCGGGTATACATTCTGGAACCCGTCAGTGAATAACAGGACAATCTTTTTTGCTCCGTCGCTGGTAATATTGTTGTGGTGCAGCTTAGTCTTGCCATCCATCAGTCCCAGTCCCATTGCTGTTCTTCCGTGGGGAACCCTTGTTGTCAGGTTGAGGTCAGTACTAATGATAGCTGAAGACAGGTTGGTTGCCGGAGATTCATTCTCCGGTGTAATCTCTATAAATTCATGTGTTGTCGGGAATACAGGTTGTTCCGTAGTTGTGCTGAAGTATGTCAGTGCAATTGAATCATATGGGTATCTGAGAAATTCTAATTTTTCTGTAAAAGTCTTGACAGCCGTTTTAAGCACATCCCACCGGGGTGTGAAATCCACATCATCTCCGGGAGTAGGAAGACTCATGCTGCCTGAAATATCAAGCACCATGGCAATTCTGAGAGGATCACGGGGCAGCGCGATCCTGAATACCTGGTCATCCATTGGTCCATCATAATCAACATGAACATTTACATCTATGTAGTTATTTGGATAGACAGGACTGGATGAACAGATACAACTGCCGGGAACAGTTACTGTCAGAAATAAATCATTGGCTGTGTAACTTGTTGACGGGTTTAAACTGCAGGTACATGGATTATCTGCAAAAGTAGCCTCATGGCTAACAGGATTCGGAGTATTTAAAACAACAGTAAATACATAATCTGTTCCCACCTGTCCGGGCAGTAGCTTTATTACACAATCAGCATAGGGTTCGGCACTGCAGCCTGAAGTAGGTACAGCCTCTGTATAATCTGCCGAAGAGCGGCTGATAAAAAAAGGCTGTGAATACAGATTCCAGGATATCAGCCATAACGAAAAAACAGGAATGAATTTTAATGACTGAACAGTAAGGTTCTTCCGAAAATCAAAATAGATTTTCAATCTGATTTTTTTTAATGCGTTTTTCATTCTAAAAGATTTAATTGCACATATGATAAATAAATTATTGGAATCTATAACGGTGTCCTGTTTTCAGGCAGAACCTTTATTAACCCGCCGGAGTACTAAAAAACCGGATTCTCAGACATTCTGTAAAACTGGAAACTACTTTTACCAAATTTAGGAAAATAATTGATTTCTCAAAGAGATAATGGATTTATTTTCAGGTTCTTATTTTAGAAACCTGTCAATCGCGTATACTTACTTGTTCACTGAATCAGAGAAATTGTGTGCAAATCAACCTTCCATTTATCACCATTCGTAAAAAAAAATTGATTTGTTTCATCTTTTCAAATAACTTTAGTCCAGTTATTAATATGTTGATCAATTACTAACCGGCCAATGCACCTTTGTGCTTTTGCGCCATAACGTCTATCTGTATGAAAACAAAACTCTCCCCAAAATCACTTTTATTTCTTGCCCTGAGCTCTGTGCTCTTCGCCCTTTGCCCTTCGCCCTCCGCCCTCGGCCAAATCCCGCAGGGATTCAACTACCAGGCTGTTGCCAAAAGCAGTACCGGTGGTGTCATTACTAATGCCACCCTGCAGGTAAAAATAAGTTTCCTCTCCGATACTATTGCACAGACAATTGTTTATGAGGAACTTCATTCTTCAGTAAAGACCAACATGTCAGGTGTATTCAATATTGTGATAGGAGCCGGAGTACGGCAGGCTGGGAGCGCGGCCAAGTTCAGCGACATAAACTGGGCAGCGAAACCGCTATACCTTAAGACGCAGGTCTATTACAATAACGCCTGGAAATATATGGGCACATCGAAGCTCTGGTCGGTGCCATACTCAATGGTTACTGCCAACATGGTGGGAGCAGTCACAAAGATGAATATCAGGGGAACAGAAACATCTCCCGACTCGGCAATTTTTGTCGTCAAGAACAAGAATGGCCAGATAGTGTTTGCAGTTTATAATGAAGGAGTCCGGGTATATGTTGACGACGGGGTTGCAAAAGGTCCGAAAGGAGGCTTTGCCATTGGCGGATTCGGAACTGTGAAGGGCACATCGCAGAATTATATGACGGTAACAAGCGACAGCGTAAGGGTTTACGTGGATGAAAACCCTGCGAAAGGGCCCAAGGGAGGCTTTGCAATCGGCGGATTCGGCACCACCAAGGATGCAGCCGAAAGTTTCCTTCAGCTGACGCCAAAAAACTATTTTATTGGTCATAAAAGTGGTAAAGCTATTACAACAGGTTTGTATAATTCATTCCTGGGTTATATGTCTGGTTTAAATACAACTGAAGGTATTGCTAATACGTTCTTTGGCGATTCAACCGGATTATTAAACACATATGGAAGCTATAATGTATACATGGGGAAGAATGCAGGAATGTCAAATGATGCAGGAGTCTCAAACGTTTTTATTGGACTCAGCGCCGGAGAGGAGGCATCACATACAGACAAAGATTATTCTGGTAATTATAATGTAGTCATCGGAACCCTGGCCGGATTCTCAAACAAAGGATGGGCCAACGTCTTTCTGGGACAGGAGGCAGGGTACTCAAATACCACTGGCGAACAGAATGTGTTTCTTGGAACCCTGGCAGGCTATTATAATGATACTGCAAGCTATAATGTTATGATAGGTCCATTTACAGGATATAATAATATGGGTAAAGCAGGGGTCTTTCTTGGTAACAGAGCAGGTTATTATAATGAAGGTGATTATAATGTATTTCTTGGCAGCAATTCAGCACATGAGAATACAACAGGTGAAAAGAACGTGATACTCGGAAGCGATGCAGGTTATGACAATACATCAGGATCTTATAATACTTTTGTGGGGAACCTGTCAGGTGCTTCAAACGTGAGTGGCAGTTATAACTTTTTTGCCGGATCTGAAGCCGGATTTGCCAGTACAATCGGTGAACATAATGTCTTTCTTGGCAATTATGCCGGTACAAGCGCCACTGGATCATACAATACATTTGTCGGTAATGCAGCAGGAAAAGTGGTCACCAATAACTATAATACAATGGTCGGTCACCAGGCTGGCTATGCCACGACAACCGGAAAAGGTAATGCCTTTTTTGGGCACGAGTCGGGTCATGATAATATTTCAGGGGAGTATAATACAATTATAGGTCCCGCCGCAGGTTATACAAACACCACCGGTTCAAATAATGTTTTCATCGGGCACTGGGCAGGATATTATGAGACAGGATCAAATAAACTATATATCGATAACTACGGTAATTATTCAACTGCCGCACTCATTTACGGCGACTTTTCCGCAAGCCAGCTAAGGTTCAATGCTTATGTCGGGATCAATTCTGCCCCATCCCCCTTCTATAGATTAATTATTTCAGGCTCTGCTTATGCAACTGGTGTTTGGACCCCCTCCGATATTCGATTAAAGCAAAATGTGAGATCAATAGATGCTGATGGTGTCATTGATAAGATTAAGGACATGTCTGTTATCCAATATAACTATAAGGAAGAGGTTACAAAAGGAGAAGATCCAGATAATAAATATATCGGTGTTATTGCTCAGGATTTGGAAAAGAGTTTTCCTGAGGCAGTTAGAACGGATGAAAAAGGATATAAAGCTGTAAATTATGGAACATTAACAGCGATCCTCCTCCAGGCTGTCAAAGACCAGCAGAAGCAGATTGATGAACTGAAGGCAGAAGTTGAATTGCTGAAGAAGAAATAGGCGCAAAGGCGCAAAGGCGCAACGGTATAAAGGCGCAAAGGAAGAAGGAAGGGGGGAGTGGGAGATTGGGGGAAGGGGAGAAAAACCGTGCTTCGCCATCCGTAGCTTTCTTTGACATCCGAAGCTTTAGCGAAGGATGTAGCGAAGGATGGTAACTCCGTGTCAGTCTGAGCGGAGCGAAGACCCGTGTAACCCCGTGGTTAAAAAAGGTATATCCACACTATTTTCAGATACTCTCGTCAAAAAGTTTTGACTTGAATCTTTTTTTGTTCTAACTTTAAACAAACCCACCCCTGCCCCCTCCCTCACCTTCGTCCTGTTGGCACAGGACTTCGGTGAGCAAAGCAGGAGGGGATCTATGGGTGAAAACCGTTATACCATCATACCGTCAAACCGTAATACCTATCATTATGAAAACCAAACTCTCCCTTACACTTCTTTTTTCTTTGGTCTTTTATCTTTTATCTTCCCAGGTGCCCCAGGGATTCAACTACCAGGCCATTATCCGGGATGGTGTTACAAAACAGCCCATTGTATCACAGCCTGTATTGATCAGGGTTACGATAGAGGATGGAAT
>JBFYPG010000165.1:0-11116 GCA_041303415.1 Bacteroidales bacterium
TACTCTGTACCCGGTACTCTATACTCTGTACCCGGTACTCTATACTCTGTACCCGGTACTCTATACTCTGTACCCGGTACTCTATACTCTGTACCCGGTACTCTATACTCTGTACCCGCTACTAATTCCTACTGGCACTTCAGATTCTTACTCTGGG
Source organism: Bacteroidales bacterium (assembly GCA_041303415.1). Classification (GTDB taxonomy): domain Bacteria; phylum Bacteroidota; class Bacteroidia; order Bacteroidales; family VadinHA17; genus LD21. The sequence goes on from JBFYPG010000165.1 coordinate 158, forward strand.
CCTTTGAAGCTTCAGCAAATGGACCGTACATTGCTTTTTTGAACGAAGCGCATGCCTCTGTATTCTGTCCCTTGCCTGACTGTGCCACTGCAAGCTGGTAGTGGAATTTTGCCTGTGCTTCGGCCGCACCTGTCTCAAGTGCAAGTCCTTTCTGAGCATATTCTATTCCTTTGTCGAAATCCTTCTTCTTGTTGTATACGTCGGCATAGTAATAGAAGAGGTCCTTGTCGTCACCGTATTTTGCAGCCTTATCAAGGTTAGCAAGCGCTTCGTCCAGGTTATCGGCCTGGTTTGCCTGTGAACCTGCACCTCTGAAAAATTCAAGCGCAAGGGTGGAAGCCTGCTTTACTTTTGCTGTATCATTTGTTGTTTTGACTTTCTCAATATAGCTGTCGATGGTTGTTTCAAAGCCGGCGGCATCGTTCTGCTTTATCTGAACCAGGGACTTGTTGTAAATGGCATTTACGTAGCCCGGATTAATTGCCAGGAGGCTATCGAATGTCAGAACAGCGTTAGTATAATCATTCTGGCTGAAATAATTGTTAGCCAGAGAATTATAAGCCTGAACCATTATTTTTGAAGCATTTTCCTTATGGGTCTGTGTTCCGTACTGATCAGCCTTCGTCACAGCCGTTTTTGCAGCTTTCATAATTTCCTGGGCAGGTTTCTTTTCGCTGATGGCTGCCTGGGCGGCTCTCATGTATAATCCGGGAAGAGCTCCGGCTGCTTTCTGTTTGAGGTCAGTTGCTGATTCCCCCACCTGGTCAGCAATCGTGATAGTATTTTCAAAAGCCTGTATTGCTCCCGGCACATCGGTTTTCGTAAGCTTTGCTCCTTCGTTGAAGGCGGCAATAACGGCATTCCTGTCCTGTGCCAGAAGTCCGGTACAGGCAAGAGCAGAGAATATAAGTATCCCTGCGACCTTTCTCATGAGTTTGATTTTCATCATCATTCAGTTTATCTTATTAAACCTGTTTTCGTTATAAAAGCCGTAAATATAAACATTTTCTTTAATTGACTCTTCTGTTCAAAAATCAATTTATTGCTGTAACCTTATGTTACTATGCACAAGCACAAACCTGACTATAAATTATTAAAAGAATCATGAAAGGGAGCTCGCGGCATAAGCGAATGGCAATCAGCTGCTGGCGACAGGCAAACATAAAACAACCACAGAGACACTAAGAGCACGGAGAGACACGGAGGCCAGCCCTCCTCCGGCCTCCGTAGCCTTGGCGTAGGAGGCCCCCTCCCGAATTCCGTATTCCGAAAAAGGTCTTAACTTTAAATCTTAAAGCGGCATTAAATGAAACAAATATCCGCCCTGTTTCTTTTACTTTCTTACCTGTTAGCTGAGTGCTCAGGAGACGTTACACCAATTGACAGAAAATCAGTCGTAAAAAGACATAACATAACCAATACCGCCATTGACAGCCTTAATACCCTGACCCTTGGCAATGGAAAATTTGCATTTACTACCGACATAACGGGCTTACAGACATTCCCGGAGTATTATTCAAACGGGATCCCCCTTGGGACCATGTCGGAATGGGGGTGGTATACAGCTCCCAATCCCCAGGGGTATTCACTGACGGATGTCTGTAAAAGCTATACAGTTAATGGCAGGACGGTGAATTATGTCAACCAGTTCCGTGAAGTTGAAGACACGCAAAAAGCATCAGCGTCAGAATGGCTCAGGGCTAATCCGTTAAGGATTCACCTTGGCCTTATAGGACTGGCAATACAAAGAAGCGATGGTAATGAATTGAGTGTGAATGACATAACAAATAACACCCAGACTCTTGACCTCTGGGACGGTGAATTAACGAGTTCATTTAAGGCTGAGGGTGTGCCGGTTACTGTAACTACTGTCTGTCACCCCGGAAAGGATATGATTTCAGCAAAGATTGAGTCAGATCTTTTAACTGATAATCGTTTAGGAATAAAATTCAGTTTCCCGGTAACGAATCCTGTTGGTTTCGGAATGAACCTGTCAATGAGTGATGAAAAACAGTGCATTCTTTCCGGATCAGATTCAACCGGTTATCATATTGTAAGGGACCTGAAAACCAGCCGGTATCATATTGATATTTCAGGTTCAGGAGGGAAAATCTCAGAACAGAATCCGGGGGTTTTCATTCTGATCCCTGACAATAAAAGAACAACATTTGAATTCAGCTGCCGGTTCAGTGAGGCTGAAGAAGGAGAATCACCTGAAACATTTCAGGAAACGGCAGAGCTGTCAGGCAGGTCATGGGAGAGTTTCTGGAGTTCAGGAGGTGCAATCGATTTTTCGGGATGTACCGATCCGAGGGCATATGAACTGGAACGCAGGGTCATCCTGTCAAGGTATCTCACACAGGCACAGTGCCGGGGATCTTATCCGCCGGCCGAAACGGGGCTCACCTGTAACAGCTGGTATGGTAAATTCCACCTCGAGATGCACTGGTGGCATTCAGTTCACTTTGCATTATGGCAGCACGGGGAAGTCCTTGAAAAACAGATGGATTACTATTTCAGGATACTTGAGAATGCCAGGAACACAGCCATAATGCAGGGATATGACGGGGTCCGGTGGCCGAAAATGACCGACAGGGAGGGAAGGGAAAGCCCGAGCACTGTCGGCACTTACCTGATCTGGCAGCAGGCTCACCCTCTCTTTTTTGCAGAGCTGCTATACCGGAATTCTGCCGACAAGGAAACCACACTGAAGAAATACAGTGACCTGGTCGATCTCAGCGCTGATTTCATGGCTTCCTATTTTTACCTTAACCCTGACAGCAGGAAGTATCAGCTGGGGCCCGTATTAATACCAGCCCAGGAGAGCCTTTCAAAAGAGACAACCATAAACCCTGTGTTTGAGCTTGTTTACTGGTACTGGGGCATCAAAACCGCAGCCGAATGGAAGAAAAGGAACGGGGAGGAGGTACCGGGCCTCTGGTTGGCAATCCTTGAAAATTATCCTTCCCTGCCGGTTAAGGACGGAGTGTACCTCTGCTCAGAGGATACAAAAGACTCCTTTTCGAATGAACGTTATATGAAAGACCATCCCATATCATCAGGAATATCCGGCATGATGCCATATACGGAACTTGTGGAAAACAGGATACTGCAAAATACTCTCGATACAATCCTGAAAAAGTGGAACTGGTCATCGACATGGGGCTGGGACTTCCCGATGCTTGCCATGTCGGCTGCATCAACAGGCAGGGGAGAACAGGCAATTGATTTTCTGCTTATGGATGCTCCGAAGAACAGATACCTTCTCAACGGACATAATTACCAGGATGCCAGGCTTTCGTTATACCTGCCTGGCAACGGGGGGTTACTTACGGCAGTGGCCAGGATGTGCACTGAAAACCAGTTTCCTTCAAATGGCAGGTGGAAGGTAAGATGGGAGAATCTTAACCGGTATCCGGAGTGAATAAGTCGTGCAGTCATGCAGTCATGCAGTCATGCGGTCTTGCGGTCTTGCGGTCTCGCAGTCCTGCAATCTTTTAAATCTTGAACCTTAAATTTTGAATCTCTAATCAGACATTAAGGATAAAAACATCTGTTTTCTATACAGTATACTGAATATATATAGTATATTTACATGTTTTATTAAGTATACTTAATATGAAGAACATTAAAAGGGAACTATACCTGAAGAAGATAAGACCTTATTACGGGAAGCAAATCATTAAGGTAATAACCGGACAGAGAAGAGTCGGTAAAAGCTTTCTTATGAGGCAGATAAAGGATGAGCTGCATAAGAAATTTCCGGGGGCAAATATTATCTATATCGACCTTGAGAAATTTGAATTTGACAATATTAAAACATACTCAGATCTGCATAAGTATGTGAAATCAAAAAGCAGGAAAGGCAGGAATATCCTTATGATTGATGAGGTTCAGGAAGTAAGGGAGTTTGAGCGGGCCTTAAAAAGTCTTCTGTCAGATGGCAACTATGATATTTATGTCACGGGCAGCAACTCAAGGGTATTCTCAGGTGAGTTAGCTACCTTCCTGAGCGGCAGACAGGTTGAGGTTCAGGTTCATAGCCTTTCATTCCCGGAGTTCCTGAGATTCAATGATCTTATTGCTGATGAAAAGTCTCTGGGAAGATACCTGAAACACGGAGGGCTGCCATACATCCGCAACCTCCCGGATGAGGACGAAATGGTCTATGATTACCTCAGGAATATCTACGCAACCATCCTCTACCGTGACGTCATAAGCCGTTATGAGGTGCGTGATATCGCATTCCTTGAAAACCTGACACACTTCCTGGCAGATAACATCGGGAATATCACATCTGCCAATAATATTGCCGGTTACCTGAAAGCCCACAAGCAGTCAAAATCAGTTTCTGTCATAATTTCCTACCTGAATTATCTCGAACAGTCATATTTCATAAACAAGGTAAGACGACAGGATGTGGCGGGTAAAAGGATCCTCACCAGCGGAGAAAAGATTTATTTCCAGGATCTCGGTCTCAGAAATATCCTTACCGGCTATAAGCCGGCTGACCTGGCAAAAATCATCGAGAATGCCGTTTACAATCACCTCACCTCCGGAGGCTTCCGTGTCTGCGCCGGCAAGACTGAAGAGAGGGAAATTGATTTTGTGGCAGAAAAAGAGAATGAGTTCTCTTATTACCAGGTTACATTCCGTCTGGGCGATAAAAAAGTCATTGACAGAGAGTTTGGTAATTTGCTGGAGATCAAAGACAATTATCCGAAATACGTTATTTCAATGGATAGTTTCCCACTCACCGCCTCAATGAAAGGTGTAAAACACATCACGCTGATGGATTTTCTGATGAAGGAATGACATCGGGCGTCGGGCGCCGGGCGTCAGGCGTCAGGCAAAAATAAAACAACCTCTGAGACACAAAGGACACAGAGGGCCACTGAGTCGCTCCTTCCTACCCTCCCGCCATCTCGCACTCTCGCACTCTTTCCGTTGCACCGTTTCATCATTTAGTAGTTTTCTCTCTATTTTTTATTATTTGCCCGATATTTTTATATTTTTGCCGTCGCAAAATAGACGGTAAGGTTTATATTTGTTAATCTATATACTTTTCACTCAACGTGTTAGATCTTTAAGATGAACGGCGCTTCTGCATTGCTTATTATTATTCTGTTTTCGTTTGTTGTCTTAATCGTTCCTAAACGGCACAAATACTTATGGTCACTGTTCATCCTTGTTGCCGGGATCACGCTGACCTCAGCATGGGGAGTGCAGGCACTCTCCGGTGATGGAAAGGCTGTCATAACGGAGCTCAGAATCCCATTTCTGAAGGCATCCCTGCCGCTCATCACTGACCAGGTATCGGCCTTCTTCATACTGGTGGTCAATCTCACGGTTTTAGTTGGTTTCCTTTATGCAAAAGGTTACCTCAAACCATATTACGAAACAAAAAACCCGCTCCGCTTTTCAATTCATTATTTTTCATACCTGTGGCTCTGGCTCTCGATGATACTTGTAGTGATGATCCGCGACGGCGTCGCCTTCCTCATTGCATGGGAACTGATGGCGCTCTCATCATTCCTCCTGGTGATCTTTGAGGCGGAAGACCGGACGATCATGAAGACAGGAATCAGCTACCTCATCCAGATGCATGCCGGGATGTTCTTCCTTCTGATAAGCTTTCTTATTGTCGAAAAAGAGACCGGACAGATGAGCTTTGATGCCCTGAAGACCTACTTTGCAAATCATTCCAATATATTAATGTTCCTCCTGTTTTTCGCCGGATTCGGGATAAAGGCAGGTTTCATTCCTCTTCACACCTGGCTTCCGCAGGCACACCCGGCAGCTCCATCGCATGTATCGGGAGTGATGTCGGGAGTCATGATAAAAATGGGTATCTACGGGATCATAAGGGTGCTGATGTCAGTTCAGTACGACCTTAAAGAAATCGGACTCATAGTACTTATTGTATCGTTGATATCCGGGCTTTATGGCGTCATGATGGCCATTGTACAGCATGACCTTAAACGGCTGCTGGCATATCACAGCATTGAGAACATCGGAATAATCGGTATCGGACTGGGACTTGGCATCATCGGTATTGCAACCGGCAACAACGTTCTTAGCCTTCTCGGCTTCAGCGGAGGCATGCTTCATGTGCTGAATCACTCGCTCTTCAAGTCGTTACTTTTCTTCAATGCCGGATCGGTTTACCAGGCGACACACACCCGCAACACAGAACAGCTTGGCGGGCTGATGAAAAAGATGCCCTATACTGCCGGGTTGTTTCTTATCGGATCACTCGCCATCTGCGGGCTTCCGCCTTTCAACGGATTTGTTTCCGAATACCTTATATATATAGGTATGTTCAAAAGCCTCTCCGCTGCCGACCTGAACCAGTCTATCATGCTGCTGGTGACGATATCCGGGCTGGTGCTTATTGGCGGACTGGCTGTTTTCTGCTTTACAAAAGCCTTCGGAATAGTTTTTCTCGGTGAGCCTCGGTCAGAAAAAGCTTCAGAAGCAACCGAAGTAAGCAGGTCTATGATAGCGCCTCAGCTGATCACAGCATCATTAATCGTTCTGATTGGAGTAGCCTCCCTCCTCTTTGTGAAGCCCGTATTCAATATTGTCTCAGATGCATTCAGTATCCCCGGAACAGTGAATATTGCATCACCCTCAATAATAAGCCTGTCACAGATAAGTATCCTGGGCGGCATATTTGTTGTGCTCTCAGCCGTCATCCTTCTTTACAGGCATTTTCATCTGAAAGGGAAACCCGTATCAGCAGGTCCCACATGGGGCTGCGGATATACTGCAGGCTCATTTAAGCAGCAGTACACTTCAACCTCATATTCATACAACTATAACCACCTCGCATCGCCCCTGCTTCAGACAAAGAAAATAATGGAGGAGATAAGCGAAGATGAGATATTCCCGGCAAAGAGAACTTTTGAACAGCACAGCGATGACGCGTTCAAAAAGATCCTGATCGATAAGCCGGTCGATTTGTTTTCGTCCCTGCTGAAAAAAATAGCAATGATGCAGACAGGAGAGATAAGGCACTACATCCTTTATGCATTCATCTTCATGCTCCTGGTGTTCCTCTTAACAATGTTCAAGATCATCTGATATGACCGGCCTCATTCTGATACTGATCACAGCAATCTTCTTCCCAGGGATCATCCTGAGGACAAAAAGCATTGCATCGGGGAGAAAGGGTCCGGGCATATTCCAGCCTTTGAAGGACATACTCGTATTGCTAAGGAAGGGAAGCCTGTTCAGCAATACAACAGGCATTATTTTCAGGATAGCCCCTGCCATTTCGCTTTCTTCAATAATCTGTGCCGCGCTGGTAATTCCATTTGCAAACCAGAAGGCGCTTATCTCATTTGAAGGCGATTTCATATTCTTCGCATACCTGCTTGCGCTCGGGAAGTTCTTCATGATAACCGGAGCCCTTGACACAGGAAGCAGTTTTGAAGGCATGGGAGCCAACCGTGAAGCATTCTTCTCGATGCTCATCGAACCTGCCTTCTTCATCCTGCTTGCTACATTTGCCATGTTCACGGGATATACCTCATTTTCGGATATTTTCAGGCACTTCTTCGTTACAGGCGATGACTATGTGCTTATTTACAGCATCATAGGGTGTTATCTTCTAATCCAGATAGCCATGATTGAGAACAGCAGGGTGCCGGTTGACGATCCGAAGACACATCTTGAGCTGACGATGATCCACGAGGTGATGATACTCGATAACAGCGGTTTCGATAAAGCCCTGATACATATCGGATCTTACCTGAAATTCGCTATTTACGGTTCGCTGGTCTTCAACGCACTGGTACCGGCAGGATGGAGCGTCTGGCTTCATGCCGGACTATTCATTCTCGTGCAGGTTCTGTTTGCAGTGATAATCGGATTGCTTGAATCTTTCAGGGCAAGGAACAAGATGAACAAGAATCCGAAATATATACTTACGATATCTGCAATTGCCATGATAGCTTTTGTGGTGATACTTATAATAACCAATAAATTAACATAGCAGCGTATGGTAAATTATCTCATTGTATTATTTGCCATCACTCTTATCTACCTGGCATCTGCGGAGAGACTGATAATATATATCAGGCTGATCGCCATGCAGGGACTCCTGCTCTGCGGCATTGCCGTATTTGAGCTTACAGAAGTCACAACAGCCAACCTTCTGTTCATCGCTGCGGAGACGCTTCTGATAAAGACACTGCTTGTGCCGTATCTTCTCACAGGCATCACAAAACGGTCGGGAGTGGTAAAGGTCCACCGGCAGGCGATGCCCGGATTCTACCTGCTGATATTCTCGATAGCCGGACTGCTTACAAGCGTCATCCTGGCGAGCTCGATGCCCAATCCGTTCATCAATACGATATTCCTGGCTGTTGCGCTGTTCACACTTTTCACGGGACTTCTGATGATCGTAACACACAAGCTGATAATCTCGCACATCATTGGTTTCCTGATAGTTGAGAATGCCGTGTTCCTCTTCTCCCTTGCCGTGGGTAACGAGATGCCGATGCTCATAAACATCGGTATCCTTCTCGATATTTTCGTGGGAGTGCTGATAATAGGCTTCTTCGGGCTGCGTCTCAAACCACATACAAACGAGTTAACAATTCTTAAAGACTGAGCGATGATGGTATTCTCATTCTTTTCGGCGTCACTCCTGCTCAGCCTGCTGATACTGCTCTTCAGGAACAAAACAGCTACAAGAATAGTCTCGCTGGGTTATGCCCTGACGCTGATCGGATTCACGGTATATTCTTGGACCAGTCTGAACAGTACTGAGCTCAGCTACTTCACATTCAGCAGTGCAGGGGTACTTCTTCTCTCAATACTTGCACTTCTGGCTCTGCCCACTTTTTATCATGGGTTTATTTACACTTCCGGTGATGATGTGAAGAAGCACACCATCTACCATATCGCCATGATAATGCTGATGACATTCATGGCCGGAGCCTACCTTGCCAACGGGATGACGGTGCTCTGGATCTTCATTGAAGCGACCACGCTGGCAGTTGCGGCGCTCATTTATCACGACCGCACAGAAGCGGCGCTCGAGGCAACATGGAAATATGTGTTCATATGTTCAACAGGCATAGCCCTCGCTTACCTGGGCATACTGTTCCTCGGACTTATTTATGGCCGCGGCGATGCAGCAAACCTTTCATTTGAGGCCCTTGCGGGCATCATCAGCCAGGCCAACCCGCTATACCTGAAGATAGCATTCATTTTCGTGCTGGTCGGATTCAGCACAAAAATGGGGCTCTTCCCGATGCATACAGTTACTATTGACGCACATTCGGTTGCGCCTCCCCCCGTGAGCGCGCTTATCTCAACCACACTGATGAACGTGGGCTTCCTTTCCATATTCAGGGTTTATTCCCTCTTCTCTTCGTCGCCGGTACTTGCGTTCATGAACCATGTTCTCATTCTCGCCGGCATCCTTTCATTGCTTATCTCTGCAGGCTACATGCTGAAAGCCAAGCACCTGAAGAGAATGCTGGCATACTCCAGCCTGGAGAATATGGGACTTGTTGCCATTGCCATAGGCGCCGGAGGATCAGGTTATTATGCTGCATTCCTCCTTGTTGTGCTTCACTCGCTTGCCAAGTCGAGCCTCTTCTACCAGATGGGGCAACTGTCTAGGGTGCTTAGAACTTTCAGGCTTGATGACTGCGGAAGATACATGGCGATTTACCCTGCAGGAGCGCTGGTGCTCCTGACGGGAATGATCTGCATCCTCGCTTTACCTCCTTCGGGACTCTTCATCAGCGAGATAATGATATTCAGGGCGATGGTGTTCAACGGTCAGTGGATAGTGCTTGCAGGGGTGGTAATACTGCTCTGTTTCGTTATCTATGCAATGAGCATAAGGGTCATGCACATAGTATTCTCTGATCCCAGGAATGAGCCCGGCATGGAACCCGCAGATGCAGTCAGTCCTGTTGAGAGCATCAGCCAGTTCGTGCTTCTTGCTGTCGTAGTGGCTCTCTGCTTTTACCAGCCTCAGTTCCTCTCAGGCCTCATAAACCAGAGCATTTCAATCTTCTTCTAACCCTGAAGCTCAATGAACGGTAAAACATATACAACATTAAAAAACAACTCCTCACCGGCCGGACTGAAAGAAATTCCCATGCTAGATTACGGAACTTTCAGTGAAAGGATCACAGGGAGCCTGAAGGATGAGGCCAGGCATTGTACTGCATACTACGGAGCAATGATCTCAGGAAATCTGACCCTCATCTGCTGTATTGCCGATGACAGGAACGGTACCATTGATGTTTTCGCACACGAGACCATGAAAGGCGCGGGATTAAGATCCCTGACACCGGAGTTTCCGCAGCTCCACATCTTTGAACGTGAGATACATGAGAATTACGGAGTGAAGTTTGAGGGCCATCCCTGGCTCAAACCGGTGAGATATCCGCATAACCGCGCTGACCAGACGCAGATGATGGACAACTACCCGTTCTACAGCATCGGCAGCGAGGAGCTTCACGAGGTTGGTGTCGGTCCGGTGCATGCAGGTGTGATTGAGCCCGGCTATTTCAGGTTCATCTGCAACGGCGAGAAGGTGCTTCACCTTGAGATCCATCTCGGATACCAGCACCGGGGTGTTGAGGATTTATTCATCTTAAAGAACAATGCCCTGCAGAGAGGCATCCTTTCTGAGTCAATCGCCGGCGATACAGCTGTGGGACATGCTCTTGCACATTCACAGCTGATCGAATCGCTCGCAGGAATTGAAGTCAGTGAGGCATTGCAGATCGAAAGATGTATTGCCCTTGAGCTCGAGAGGCTTGCGATCCATATCGGTGATACGGCAGCGCTCTGCGGTGATGTTGCCTATCAGCCCGGACAGGTTGTATGCGAAGCCCTCAGAACAAAAGTCATCAATACAACGCAGTTATGGTGCGGGAACAGGTTCGGAAAAGGGCTTGTGCGTCCGGGGGGGAGCAATTACCC
>JBFYPG010000166.1:0-12279 GCA_041303415.1 Bacteroidales bacterium
CCTCTGCCTGGCTCTCTGCCTTTACTGTCTTATATCCTGCCTTCTCCAGACTGAATATAGTCTGGAAAAGATAATCAGGATCATCATCTGCCACCAGGATCGTGTAATCGCTCTTTTTCATCATATCTGATATCAAATATAGTTACTCTTTCTAATCAAATGTCTTGCAGGTCGTGCAGGTCCTGCAGGTCTTGCAGGTCATTATATTCGTAGGACTGCACGACTTGCATGACTTGCACGACTTGCATGACCTTTTATTCTTTCCTCCGGGGCAGCACAATCCTGAAGCTGGTTCCGGTTTTACCCCTGGAGGGATCAGTATTGGACTCAACCGTAATATTTCCCTTATGCATCTTCACTATGCCGTAAGCTGTTGCCAGACCAAGTCCCGTGCCAAATCCAACTCCTTTTGTTGTAAAGAAAGGCTCAAATACTTTTGCCTTATCTCCTTCTTTAATTCCTGTTCCTGAATCAGTTATAGATATGCTTACATCGCTCATGGTATCTTCAAGGAGTATCCCGATCTCTCCCCCTGAAGGCATTGCTTCAAATGCATTTTTGACCAGGTTGGTAAGCACCTGTGTCATCTGCTCTGCATCGAGCATTGCTTCAGGATTCGCAGTATTGTTTGTTGTTTTGATCTTAACATTAGCCGGTACAATAAGGCTCTCAAGACTCTGACTGACGAGCTCGCTGATGCTGACAAGCTGATGGTTGACCTGGTTCTTTCGTGCAAAGTTAAGAAGTCCGGCAACGATCTTCTTGCACCGGCCCGCCTGTTCAACGATAAGTTTCAGATCTTCCCGCACAGTATCGCCCTCCCTGCTTTCATCAAGAAGTATATTGCTGTACATTATCACCACACCCAGCGGATTATTAAGCTCATGTGCAATGCCTGCAGAGAGCTGGCCCATATGAGCAAGCTTCTCGGATTGCTTCAGCGCCTGCTTTACCTCCCTCAGTTTTTCATTGGAAAGTGCCAGGTCGTTGACTGATTTATGAAGTTTTTCAATGGTGTATGGCAGGCACATCTCCACTTCGGCAAGTCCTTTCTTTATTGCAACCGCATGCTCAACGCATGTCTCATATCCGCAGGCGCCGCAATCGAGCTGGTCTTTCCTTGATATCTTGCCCATTGAGACAAGGATCTCTTCCACATCTTTTTCGTCCATCAGCAAAGCCCTGTGATCCTCAGGTTTATGACGAATAGAGAGATCTATTTCCGCATGCTCGTTCACAGCCATTTGCCAGACATTAAAATCTCCATTTTCCATTTTGCCGCTTGCGTAGCTGCTGACCAGAGCCCTTCGGTTATATTGTTTTCCGTTCCTCGACAGACCGGGCCCCATTATGCATCCTTCACAGCAGAGAAGCTCCATGTGCTGCTTCTTAATGAGCCCTGCTTCAAACTCCTTAAGCGCCTCCTGAAAATCTATCCTTCCCTCTGCAGCAATAATATTGCCCGTTATTGCATCATCGTTAATGTTTGCAGTCTGAAGCAATCCCCTGGTAACCGGGAAGATAGCTCCCCTGCCACCCAGTGGCGGATCAAACTCTGAGGGCTGGCTGTTGACCTGGTAAATACCTTTTGCTGCGAAGAGCTCCCTCAGCTCAGTAAAGGTGATAACCTCATCAATCTCCGGGCTTTCGGCTTTTTTCGCCACACACGGGCCTATAAATACAACCTTCAGGTCATTTCCATATTTTGCATGCATAACCCTGCTCATTGCAACCATCGGGGAGACGATCGGTGCAAGGCAGTCAGTGAGGCCGGGGTGGTAGTATTTTACAAAATTCACAATTGCGGGGCAATCAGATGAAATGTAATATTCATCGCTTTCACTCAGCAGCTTCTTGTATTTTGCCGCAACCAGATCTGCTCCGAATGAGACTTCAGATACATACTTAAAGCCAATTGCCCTGATCATGCTTACCAGGGCCTGGTGATCGGGTATATCATAGAATTCAGCAGGAAAGCTTGGGGCAACTATTGCAGCCACTTCAGAAGAATCTTCAATGAGCTTCAGCACCCTGTCGGTCGTGTTAAGGAATACCTTAGCTCCCTGGCTGCATACTTTAGTGCAGTTCCCGCAGCCAATACACCTCTCATCTATTACCTCAGCCTGTCCGCCCACAATACGTATTGCCTTGGCGGGGCATTCCCTGACACAGGTGTAGCAGGTTCTGCAGAGTTCTTTTATTGTGTAGACTAACATGTTGCTTGTTGCTTGTTGCTTGTTGCTTGTTGCTGGTTCCTTGTTGCTTGTTCCTTGTTCCTTGTTGCCTTTTAACCAGCAACCAGCAACCAGTAACCAGCAACCAGTAACCAGCAACTATAATAATACGTCTCTCTTCTCAAAATGTGTATAAAATATTTTCTTATCTGAGATTTCCTTGTTCTCCTTAAGAAGCTTTTCGTACATTTTAGTAATGACCGGCGATTTTTCAGGGATGCTTACAGCATCTGTTTCGTCGGCCTGCAAGATCATTTTTGTACGGTTCTTCCTGTCTTCCTTTGTCTCCTTTAATGCCAGTCCGGCTCCATTGACGCAACCGCCGGGACAGGTCATCACCTCAACAAGGTCATATTTCTTACCGGCGGCCCGGGCTGCCTTAAGCTTTTCAAGTCCTGTAAGGCCGTCGACCACGGCTACGCTGATCTCAAGTGTTCCCGTATTGAAGGAAGCTTCCCTGAAGTTCCCTGCGCCGCGCAGTTTTTTGAACATCTGTCTATCAGCTTCACTTCCGGTGAGCCTGAACCATGCTGACCTGATGACTCCTTCGGTCATTCCGCCGGATACTTCAGCCATGGCTGCAACGGAGCTTCTTCCTTCCATCGGCTCATCGGCAGGCTCCTGCCCTGCGTTGGTTATGTCAATTCCATATAACCGTATCACACGGGCGAGCTCCCTGATGGTGAGCACCGAATCGACGTCGCTGATCCCTTTGCGCATCATTCCCTTGCGGCGGGCTTCAAACTTCATCGCAGTACAGGGTGTTACTGAGACGGAAAATATCTTTTCGGCTTTCGCTGATGACTGTGAAGCGACCAGTGTTTTGATCAGTGCTCCGGTAACCTGCTGCGGCGATTTTACTGTTGAAAGGTCAGGTAGAAGTGAGGGCATGAACTGTTCAGCATATTTTACCCAAGCAGGACATGCGCTTATGAACAAAGGCTTTTCCGGTTTGGATCTTATCCTGCCGAGAAGCTGGTCAGTAATCTCCGAAATGCAGATATCGGTACCGGTACCCGTGTTAAATACCTTATCGAAGCCCATTTTGCGAAGGATCGAATTGAGCACCCTGTCAAAATCCCTGCTGTATCTAACACCCATCTCCTCTGCGATTCCTGCCGGCACCAGTGGTGAATACTGGATAACCTTCAGTATATCAGGCTTGTTCAGGTACTCCTGGACCTCGGAGATATTATGTTTTTCATGAAGGGCGGCTGTCGGGCATACAAGCACGCACTGTCCGCAGTTTATGCAGCTGGAGAAGTTAAAATCGCGGTCCATTGCCGGACCAACATGAGTCTGCCTGCCCTTGTTTATAAAATCAAGAGAGGTCGCAGTGATCAACTCCTCGCATATCCTTACACATCTTCCGCACAGGATGCATTTTGAGAGCTCCCTTACTATTGCCGGACTTGACTGATCGAGACGGGGTTTAATCTTTCTGGAGCGAATCCTCCGCTCCCTTATGTTAAGCTCTTCCGAGAGCCGCTGAAGCTCACAGTCCAGGTTGCGGTCGCAGTAAAGGCAATCGTCAGGATGGTTTGAGAGAAGCAGTTCAACAATTGTTTTCCTTGCAGTTATAACCCTTGGTGAATGGGTTTTTATCTTCATCCATTCCTCAACAGGCTGTGAACATGCAGTAACAAGCCGGTCACGCCCCTCGACCTCCACCACGCACATCCTGCAGGCACCGGTTGGACTAAAATCCTTCATCCTGCAAAGTGTGGGAATGATGATACCATTGCGGTTAAGAGCCGAGAGTATTGTTTCTCCCTTTTCAGCCCTGAGCTTCTTGTTATTTACCTCTATTGTAAAAACCATAATGGTTATTTTACTGTTATAGCGCTGAACTTGCATACATCATAGCATATCCCGCAGCCAATGCATTTATCCTCGACTATGAAGAATGGCTGAAGCCTGGTCCCGTAGATCGCGTTCACCGGGCATTTTGATGCGCAGGCTGTGCACCCTGTGCATTTTTCCACATCGATTGAAAATGTCCTGAGTCCCCTGCAGATATTGGCCCTGCATTTTCTGTCGAAAATATGCTCCTCGAATTCCTCCCTGTAATTCCTGAGGGCGCTGAGGAACGGATTGGGAGCATTCTGCCCGAGGCCGCACAGTGAAGTATCCTTCATTACCGATGCGATGCTCTCAAGCTGCATTACCCCCTTGAAGCGTTCGAGGGTGGTACCAGATTCCTCATTCTCAGGCTTTTTTATAATGCTCTCAAGTATCTCGAGCATGCGTCCTGTTCCTTCACGGCACGGTATGCATTTACCGCAGCTTTCATTACGCATGAACTCCATGTAATGCCTTACCAGGTCAACCATGCACGTGTTCTCATCAATGATAACAAAGCCTCCTGCACCCATCCCGATTCCCTTCTCCTTCAATGCATCAAAATCAATCTTCATATCGAGGTTCTCAGATGTGATGAAGGAGCCGGTAACGCCGCCAAGCTGAACAGCCTTGAGCTCTTTTCCATCTTTTATGCCGTCGGCAATATCCTCGAGGATGGTCCTGACTGAAGTACCCATTTCCACTTCAATCACACCCGACATTCTTCCTCTGCCTGCTACTGCAAAAACTTTTGTGCCCGGACTATTCTCTGTTCCGGTTCTCCTGAACCATTCGGGCCCGTTCTGCATGATCAGCGGCACATTCATCAGTGTCTCAACGTTATTGATAACTGTCGGCTTGTTGAACAATCCTGCCGTGGATGGGTAAGGAGGCTTGAGCTTTGGCATTCCCCTCTTGCCTTCAAGGGTGCTTATAAGAGCTGTCTCCTCACCGCACACAAAAGCCCCTGATTCTTTCCGTACGGTAATATCAAGTCCATAGCCGCTTGAAAATATGTTGTGTCCCAGGAGTCCATACTCCCTTGTTTTCCCGATTGCTGTCCGGATTCTCTGCAGGGCGTGCTCCGATCCCTTTCTGAAGAAAATTATTGCATTCGATGAGCCGATAGCATAGGAAGCAATGGCTATTCCCTCAATAAGCCGGTAAGGGTCGCTTTCCAGCAGAGTCCTGTCGGTAAATGCACCCGGGTCGCTCTCCTTTGCGTTGCATATCAGGTATTTTGTTGAGGATCCGGTATTGAGAGCCTGTTTCCACTTAAGGCCTGTAGGATATCCGCCGCCCGACCTGCCCCTGAGGCCGCTCCTTTCAATAATATCGCACACCTCTTCAAAAGTGTAGTGCCTGATGGTTTTGGAAAAAACCCTGAATCCTCCGCGGGCTATATATTCTTCAATGCTTTCGGGATCGTAGCATCCGCAGTTGTTCATCACGATCCTCTTCTGGCGGGAAAAAAACGGCAATTCCTCCATGAAAGGTATTCCTGGCCACATTTCAAATCCGCGTGTTCCGTGCTGACCTGCCAGGTCATCTTCATTTATATCGTTGTGAAAGACGCCATTAAGGAGAGATTCAACTTTTTCTTCCGTTATATTCCTGAAGAACAGCTTATTTTTCCCGGGAAGCTGAATGCACACAAAGGGTTCAAAGTTAGCTGGTCCCTGGCACCCTACCTTTACCAGTCCGGCCTTAAGTTCATTGTCTGTGATATATTCCCGGAGAGCCGCCCATGTCCTTTCCGACCCGGAAATGATGCTGCTGGTGCCTGACGAAACATAAATGACGGGCACTGTTGTCTTCTCCCTTCTGACCTCCTGCAGTAACTTTTCAGTTTCAGGAGACACGACATCGGATTCAAGCATCAGCACCCTCTCAACCAGGTATTTCTTCAGATCTTCCATTTAATCATTTTCAACAATGAACCTGAGCTTTTTGATAAATTCAGGCAGATGGTCAGGCCTGATATGAGTATGATACTCGTCATTTACGCGGATCACTGGTCCGTTATTGCAGCCACCCATGCATGTCTCAATCTCAAAGCTGAAGATGCCGTCCCTGCCTGTCTGCCCAGGACCAAGACCAGTTATCTCTCCTATCTTAGCTATCACTGCCTGTGAACCGTTAATATAGCATGATGTCCCGTTACAAATCCTTATATGCACCTTACCTGCGGGGATAAACCTGAACTGGTCGTAAAATGTAGCCAGTCCGTAGATCTTGGTAGTGCTGAGACCAATAAAAGTACCTGCCTTAACAATAGTCTCCTCAGATAAAAAGCCTTCAGTATCCTGAATATCCTGCAGGAGCGGAATAAGGTCCTCCCTTCTTCCGGGTTTGTACTTTTTGAATATTGCATCGTAATTCTGACCCATCAGAATAATAATAAACAATATACAAATATAAATAATTTATTGTGAAAAAATAAACATTGTTAATTAATTAACAATAAAAAAGGAAAATATAGCTGAATCATATCCATGTGTATCTTACTGTTTATCAGTGCTATAAAAATATCAGGTTTTTAGTTGCTAATCTGATGGCCTGAATCCCTTATTCGTTTTATCTATTTAGTTTCTTGAATTTTAGGCAATCCGGAAGTAACCGGCGCATGAAAATATTTATTACTTTTGACGTTGTTGTTCATTAATAAACAGTAAAGTGATGACCAGGGAAGTGGAGATGCATATTTGTCTGGGAAGTTCCTGTTTTTCAAGAGGGAACAAGGAGGTGGTGGCGTTCATAAAAGAATACCTTAAGAAGAATCATCTTGAAGACAAGGTCATCTTTAAGGGAGCCCGGTGCATGGGAAACTGCAGCAAAGGCCCCAATCTCAGGATCGGCGACAGGATCGAGGAGGGTCTAACGGTTTCAGGGATAGAGGCGATCCTTGACAGGGAACTGGCAAAACTCAAATAAACAAGGAAGGGATAAGCAAGATGAGCGGAACAAAACCTGTTTTGTACATAAACGACGACAGATGCAGGAATTCATATTCCTGTGTAAGGGTTTGCCCGGTGAATGCCATTGAGGTCAAACCCCAGAAGCTTCATCCCACGATCATACCTCAGAGATGCATAGGGTGCGGGCTCTGTTATGTCTCCTGCTCGCCGGGGGCGATTGAATTCCGCGATTCAAAAGAGGAGGTTAAGGCGCTGCTGTCATCAGGAAGAAAGAAGGCGGCCCTGATTGAACCGAGCATTGCATCGGAATTCGATGATATCACCGACTACAGGAAGTTCGTCGCCATGATCCGGTCGCTGGGATTTGACTATGTTCATGAGGTCTCTTTCGGCGTTGATCTTATTGCAGCCAGGTATGCTGACCTCTTCAGTACTTCTGAAGGCAAATATTACATAACGGCAAACTGCCCGTCAATAGTAAAGATCATCGAGAAGTTCCATCCAGAGCTGACACCAAACCTTGCACCCCTGGTATCGCCCATGATAGCTGCCGCAATGGTAGTGAGGGAACTGTACGGACCGGATTGCGCCACCATCCAGATCGGGCCCTGCATCGACGCCAAGGACGAAGCCCTGCTCTACAGCTCAGGAAAGCTGATCGAGGGGGTTCTCACCTTCATTGAACTCCGGCAGCTTTTCGATGAGTACGGGATACAGGAGAGACTCGTAAAAATGTCGGATTTTGACGCACCGCACGGTTACTGGGGCGCCCTTTACCCTCTTCCGGCAGGGATAATACAGGCCGGAGGGATCAAACGCGATATGGTCTCCAGCAAGGTCATCACTGCATCGGGCAAAGAGGATATTCTTGAGGCTATAAATGATTACGATAAATATATTGATACTATCCATCATCATTTCAACCTGTTTTTCTGCCATGGTTGCCTTCTCGGGCCGGGCATGGAACATCACAATGAAAGATTCCGCCGAAGAGCCCTGGTGAGCCGCTATACTGAAAAAAGGATCAGCGTTCTGGATAAAGAGGCATGGCATAAAAACATGGACAAGTGGCTGAAGCTTGATTTCTCGCGGACCTTCACCCCTGATGATCAGAGGATCCCGGAACCTCCCGTTGAAGCTGTGAACGAAGTGCTCAAGATCATAGGAAAACAGGACTCCAGCGAGGAGCTCGACTGCGGGGCATGCGGGTATATGTCGTGCCGCGATTTTGCATCAACGGTTGCAAAGGGACTGGCAGTGCCGGAGATGTGCCACACGTTCAATCTCCGCAACAAGCAGGAATATATTGAAACCCTGAGACAGACAAACAGGAAGCTCGCTGAAACAAAAAAAGCCCTCAAGGAATCAGAAGTGCTTGCCCTTCGTGAAAAAGAAGTTGCACAGAGCGCTTCCGACATGATGAACAGCATGCTCGAAAAGCTGCCCGTGGGCGTCGTAATCGTCGATAAAAACCTGAAAATACTTCATTCCAACCTTAGCTTTATAAACACGATCGGCGAAGATGCGAAAGCAATTGCAGACGTAATACCCGGTTTGGCAGGGGCAGATATCAAGACCCTTATTCCATTCAATGTATATAACATGTTCTCCTTTGTATTAAAGGAAGACGAACCTGTCGTGAGCAAGGATGTTCACTGGGACGACAGGATGCTCAATATTTCGATATTCCCGATCAAGAAAAACAAAATGTGCGGGGCTGTAATTCGTGATTTGTATTCACCTGAAGTACAGGGAGAAGAGGTCACGAACAGGGTAAGCGAGGTCATAGAGAAGAATCTCGAGATGGTTCAGAAGATCGGGTTCCTGCTCGGGGAAGGGGCATCGGAAACGGAACAGATGCTCAACACGATCATAGAGTCGTACAGGAAAAGAAGCGGCAGTAAGAATAGCTGAAACAAATAATAATTGAATAAGGATTTTTACATAGAAGTAAACAGCCAGCAGCGCAATCATGACGGAGAAAAGATCTGCGGCGATGTTTTTCTTTACAAGTCGATAAAGGAGGAAGACAGGGTGATAGCCGTGCTCTCCGACGGCATGGGGCATGGCGTTAAGGCAAACATACTGGCAACACTCACATCGACCATGGCTCTTAATTTTACCCGTGAGCATAAGGAGGTCGACCGCATCGCTGAAATAATTATGAACACCCTCCCCGTGTGCAGCGAAAGAAAAATAAGCTACTCAACATTTACCATTGTCGATATTGAGAGCAGCGGCAAAGCCACAATACTTGAATACGACAACCCCCAGGCAATAGTACTGAGGGGCAATCAGCTTTTTGACCCGGGATGGAAGAAGGTGATTCTTGAAAAGGGGAAGCATGCAGGTAAAGTCCTGAAAACCTGCACATTCATGCCCGAAAAGGAGGACAGGATAATATTCTGCTCCGACGGAGTGGCGCAGAGCGGCATGGGCAGCGAGGCATTTCCCTTCGGCTGGGAAAGGGATAATGTCGCCGGGTATGCTTCAACGCTGGTAACCAGCGAGGGTTCCATCTCTGCTTCAATGCTGGCAGGCAAGATCGTGTCGATGGCGCACAAGAACGACTCCTACAGGGCAAAAGACGATATCAGCTGTGCAGTTATCTACTTCCGCGAGCCCCGCAAGCTGCTGCTCTGCACCGGACCTCCCTACGAAAAGGAAAAGGACAGGGAGCTGGCATCAAAGGTGAAGGATTATACGGGCAAGGTTATCCTGTGCGGGGGAACGACAGCCGACATAATTGCAAGGGAACTGAACAGGAAAATCGTTGATGAGCTTATTTTTGAGGACCCTGACCTCCCTCCCGAAAGTTTCCTGGAGGGGATTGACCTGGTTACCGAAGGGATACTGACACTGCAGAAAGTGAATGAAATACTCAAGAGCTACAACAACAGCGTGAGGCTTGGAAAAGGTCCTGCTGACAAGATTATGAAGCTGCTGATGGAAAGCGATGAGATACATTTTATAATAGGTACCCGGATCAACATAGCCCACCAGGACCCCAACCTCCCGGTTGAACTGGAGATAAGAAGGACTGTCGTAAAACGCATCGCCCGGCTTCTTGAGGAGAAGTGGCTGAAGAATTTAACTTTTGAATATATTTAAAGGCGCAACGGCGCAAGGGCGTAACGGCGCAACGGCGCAACGGCTTAATGGTAACTAAGAGTTTTTCTCCTGGTATAATACTTCACAATTTCGGTAACATATCGAATTATTGTTTAAAAGAAATTTTTTTATCGGTTTTTAGAATATAAACCCCCTTCCCATCCTTCCCCCAAGGGGGAAGGGGCCTCCTAACCTTTCCCCCTTGGGGGAAATTAGAAAGGGGGTTGTTTCATTAAAAAACGGTTACCATTATTCTGAAATATTAAACTGGGAGAGGCTGGGGGTGGGTAAAATGGGGTGCAGGGTCGATGGCTACAATAATCTTATGAATTTCAATACTTTATCGAAAAGAACCGGTTGTATATCAGAATAAGTAAGATTACCGGGAAGATCGTCCATCAGAACAACTTCAGCTATCTCTGATCCAGCAGGCAGATTGCCCAGCCTGGTGACTTCAGCAAAATAGAGCCTGCCGTATCCGGTATTTCCGCTCTTTTCAACTGAATACGTCGCAACACAAGAAAGAGTAAATTCCTCTGCTCCCGTCTCTTCCTTAAGTTCCCTCCGGGCGGCTTCATCAGGCGATTCATCGTCTTCAATATGTCCGGCTGGGATCTCCCAGGTGGAACGGTCGTGATGCCTCACAAAGATCCACCTTCCTTTATGCCTGGCTGCAATAACAGAAAATGTAAGCCCCCTGGCAGGCATGTAATTAATATCATAGAATTTCACCCGTGTCATTTCCTGATCATTCAGTTCCACTGTAAAAATAATGATATAAACATAAATGAGTATTTTTACAGCCAACTCTGCGATCAATGGCACTGATTATAATTCTTGTCCTGCTTGAGATTCTGACCATTCCTGTACTGAAGGGATACTTTTTCAACTCATCACGCCGGCTTTTCTATATTTCACTTGGTGCACACCTCCTGGTAAGCATCTGGTTATGGTATGTGATTATTGCTTCCCTGGCTTTCAGGGGCCCTTTTGATACTCCCTCCAATATTTGGATGCATCTGAACATGTCGGGAATGATTGTTGCGGCGGGTATATCAAGGTTTCTGCTTTGCCTGTTTCACTATACGGGAAGGCTTATAAGGATCAGAAGGAGAGGTTATATGCGTGGACTTACACTGGCAGGATTTATCATATCGGGCACAATGATTTTCATTATTGCAGCCGGAGCATTTATCGGGAAATTTAATTTCAGGACAGAAAAAGTAACAATAAAAATCGAAAATCTTAATGAGGCGCTTGACAGCCTCAGAATAGTACAGATATCTGATCTTCACCTTGGCGGTTTTTACAAACACAGGAAAAAGATTTCCCGGGTTATTGAAGATGTAAACAGTTTACAGCCTGACCTGATTGTCAACACCGGCGATTTCATCAGTTACGGCTGGAGGGAATTTGACGGCTTTGACACCATCCTTTCAAAGGCTGAGAGCAGGTATGGCAATTTTGCCATCCTGGGAAACCATGATATGGGAACATATTATCCCGATTCATCCCCGGAAGAGAAAATTGCCATTGCACGAAAAGTGAACGAACTTGCAGAAGCCTCCGGGTATATTTTGCTGAATGATGAAAATGTGATCATCAATATAGATGGATCAGAGGTAGCAATTATAGGAGTGGAAACATCCGGGAGGCACCCCGGTATAATTCATGGCAATCTTCAAAAAGCTGCTGAGGGGATTGACAGCGCTGACCTGACGATCCTGTTAGCCCATGATCCCAATCAGTGGAAAAAAGATGTAGCGGGAAAAACTGACATAGACCTTACCCTGTCAGGACACACTCATGGCATGCAGATCGGCATAGTTACAAAAAAATTCAGATGGAGCCCTTCAAAATACTTTTACCCTGAATGGCACGGATTATTTTCAGAAGGCGGACAGTACCTTTATGTAAACCGGGGACTTGGAGTAATGGGCGTCCCGTTCAGGATCTGGATGCCGCCTGAAATAACCGTGATAACAATTGTCAGGGATCAATGATAGGTGCGGGGTGCGGGGTGCGGGGTGCGGGGTTGGCCCCCTTGGGGGTCAGGGGTGTGGGCAGGCAGGTACTGGGTCCTCGGTGTACGGTGCAAGGAGAACAATAAGAAAAGGTGGAAATCAAATACAAAATAGTATATACGCGGCGGAGATCTGTCAGTATCAGCATTT
>JBFYPG010000167.1:0-10247 GCA_041303415.1 Bacteroidales bacterium
TGAGACAACATGTAATTCTGTATAAGGGTAATCTGAAAAAGTACAATTTTTTTGTTGCTGATTTCTATTGTTTTAAGAAGAAAGCTGTAATTGAGCTTGACGGACCTGTACATGATACAACAGAAGAATATGATGAGTACAGAGATTCAGAACTAAAGGAACTGGGAATAAGAGTACTTAGAATTAAGAATGAGGAACTTGAAAACATGGCTGAAGTGCTGAAAAAGATAAAGGACTTTCTTAATCAAAGTGACTAATAACCAGTAATATACAATGGAAGTCACCCCCCTCTTTGCTTCAGCAGAGAGGGGGGATGGGGGGGGTGAGTACGTGTGAAAAATGAAGCAGAGAGGGGGGCTGGGGGGGGGTGAGTACGTGTGAGAAATGAAGCAGAGAGGGGGGATGGGAGGGGTGAGTACGTGTGAAAAATGAAGCAGAGAGTGGGTCCGTGGGGTGAGTACGTGTTGTCCGGAAGGGGATAAGGGGGGGTGAGTACGTGTGCTAAAGTGAATGGGTTTATGGGATGAGGTAATACACCACCGAACTGCTCCTCCTCCTGTTGAACAGCGTATGCATTGCAAACCACAAACCTTTTATCATGCCTGTGATGAAAGGCATGTTGGTGCCCCTGTATTTTTCACTGAGGATCGAAATATAGAATACATCTGCAGGAAGGCTCTTAATTCCTGTAACCTTGAAGCCGTTATTTTCTGCAAAGGATATGAATGTATCCGGATCGAAGTGCCATAAGTGCCTGGGTACGTCCCATGCGGCCCAGTGCCGGCCATAATGCCGGGCATCAAAAGATGAGGAGTCAGGCATGGCGATGATGCACTTGCCGCCCGGTTTAAGCAGACGCCTGATCGTGGTGAAATAACCGGCCGGATCATAAAAATGCTCAAATACATGCCAGAGGGTGATGCAGTCAAAACTGCCGCTTTCAAGTACGGACAGATGAGGCTGGTCAATTACTTCAAGACCGAATTTCTCCCTGGCGTGGTTCCTTGCTTTTTCATTTATCTCCAGTCCGGATACCTTCCAGCCTGACTCCTTCATGAATCCTGCAAAATAGCCTGTACCGCATCCGATATCAAGAAGTGTTCCGGTATTCAGACCCGTGACCCTTCTGATAAGGCTCCTCTTGCGGCGGAGCATCAGGCCCCGGGTGAAATGATAAAGTCTGTTTATTACACTTTTTCTTATGTCGCTGTGTGAGATGTATTCGCTGTCATCATAATATTTTCCGGCCTCATTTTCAGGCGGAGGATCAAAAGTGAATTTGAAACCGCAACTCCTGCAGGCATGAACGTCAAAGCTTCCTCTACGGGTCAGGTGATCGCTGCAGGTGAATTTCAGCTCAGTATCGCTGCTGCCGCAAACCAGGCACTTATTCTCCTGTGTCATCTTTTCCTCAATACCATGAATAATGATCCGGAGCAAAGGAGTATCAGAAGGATTGAACTTGCGATCTGCACCTTTGTTCCTGTGCGGTATGATTGTGGTTCGAACCTGAAGACAATCTCATGGGTTCCGGCAGGAACCTCCATTCCTCTCAGGACATAATCCGTTCTGAAGTGGGGAACTTCCTTTCCATCGATATATGATTTCCATCCTGCTGGATAGAATATCTCCGAGAAGACAACAAGCTGGTCTGCTGATGCCCTGAAATCATATTTAAGCTCGTTTGCCTTGTATGATGCAAGTGTAATGCTTCCGGCAGAATCAGCAGGATAAGTCTCCTTAGAAATGAGATCCCTGAACTTCTTATCGATTATTGCCTCGTATGCCGGATCGATATCATTCACCATGTTTATCTCTTCATCGGCATTTTCCGCAATCCTGACCTTCTGAACGAACCATGCATTTCCGAGGGCCTTTCCATTTACAATCGGCCTGTTTTCAGGGTCAGCGATTATATACTTTGTGTTGAGCATGTTGAGCGCATTTGCCGATGCAATGCTTTTTGAGAGTTCCGCCTGGAGCCCTTCCGATTCCCTGTTGTTCTCAAAAGTTGAAATGAAACCGTTTATCTCGGGGGCAAGGCAATGCTCAATCAGCTCGCTGTAGATCTGAAGCTTCGCTCCGTGATAGCCGCCAATCGATCTGTGGTAGTTTGAGGTGGAGGCATCATTGAATGGTGAAACCGTAAGGTTAAGGACCCTGTAGCCCGGAGATTTATCTTCCAGTATAGCTTTGTCGGCAGCTGTCATGGGGTAAGGCTCGGCTTTTGCCGTTACATTTTTAAAGTTATCCCTGTTGAGGTATCTTTTGGCTACCGGCCACATGTCGATAAGAAGAAGAAGCGTAAGTATGGCTGCAGCAACTTTCAGTCCGATCTTTTTATTATAATATGCTGCAAGCAGGAACGTTGCCAGGACTATGAATATGAGCGACCTGAAAGCATCGTCCTGTAGCATCTTCTGGCGGTCGTAGGTCAGGGCAGATTCAAGTGTTCTCTGCACGTCGGAAGTGATCCCCAGCTGCCGGAATATATCCTGATCAATGGGAGCTATGAAATTTCCGCCGGCACCCGGGAAGATCGTGAAAAAGAGACATACAGCGCCGGTTATTCCTGCTGAGATGATGAGCGACCTGTTGAATTTCTTCTTTTCAATCTGATCCCGGAAGATGTTCCTCAGGGTAAGACCGGCCATAAGCGGTATTGTAAATCCTGCTATCACCAGTATGGTTGAAACAGCCCTGAACTTATTGTATCCGGGGAAATGATCGAGGAAAAAGCTTGTGAGCGGCATAAAGTTTCTGCCCCACGCCAGGAGTATTGACAGGATTGTCGCGGCCAGGAGCCACCATCTCTCCCTTCCCTCAACAAGAAAGAGTCCGAGTACAAAAAGGAATATCACAATGGCACCTGCATATACAGAGGATGTGCTTGGCTGGTCGCCCCTGTACTTGCTGAAAATGGATGCCAGCTGGGTACCGTTGTATTTCTGAAGCGTCTTGTACAGCTCGGTATCGCGGTCAAAGTGAATTCCGCTGCCTCCTCCCATGTAGCTGGGAATTAACAATGTAAGTGTTTCGTTGATGCCTATGCTCCAGCCTGTTGCATAGGTTTTGTCGAGCCCCTTCTCATTCTCGTCAATGCTCAGGTTCGACCCGCCGCGGGTGGTGTATTTTGTGTACTCCCTGGTGGTGTTGAGATGCGTGAAATTGGTGCCGGCAGCAAGCAATACCGCGACCATAAGCAGCCCGAGCGACTTCAGAAGATCAGGAAGTTTCTTTTTTCTTATTGCGAAATACAATTCCGAGATACCATAAATGACAACAATAAGCAGGGCATAATATGTTATCTGCAGGTGATTCGATATCAGCTCAAATGCCAGGAAGATGCCCGCCAGGGCCGCCCCCGCCAGCCTGTTTTTCCTCATTGCCAGTATGATGCCTGCCAGCATCGGAGCCACGTATGCTATAGCGTATGCTTTCGTGTAATGGCCGGCGGCTATGATTATGAAGTTGTATGAGCAGAAGGCAAATGCTATCGCCCCGGGTATTGCGACCCATGGATTGACTCCGTAAACCACCAGCAGGATATAGAAGCCAAGGAGTGCGAGAAACAGGGCTGCCACCGGAACTCTGAACGACTGAAGGAAATACATTATGGGCCTGATAAGGTTGCCCTTGTATTTTACCGAGATCTGGTAGGCAGGCATCCCGCCGAACATGGAGTTGGTCCAGAGAGGCTCCTCACCGTATTTTTCACGGTGCTCGATTATCTCTCTTGCCGATGCCCTGTAAACATTGTTATCGTTGGTGACCAGCCTCTTCCCTTCAAGGACAGGAAAATAATACATGTATGAAAGGACTGCAAACAGTAGTACGGCGACAATATGTATCCCGTATTCCGACAGTATGGATTTCTTCATTATATGCCGATAAAGTCAATATGAGAAAAGATAAGGCAAAAATAGTTATTTTTACATACGTTAACAGTGCACGAAAACGTTTTTATGTTGAAGAAGATAGCAGTTACAGCGCCCTATTTGCAGATAGAGTGGGATGAATATAAACATCTTCTTTCGGAATTTGAGGTTGCCGTGCCAAAGGTCGAGGAGAGGTTTGAGGAGGAGGAGATGATAAAGATACTTGCCGGCGGCATTGAAGGAATAATTTGCGGCGACGACAGGATAACAAAACGCGTTATTGATTCGGCACCGATGCTCAGACTGATCGTTAAATGGGGCACAGGTATCGATTCGATCGACAAGGCATACGCGGAGTCAAAAGGGATTAAGGTGCTCAACACCCCCAATGCGTTTACAATTCCCGTTTCTGAAAGCACCATCGGGCTTATGCTTGCCATCCTCAGGAAGATCGATGAGAACAACCGGCTGATGCACGGCGGGCAATGGTTCAAGCCCAAAGGCTATACGCTGAATGAACTTACCGTCGGGATAATCGGTTACGGAAATATTGGATCTGAAGTCGCAAAGAAGCTTTCGGTCTTCACGAACAACATCCTGTGGAACGATGTCAAAAGCGATGAGGAAATAAAAAAGCTGAACAGGAACTTTTACGGCAGGAGGACCGATCTCAAAACCCTTCTTTCGGAGTCGGATGTAATAACGGTACACTGCGACCTTAACCCCACGAGCCGCCACCTTGTGAACAGCGCCCTCATCAGCGGGATGAAGGACGGTGTGATCATCATCAATACGGCCCGCGGACCGATCGTTAAGGAGGAGGACCTCACGGCAGCCATACTGAACAGGAAGATCAGCTATGTCGGTCTTGACGTCTATGAGAATGAGCCGCTTCCTTCGGATTCTCTCCTCAGGAAAATGGACAACTGCATTCTTCTGAGCCATAATACGAACTCGAGTTATATTGCATGGAAAAACGTACATTTGAACTCGATATCCATGCTTAAATCAAATATTTAAAATATGAATAAAAAAGTCATTTTAATTACAGGCTGCCTCGGAGGCATAGGAAGCTCAATGGTTGATTTCTTCAAGGAACAGGGCTGGTTCGTGATAGGCACTGACAAAAGAGAATCGTGGTCCAATGCTGACATTAAGATCACTACCGATCTCAATAAAGTTGATGATGCGGTAAATACTATTGAGGCAAGGATCAAAAAGGAGGGGATCACAAAAATTGATGCCCTCATAAACAACGCGGCCGTGCAGATAAAGAAGAAATTTCAAGAATTCACCTATGAAGACTGGCTTGAGAGCGTAAATGTGAACATCATTGCAGGATTCATGCTTGTTCAGAAATTGCAGAAACAGCTCAGCGGCGGCAGTGTGGTTTTCATCGGGAGCATCCACGCCAAGCAGAGCAAGAAGGATTTTACCCTTTACGCAACTACGAAAGGCGCTGTCAGAACACTCACCCAGTCTCTTTCACTCGAGCTGGCGCCAGATATCATGGTGAACTGCATTGCCCCGGCGGCAATCGACACTCCCATGCTGAAAGCCGGACTTACCAAAGAGGAGTACAACCAGCTTAAGCAGTTCCATCCCGCAGACATGATCGGCGATCCGAAGGAGCTGTCAAAACTGGTTCTTACACTCTGCGAAAGGAACACCTTCCTCACAGGCTCATATATTGAATACGACGGCGGGATATCGAAGCTTCTGCATGATCCGGGAAGCACTCTGCTAAAATAATCACTATGAAGGTTACATGCTTCCTGCCGTGCAGGGCAGGCAGTGAACGGGTGAAGAACAAGAACACCAGGCAGTTCGCCGGTGTTGAAGGAGGCTTGCTGAAGATCAAGCTTGACCAGCTGATCCGATGTCCGCTTATCGGGACCATCGTGCTCAGCACCGACGATCAAAAAGTCATAGAGGTCTCTGAACCATATGGCAGCAGGGTAAGGATCGACAACCGGCCCCCTGAGCTGGCAACATCAGATACAAGCACCGACGAGCTCATAAGGTATGTCCCGGAGATCATCAGCGATGCGCATATCCTCTGGACCCACGTTACCTCGCCGTTTGCAGGTGAAGAGGTCTATACAAAGGCAATTAATGAATACTTCAGGGCAATAAAAACCGGTAATTATGACTCCCTGATGTCGGTAACGCCGCTCAGGGTACATGTCTGGGACAGGAACGGAAAACCGGTTAATTATTCAAGGGAAGAGCTGAGATGGCCCAGGTCGCAGCAGGTTGAACCTCTTTTTGAAGTCAACAGCGCGGTATTCATAAACAGCAGGGAAAACTACCGGAAATTTGAGGATCGGATAGGAGCAAAACCATTTTTATTCGAGATGGACCGGACCGATGCCCTGGATATCGATTACGAGGACGATTTCATGCTCGCCGAGTCAATTTTCAGATTCCGGGGACTTCGGTAGCATCCGCCTTATCTTCGCTGCAGCCGATGTTCCGGCAATCAGCCCCAGGTCCTTAAGGGCTGAATAAGATGGTCATAGGAAGTTCGAGGAGTTAAACCCCTTCAGGGTTTGATATCATATTTTAGCTCTCTGCCCCCTGTGAAACCCTAATCTTTATACATAAATATTACATAGTGCTGATATTCAGGAGATTCCTCGCTTCGCTCGGAATGACAAGGTCCTTTAAGGTAATTGGGGAAGAAGCGGCGATTCGCAGGAAATAGATAGATAATGAAAAATTCTAATGCGAATCGCCGCTTCTTCCCCTACAATATCCCCCACATTCTGTCATTCCGAGCGGAGCGAGGAATCTCCATCCCTTCTCCTCATAATTCCCTGCATCTGCCTTGTCATTCCGAGTGTTAAAACCCCAAGGTGCTCATGAGATATTTAGGATAAAAAAGAACTTAATTTCAAAGTTCCAACATTACTGCCAGTTATGTAAACTTGTCATTGGTGGCGGAGCGAGGAATTTCCCAGAACCAAGAGAAACCTCATAGTAAACCATTTGGATTTGAGTCAACTCTTTTTCTTTAGTACTTTTATTTTTCCATCCCTAAATAAATCCTCCCACTCCTCATTACACTTATTGATAAGATTTATTTTCTTGACTCTTGAATACCCTTTTAGCTGTTTTTCTCTGGCGATTGCAAAATCAACATAATCAAATATTTCGTAATACACCAGTTTATCAACATTGTATTTTTGTGTAAATCCTTTGATCTTCTTTTGTTTATGTTCGAAGCATCGTCTCTCCAGATCATTCGTTACTCCTGTATAAAGAACATTATGATACTTATTCGATAGTATATAAACATAATAAACGTGGGTTTTCATAATCAAACATTTTTTGATAACAGCGAGACAAATGAAAAGTTAAGATACAAAAAAACAGATATAGTACAAATCATTTTATAGTATAATCAGTTGAGGAGATTCCTCGCTTCGCTTCCCTCGTCGGCTTCGATCCTATGCTAACTTGTCTTAAAGTATCCTCATAATATCGTCAGTAAATAGTCAGGGAGATTCCTCATCCCGAGTTCTCGGGATTCGGAATGACAATATCCCCCACATTCTGTCATTCCGAGCGGAGCGAGGAATCTCCATCCCTTCTCCTCATAATTCCCTGCATCTGCCTTGTCATTCCAAGCCCCGAGCAATCGGGACGAGAAATCTCTTGAATATCAGTGCCATATAACATTTTTGTATAAAGATTCCGGTTGCACCGGGGATTATTCATATTCAACCCCGATTACGAGGACGATTTCATGCTCGCCGAGTCAATTTTCAGATTCCGGGGACTTCGGTAGCATCCGCCTTATCTTCGCTGCAGCCGATAAAATGAAAGGCCGGTAAAAGATCAGATGCATAAGATCCTTAAAAGTGAATTTCACACTGCTGAACCTGTTTCCGGCAAGAAGGTGATTTATATTTGAAGCGGGTTTAGTCTCAGAAGGCAGGCAATGCACATTCAGGTATGAGTCAAGATTTTTGCCCGGGATGTTCTTCCGGTAAAGCGAAGATATGTATTCTTTGAGAGCAGCTTTATTCCCCGCTGGAGCCAGGAAATCCGGATCAAAATCAAACTCATAATGCATCTTTTCAGTGTGAGGATTATAGTAGATCACAGGAATCCTCCGTACAAGACTTTCATGTATCAGACTGCTGAAACGAGTTATAAGCAGTCCGGCCCCTGCAAACTGCTTATCAAGGCTCGTGCTTGAAGATCTGATGACATTTTTGTACTTCCCGAGATCACCATTGTCCCTCGGATGCTGAGAAATAAGATAATCAATGCCCGTCTCATCCAGGGCAGAGGTTATGTCATCAAGCCATCCTGTGCGGATATTATCGAAAATGTTATAGGTGAAATTGCAGTTTATCAGAACATACTCAGGATGCTTTTCCCCGGTTAGCGGCCTGAAATATCTCGGGTTCCCGGTCAGGTAAAAATGCTTTCGCGGAATCATAAGGGCCGACCTGGCTCCCTGAATCATCACATCGTCGGCCCTCTGCATCCTCCTGTAGCGGTCGCCGAAATTGATGATCGACTCCTGGATGCACACAACGGGGATCCCCAGCAGATGGCAGTGTGAAATGACCCTGATAGCTTCTTTTGTCCAGTCGTTGTAAAGTACCAGCAGATCAGGCCGCGTCTTCTTAAGATGCCTGTAAGAGTATCTGTGATATGGAATATTATTCTTCTCAAAAAAGAGGTCCGCATTCTCGGCCTTTCCCGAAGGAACATAATTAACATATTTATAATGAGGATCTTCAGTGATCAGGCAGAGCGTATTGTTTGCCAGGGTATCACTCTGGGAGTAGAAAGCCACAAGTCTTTCTTTATTCTCACGGATGACTGTACCTGCTTCAAAAAACGTTATGTCCTCACCCGGTTCATCCTTTAAATGATCCCTGAATACCGACTCCAGGTACAATCCGGCAGAGCCCCCGAAGCTATTCCTGAATAAGTGTATAATATACACTATATCGCCTGAGAGCGGGCACCGGATGATTTTGTCAAACGCTCCTTCGGCCTCCTTAAAGGAGGAGTTATAAAGGCATATTCTCATTTATTCTGAAAATATCTTTGACAATATTGCTTTCCACACCTCGTACTGGTTGTATTTCTCCTTTATCAGCCTCTGGGCCGATTCAATGTACGGCTTCTGCGAGGCAGGATTCTTCATGTACCAGAGGCTCTTTTCAATATATTCTTCAGGCGAAAGCGCAAGCACGACATCCTTCTCATCGTAGAAGCTCAGGATGCCTTCATTGTCGGTTACCCCGAACCTGCCAAGCGAAAAGACAGTCCAGAACCTGTCCATGATCCCCTTTTCAACCTTCCATGAAGTCGCGTGTATTATGGGACATAATGCCGCCTGCTTAAGGGCCTCAACATGTTCTTTCACCGAAACGGCGCCCCGCCTGGTGCCGCGGCCTGCTATGTAGCTTTTTTCTGCAGAATCAATGAGAGGCTGAAGGTATGTATCCCATTCCAAAATATTTCCCCTCTGTTTTGTTCCCCAGCGCGATCCGACAAATGCAAGGTCATATTTGAAACCATCGGTTATGGGGACGCTCTTCATAATGTCCTGATATGAGACTGTCATGGTCCCCCAGGGTATCCAGAATATCCTGTCCCGGTACCTGTCAGCTATCTTCTTTTTCTCAGGGAAGGTCTCGGTGTCGGTCCTTGCCCCAAATGCCCAGAACCTGTAACCCGAATCTTTCAGCAGGTCAAGCTTCTGATACTGCGGCCAATGCCATGACCTGAAAAAACCTGCCGGATCCGATGTCCATTCCCTTCCCTGGCTTTCGGGACTGGCGTCAAAGCTGGTAAGCTTCTGGACAATTATGCTATCCCTGTGAGGCTTGTATTTACTGATGAGTTCGAGCGTGTCGGGACTGTTCCAGCAGATGTAGAGAGCAGGCTTTTTATGGTCGATCTTACCG
Organism: Bacteroidales bacterium; assembly: GCA_041303415.1. GTDB lineage: Bacteria > Bacteroidota > Bacteroidia > Bacteroidales > VadinHA17 > LD21. The sequence continues at coordinate 9,818 of JBFYPG010000167.1, forward strand.
GCATTGATATGAAAAGCATTATAACCCAGCAGCCTGAAAGTTTCTGCCAGGTAGCTCCAGGGCCAGAAATTAGTATGCTTTCTGCTGAAAAAATATTTCGGGATATATCCGGTGAGATAAATATTCATAATGAGCTATTTCCGTGTTGTGAATGATCTTAACCTGCTCAATATTGTCTTTGTGACATCGTTAACATCAGTAGAAACCTTCAGAACGATGATCAGTGTTCCGAATATGATTGCCATCAGGGTGCTTCTTACTATTATATCAGCAATGAAATTCGGAAGTTCGGGAAGCAGGAGGCTTAACAGATAGGTGATACCTGCTATAAGAAGCACAATCAGAATTCTGAAGTCGTAGGGAAAGAATCTGAACTTAATGTAAAGGAACATAACCTGCATGAGATGATAAATGAAATTGGAGATCAGCG
>JBFYPG010000168.1:0-3869 GCA_041303415.1 Bacteroidales bacterium
GTAGCCGCAGCCAGCTACGAAGCGCGAAAATTCGGAGTCAGGTCAGCAATGCCATCAGTTACAGCAAAAAAGCTTTGTCCTCACCTGATATTCGTGAAGCACAGGTTTGAGCGCTATAACGAACTGTCAGCCAGGGTGTTTGAAATATTACAGGAGTACACCGATCTGGTTGAGCCGCTCTCAATTGATGAGGGTTTCCTGGATGTAACCACTGATAAAAAGAATATCTGTTCTGCAACTCTTATTGCAAAGGAGATTAAATCGGAGATCAGGAAAAGGACCGGGCTTACTGCTTCCGCCGGCATATCATTCAATAAGTTCCTTGCCAAGATCGCCTCGGAAATGAAGAAACCCGACGGCCTGTTTATCATCAAACCTGCTGATGCTGAAAAGTTCATTGAAGAGCTGCCAGTTGAGAAGTTCTACGGCATAGGGAAGGTGACAGCAGAGAGGATGCATAAGCTTGGCATTCATAAGGGAAGTGATCTTAAAAGATGGGATCTGCCGGATCTGATCAGGAATTTCGGAAAAGCAGGCAAATTTTATTATGATATAGTAAGAGGGATTGACGACCGCCCTGTTGAAACTGAATCTGAAAGAAAATCCATCGGCACCGAACTTACCTATGAAAAAGACCTGACAACCTCGTTTGAAATAATCGCAGAGCTCTACAAGGTCGAGAAAGAGCTGATGGAGAGGCTTGAACATGCCGGAACCACAGGAAAAACAGTCACTCTTAAGATAAAGTTTTCCGATTTCACGCAGATCACCAGGAGCAGAACACTCAGGAGCTGTATCAGGGATTTCAAAACACTTCACAGGGAAGTAACAGAGATCCGCAAGTCAGTTGAGCTCCAGGGAACAAGGATAAGGCTGCTGGGGGTGAGTGTCTCCAATCTCGAGTCTGAGGATGATGAGGAAGGAGGGCAGCTGCATTTGTTCGAAGAGTGAGAGTGGGGGTGCGGGATGGCGAGAGGGGGAGAGGGGGAGTGGGGGAGAATGGGAGTAGGGGAGAAGGGGAGAAGGGGAGAATGAGAGAGGATGTTCGAAAATGTTCTCTCCCGGATTATTTTCTTCTGATAAGAATTTTATCGATCCTGTTGCCGTCGATATCCACAATTTCAATGATAAAGTCATTAAAGGCGAACTTATCACCGATCTGAGGCAGCTTTTTGGTGATTTCCAGAACGAACCCGGCAACTGTGGAATACTCGATCTTTTCAAGGTCGGTTGTGTGATTGTCAAATATTCCGTCAAGAACTTCTACCGGGGCATCTCCGCTGACCAGGAATGACTTGTCATCTCTGACGAAAATGTCAGGTTCGGGGAATTCCCCCTCTTCCGGGATCTCGCCGATCAGGTTTTCCAGGATATCATGAGGTGTAATGATTCCCTCAATGCTGCCATACTCATTCACGACAATGCAGAAATTGATCTGACCTTTTTTAAACTGGTTAAGGATTTTGTTTATATCAGCGCTCTCCGGGACGATCAGCGGATGTGTTAATGTTTTGAAATCGTAAGCATAATTGCAGGAGCTGCTTATCAGAAATTCTTTCACGTTCAGCACTCCCTCGAGATTATCAAGATTGCCCCTGGAACAGATCAGTCTGCTGTGCTTTGAGTTTACAACAGCCTCTTTTATCTTGTCAAAGGGTTCGTCAAGATCTATCCAGTCAATATCGAGCCTGTGTGTCATTATATGCTTTGCCTTTTTATCGGAAAAGTAAAAAACCCGGTCGTGGATGAGATTCTGATCCTGCTCTATTATCCCCTCTTTTGACGCAGTCTTCAGCATGTGCCTGAGCTCACCTTCAGAAAGGGTCTCCTTTTGTTTTTTTATCCCCAGAATTCGGTTGACCAGCGAAGTGGAAAAAGACATGAACCGGACAACCGGATAAAATATAATGCTGATAAACGTTATTGCCGGAGCAATCCTTACTGCAACCTTCTCAGGATTACTAAGCGCTATAGTCTTTGGTACAAGCTCACCTATCAGAATTGAAAAATAAGTGATTGTGAGAATGGTGATGGCAAGGGAAATTTCTTCGGCTGAATTCCTGGTCAGATCAAATTTTTCAAAAAAAGGAGTAATATCATCAGCAATGCTTAATCCGCCATATACACCTGTTACTATTCCTATAAGTGTTATTCCCACCTGAATTGCTGAAAGGAAATTTTCCGAGTCTTTAAGAAGCTTCAATGCACTTTTAGCACCCTTCCGGCCTTCAGTTTTCAGCTGCTCCAGTTTTGCATTCTTACTGGAAACAAGAGCTATTTCGGAAAGGGCAAAGAAGCCATTAAGCAGTATCAGTATTGAAATAATAAGCAACTCCATAATGCAAAAATAGGAATATTAACTATTTATTTAATCAGGTAAATTGTTCCCCTGTTTTTTCCAACAGATTCAATAACCTGTTCTTTTTTAAGATATTGCAGATCCTTTTTCAGGGTGTTTACTGAAATTCCCGGAAATTTTTTTGCAAGGTCGCCGAGCCTTACCGGCTGATTCTTTTCAATAAATTCCCTGATCATTCTTTGCCTGTCATTAAGATAGCCTCCCTTCCTTTTTAAGACATTGTATTTTTGTTCAAGTCTCGCAATCAGGGTTTCCATGGAATTAAGAAAGAATAAGATCCATTTATCAGTCTTTTCCTTCCTGGTATTTCTGTTTTTCTGTCCTGTTACCAGTGCATCGTAATATGCTTTCTTATTCTGTTCAATTAGATTTTCAAATGAAACATACAAAATGAATTGATATTCATTTTTAAGCAGAAGTAAATTTGTCAGTAACCTGGAAAGTCTGCCGTTGCCATCCTGAAAAGGATGGATAGATAAAAACTCATAGATGAATAATCCGGTAATTATCAGGGGATGAATATCCTTCTGTTCGTAATGCTTGTTCACCCAATCGATAAGCCCGGTAATTTCGCTTTCAACCAGATGCGGTTCTGTGGTATTGAATATTACCTTCTGTGTTCCGCCGGGATAGGTGGCAACTACATTGTTAGGCAGGTTTTTGAATTTTCCCCTGTGTCTTTGATCTTTATCACTGTATTTTAAAAGTATCTGGTGAAGCTGAAGTATATAGTTTTTTGTGAGCGGAATGCCCTCATAATTTTCGTTAATAAGTCCGAGCGTGTCAAAGTAACCGGCCACTTCCTGCTGATCCCGGGTAATAAGCTTTGTAATTTTGAGATTATCAAGAAGCTCTTTGACTTCAGAATCGGTCATACCGGCCCCTTCTATTCTGGTCGAGGAGCCGATGCTTTCAATTGTGGCTATTCTCCGGAGCTCTCTTAAATAGATATTCTCCTGCTTTTCAATGATGTTCCACTTTCCCTTGAAAGAGTCGATAAAACTTATATATTTCAGGATTGATTGGTCTGTTTGAAAATCAAAATCAATCTTTTTCTGGAATTTATCCATTATTTATCCATTATATATCTAATGCAAATGTAGGATAATAATTGAAATATCCATAATGTATCCATATATTATCTATTTATATTCAGGAGATTCCACTTTCAAGTGCCAGAGACAAGAAGAATAATCGGTGGATAATTTGATGATAATGAGGGAGATTCTTCGCTTCGCTCAGAATGACAGGATGCGGAGAAACCATTGGGAAAGAGGCGGCGCATTTTGCTCTGTATCCAATCAGAGAGAATTAAACTGCAAAATGCGCCGCCTCTTTCCCAGTTGTCATAAAAGGACCTGTCATTCCGAACGGAGCCGACGAAGGAGGCGCAGTGAGGAATCTCCTTCGTTATCTACAGCCTTCATTATGAGACATTTGTCGTTTGAATAGTATCAGGAGCCGAAGCCGATCCCGGGTACCCGGCAAAGTGAGGAATCTCCTTCGTTAT
>JBFYPG010000169.1:0-10942 GCA_041303415.1 Bacteroidales bacterium
CCGGATACTTCGTGCCGACCTGCTGCATTTTGCTTCACTGATCGAACTCGAGCTCGACTTCGGCGAAGAAGATGTTGAATTTGCAGACAGGACGAAACTGGTGGAGCTTGTTTCCAGGGTCTTGTCCGTTACAGGGGAACTTACTTCATCCTTTAGTTTAGGCAATGCTGTTAAGTATGGTGTTCCTGTGGCAATTATAGGAAATCCAAATACGGGTAAATCGACCCTCCTGAACCTTTTGTTGAGGGAGGAAAAGGCGATCGTATCTGATATACCCGGGACCACCAGGGATGCCATTGAGGATACGGTAGTTATTAATGGCATACAATACCGTTTTACTGATACTGCAGGATTAAGGGATACTGACGACATCATTGAAAACCTCGGAATAAAGAAGACCCATGAAAAGATAAATACTGCAGCAGTTATCATTCTGGTTGCAGACATTAATGAGGGTTCTGGCCCAATAGCCGGTGCTCTGAGCGCTTTACGGAAAAGGGTCGGATCTGAAGGAAAAAAAATATTGATCGTTGTGAATAAGTCAGATATCGAAGCGCCGGGACGCAGGAATGAAATCCTGGATAACCTTCTGCCTGAAGCCGGTGAATCGCTTCTGTTCATTTCAGCAAAAACCGGCGAGGGAACAGATGAATTAAAGCTTAAGCTGGGTGAAGCGATAGATCAGGATAGGCTCAATTCGGAGGATGTAATAGTCACTAATATAAGACATTACGATGCTTTATCTCAAGTAAGGGAGAGTCTGACAAGAGTGAAGGAGGGATTGGAGTCGGGTCTCCAGGAAGACCTTGTTGCAACGGACATCAGGCAGGCCATTCATTACCTTGGGGAGATCACCGGTGAGATCACCAGCGATGAAATTCTTGGAAATATCTTCAAAAACTTCTGTATCGGAAAGTAGTTATTTACGAAAATCAATTGGAACATTTTTTGGGGTTGAACAGTGTCATGGCGGTCTATTTATTGTAAAACATGAATATTTGACGCAGCAATTTGCTAATTTTGTTAAGAAAAGGGATTTGAGAGTAGGAACTTTAATAAATGGAAAAATGAAAGTAAAAGCATTGTTCGTTGTTCTTTTAGTCTTGCTGGCTGCCGGCAATATTTCGGCACAAAAGAAAAACTCTAAGATCCAGATATCAGGCTCTGTCCTGGATGCATCACTGAGGCCTGTAGCGAATGCTATTATAATGATTGATGGACAAAATACCAGCTCAATGACTGATGCGAAAGGAGATTACAAGGTTAAAGTTAAATCAACAGCAAAGATGCTCGGCGTCGTCTCTTTTGCAAACGGAATGAAAGAGGAGGCTATCGACGGCCGGACCATTATTAACTTCAGCTATGCAACATCCGCGCCGCAGCACCGCGCAGACCAGACCGTTTCGCCGGGTGATCAGAGTGTCAATACCGGCTATGACGCACAGAAAAGAAGTGATGCCACCGGTCCGGTGAAAACAATCGATGGCACTGATAAAAGTAAAAATTATGCTACTTATTCTTCAGTTTATGATATCATTACAAGGGAAGTAGGCGGCGTCAGGGTCAATGGCACACAGGTTATTATACTGGGTTCCAAGGACTTTTTCGGCGACGTTCCTGCCCTTCTGATCCTCGACGGCGTTCCTGTTAATGACTATAGCAGTGTGTCGACATCCCAGGTAGAATCTATAAGTGTCCTGAAAGGTTCTTCAGCTGCGATATATGGCACCAGAGGATATGGCGGCGCTGTTGTGGTGACAACTAAAAAGCAGAATGAGTAAGTAAATCAGGAAATACCCTATATTAGCCGGATAAATCCTACGCATGAAAATCTGTGTAACGGGAGCAAACGGCTTCCTGGCAAATAACATAATCAGGGAACTCCTCGCAAGGGGACATGAAATAGTTGCCTTCATCAAAACCGGTGAGGACATATCCACTGTCAGTGACCTGAAGATCGAATTCAGGTACGGCGACATCCTTGACTATAAATCCATTCTCCCTGCTGTTGAAGGCTGTGATGCCCTCATACACGCGGCAGCCGATACTTCTACTTATCCCTCCAGATCGGAAAGCCAATACAGGGTGAACGTGGAAGGCACCGTCAACGTGATGAATGCTGCCCTGGAAAAGCGGCTCACAAGGGTGTTGCATATAGGGTCTGCAAATTCTTTCGGCTTCGGCACAAAAGAGAATCCGGGAAATGAAAACTCTCCCTACTCCTGTGCCCGCTATAAACTGGGATATATAGATAGTAAGCGGGACGCGCAGCATAAGGTTCTTGAGATGGTAAAATCCAGGAACCTTCCGGCTATAATCCTTAACCCTGCATTTATGCTCGGCCGGTTCTGTGTCGCTTCAGGATCAGGGCAAATGCTGATTGCGATTAAAGAGAGGAAAACACCCGGATATGCCAAAGGCGGAAGGAACTTCGTTTATGTGAAAGATGTTGCGGTTGCTGTGGCAAACGCTCTTACTATGGGACAGATCGGTGAATGCTATATTCTCGGGAATGAAAACCTCAGCTATAAGGAAATTTTCAGCAAAATGGCAGACGGGACAGGCGTACCTGCACCGAAGCTCTCTATACCGGGATTTGCTGCAATGGCATTTGGTTTTATTCTTGAAGTTGCAGGTAGGATATTCAGTTTTAAACCTGCACTGACATATCGCATGGCAATGGTATCGCGCGATGGTAATTATTATTCCTCCGAAAAAGCAATAAGAGATCTCAAAATGCCTCAGACTCCCATTGAAATTGCTATAAAAGAGGCCGATGAATGGCTGTCTCATAAAAAGTGATCAAATAATTATGGCAGATAAGTATTTTAAGGACAAAGTAGTAATCATCACCGGAGCCAGGCAGGGCATAGGAAAAACCCTTGCCGTGATGCTTGCATCTGCCGGATCAAGGCTGGTGATAAACAGCAGGAATGCAGAGAAGCTTACCGGCCTTAAAAACCATCTTTCAGAGACAGGCTGTGATGTGACAGACGTTCCGGGAGATATTTCCGGTGAAGAGGTCTGTAAAAGAATTGCCGAAACAGCGATCAGCAGATTCGGGAGGATAGATATTCTCATAAACAATGCAGGCATTGCGGGTGCAGGAACAGTAGAGCTGGCTGAATCGATGGTATTCAGGAAACAGGTTGAAGTGAACCTTCTTGGTTCTTATTACATGACTAAATGGACATTGCCCCATATAAAAGCTGTAAATGGCAGCATTCTTTTTGTCTCCAGTCTTGCAGGGTTTTTCGGCCTGCCTTCATATAGCGGGTATTCTTCATCAAAAATGGCGCTAACGGCCCTGGCACAGAGTCTTAAAAGCGAACTTCATGGGAAGAATGTGCATGTCGGGGTCGCTTATGTAGGGTTCACTGAGAACGACCCGGCTAAGGAACAGTACACCCCGAAGGGAGAGCTTGCTCCCCTGCCCGACAGGAAAGTCAGAAGAGTGTCGCCTGAAAGGACAGCCTCCCTTATTCTGAAGCAGATCCGCAGAAGGAAATTCAGATCGGTCCACTCAGCCCTTGGAAAGGCGGAGTTCATTGTCTCAATGTTCTTCCCGGGATTAATTGAAATAATACTCCGGAAAGCCGGTGCCGGTGAAAGAATTGAGGGCTGATGAAGAATATCCTCTTCACCGACGCCCTTAAACTAAAGAGACCTGCTGCGTTCAACGTGATGCTGAAACCTGCCGGCCCGGCATGCAATCTGAATTGCACCTATTGCTACTACCTTGAGAAAAAGAAACTCTTTTCCGGCACAGGCCATTTAAGAATGACGGAAGAGGTTCTTGAGAATTTTACAAAACAGTTTATTGAAGCGCATGAAGTGCCTGTTGTTACATTTACATGGCAGGGCGGTGAACCTGTGCTTATGGGACTTGATTATTACAGAAAGGCCCTGGAGCTCCAGAAGAAATATTCAGGCGGAAAGAAGATCGAAAACTCCTTTCAGACGAATGGGACACTGCTTAATGATGACTGGTGTAAGTTCTTCGCCGACAATAAAATACTCGTTGGCATCTCAATTGATGGTGAAGAGCATAATCATAACCACTACAGGAAAACAGTTTCAGGCGGTCCGACATTCAGGAAGGTCATGAAGGGAATTGAATTGCTTCAGAAACATAAGGCCGAGTTTAACACTCTAAGCACAGTAAATGACTATAACGTGCATTTTGCATCTGAGACTTACCGGTTCCTGAAGAAGATCGGGAGCAGGTTCATCCAGTTTCTCCCGGTGGTTGAGAGAATACAGCCGCAAACAGATGCATCAGGCCTCGAACTGGTGGCTCCGGTTCACGGCAAAGCTTCTGTTACAGAATGGTCGGTCGGACCCGCAGATTTCGGATCCTTTTTGATTACAATATTCGATGATTGGGTGCGAAATGACGTTGCCCGCTTTTATGTCCAGATATTCGATGCTACTCTTGCCAATTATATCGGAGAAAATCCCGGAATATGCGTCTTTGCCCAGACATGCGGCGATGCCCTTGTAATGGAGCATAACGGCGACCTCTACAGCTGCGATCATTTTGTATACCCTGAATATTATCTTGGAAATATCAATCAAACGCCGCTTAATGAGCTCGCAAGGCTGCAGCGTCAGTTCGATTTCGGAATTGACAAGAGGAACAGCCTCCCCCGCCAGTGCCTGAGATGCGAAGTTCTCTGGGCCTGCCACGGCGAGTGTCCGAAACACAGGTTCGCATTTACAACTGACAATAAACCCGGACTCAATTACCTGTGCGAAGGATACATGAAGTTCTTTAAGCATGTGGAACCTTACATGGAGTACATGGCCAGGGAGCTGAACAGCAAACGACCTCCGGCAAATGTCATGAACTGGATAAGAAACAGGGAGAATCAGGCGGTGAGTCCTAAAATTCCTGAAAGGAATAATCCATGTCCCTGCGGCAGCGGAAAGAAGTTCAAGAATTGCTGTATGGATAAGTGGCGCATCGGCAATAATTGAAATCAAGATTCAAGATTCAAAATCAGGTCAGGCAGTGCCTTAAGTTTTTATTTGGTTATGGTGCAGATATTGTCGATTACTGTGGAGAGGACGTCTTTGTTGCCGGCGATCAGGATAAGCTTATCTTCAGCCATAATGACTGTCTGACCATCAGGGATCAGGTACTTGTCACCTCTCCGCAGAAGGGCGATCCGGGCATTTTGGGGAAACCCAAGGTCAACTATCTTCATACCGGAAGCCGGAGACTCAGATGAGACAATTACCTCGGCCATTTCAGAATTCAGAGGTTCAGAGAGAAGAATATCGGCAGGCATGATCGGTTTCACCCTTGCCGGCAGGGAAACATGAAGCCATCTGGCCATTTTCGGGATTAAAGTGCCCTGTACCAGGACAGATGAGAGAGATATGAAAAACACAATATTGAAGATCATATCTGCCTTTTCAATACCTGCCATCAGCGGGAATGTTGCGAACACTATTGGTACAGCGCCTCTCAATCCGACCCATGAGATAAAAAGCTTTACCCTGCTTTTGAGCCTGAACGGTACAAGGCAGATGAATACGGCCAGCGGACGGGCTATAATTATCAGGAACGCAGATATGAGCAGACCGATCCCGATCACCGGAACAATGCGGCTCGGGAACACCAGAAGCCCGAGTGTCACAAACAGGATGATCTGCATGAGCCAGGCAAAACCGTCATACATCTTCATGATAGTCCTCTTGTGAAGAAGCTCCTGGTTGCCAAGGTAGAGGGCCGAAAGGTAAACGGCAAGGAAGCCGTTGCCTCCAAGGGATGATGTAATCGAGTATGTAAGCAGCATCAGGGTTATCACCAGTGCCGGGTAGAGGCCTTCATAATCGAGCCTGATCCTGTTGATAATGTACTTTCCTCCGTAGCCAAAAAGAAATCCGAATGCCCCGCCGATAAGCAGCTGCCGGAAGAAGAGTGGCAGCACTGACCAGAATGTTTTTTCGCTGTTACCGACAAGGCTCAGAAAGACGATCATAAGTATGTAAGCCATAGGATCGTTGCTGCCACTCTCAAATTCAAGCGTCGGGCGAATATGCCCCTTGAGGGCAAGTTTCTTTGATCTCAGTATGGAAAAGACGGCAGCAGCGTCGGTCGATGAGACTATTGAACCAAGGAGCAGTGCTTCATATATTGTAAAGTCAGTAACCAGCCAGACAAACATTCCGAGGATAAAGGCAGTCAGCAGGACTCCCAGAGTGGAGAGTGACAATGCCTGCCCGAAGACAGGTTTTACGGATGCCCAGTCGGTCTCAAAGCCCCCTGAAAACAGGATGAAGTTAAGCGCTATGATCCCAATGAACTGAGCTGCTCCGGGATTGTCGAAGCTGATCTTCCCTATCCCATCCGAGCCTGCAAGCATCCCTACTACCAGGAAGAGCACCAGGGTAGGCACGCCAAGGCGAAACGAGGTTTTGCCTGCAAGTATGCTGACAAACAGCAGAATTGAGCCTATCAGGAGTATGTTATCAATTGTAAGGATCATCCGGCTAACATTCCTTTCCCAAAAATAAAGAAATCATTCAAATATAGCTTCCTTCCTGCAGAAATGTCTAATTAATTTACACTAAACTGTCTAATATATTTACATAAATAAGTGATTGATACTGTATATATGTCATATAATCAATATGTTATATCCGTGGCATAGAAATTGGGTAGATATATATAATAATTGTGCAATACTAATGAAAGTACGGATATTATTTCTCTCATTTCTCCTGGTGTGCGATTGGTGGGCGGTATCAGGTCAGGCAAAGAAATGGACGCTGGAAGAGTGTATAAACTATGCCGTGACCAACAATATCAGCCTTAAGCGGCAGGCACTGCAGACAGACACCTATGAAGCCAGCCTGCTTAAATCAAGGATGGATTACCTGCCTACCCTGAACCTGGGATCTGATGCCCAGCTGGGTTTCGGACGTTCAATAGACCCGGTTACAAACCTGATAACATTCAAGCAGAATGTGAGCAATTCGTACGCAATCCGCACCAACGTCAACCTTTTTAACGGTTTTGCAACACTCAACACAAGCACGGCCAACAAATTCATGTACAAGGCAGGGCTTGAAGCTGAACTGGTTGCCAGGAATTCACTTATCATTGAAATTCTGGGACAATATTACCAGGTCCTTTATACAAGGGGACTGGAGGAAGCTTCAAGGCTTCAGATGGAGCTTTCCGAGAAACAGCTCTTCAGGATCACAAGAATGGTTGAAACAGGAAGGGAAGCCCTCTCGAGGCAGTTTGAGATGGAGAGCAGGCTATCGGAGGACAGGCTCTCATACACCATCGCACACAACAACACCAGCCAGGCGCTGACCACCCTTAAGCAGATGCTTCAGCTTTCTCCGGAATCTGAATTTGATATCATGATTCCGGACCTTAATAACCTTGCAATCACTGAAGACGATCTGAATACTGACAGCATTTACACGATCGCTTCAGAGATGCTTCCGCGCCTTAAGGCAATTGAATATGAGCTTGAGGCGAACAGGAAGCAGATCTCTGCCGCGAAAGGTAACCTTTCCCCTAAGCTTTCGGCAGGAGGCGCGGTTTATACAGGCTATTACAAAGTGATCAGCGAGGATGCAACCGACCAGGTATCCTTCTCCGATCAGCTGAAGAACAACAACAGCCAGGCTATTTATTTCTCTCTTGACATACCGATATTCAACAATTATACGACCGGACGGAACATCCGGACTGCAAAGATCCGGAAAAGCGATACCGAGCTCCGGCTTGAGCTCGAAAAGAACAACCTCTATACCGAGATTGAGAATGCATGCCTTGAATACAGCAGGGGAAAGGATGAATTCCTTGCTGCCCGGGCCAACCTTGAGTTCAATAATAAATCTTTTGAGTCGGTTGAGAAGAAATTTGAATCGGGGCTTGTGGATGTAACTGATTATTCGGCCGCCAAGACAAACCTCTTCAGGGCTGATGCAGAAGCCCTGAGAACAAAACTGCAGATGATGATCAGGAACGTCACGATAGGCTTCTACACGACAGGACGCTATGAAAACATATTCTTTTAAATAACACGATAAATATTACTCTGATATGGATACTCCCACCGGAATGGACAAACCGATTGCGAAGAAAAAAGGACTTCAGAAGAAACATATAGGATACATTGCCATAGGATTGGTCATTATTGTATTAATGTATATGGCTTTCTTCACCGACCGGACATCTACTTTCCGGGTTGAGAAGGATAAGCTTATCATTGAGACAGTTACAAAGGACCAGTTCAACGATTACATCACGGTAACCGGGAGTGTGGAGCCGATCAGCATTATCTTCCTTGATGCCCAGGAAGGCGGACGGGTTGAGGAGATACTGATAGAAGAAGGGTCAATGGTAAGGAAAGGAGATATAATACTTCGCCTCAGCAATCCGGATCTCTACCTTAATATCCTCGACAGTGAAGCACAGCTGGCAGAAAAGGAGAATTTCCTGCGAAACACGCAGGTGACGATGGAGCAGGAAAGAATTGCCATCAAGAGGGAGCTTATCAACCTGAAGTATGATATTGAGAGAAAAGAACGCACCTATATGCAGAATTCCGAACTTATGAAGGACAACCTGATCTCAAAAGAAGAATTTATCCGGTGCAAAGAGGACCTCGAAATGGCCCGCAGCTCGCAGGAGCTGTTCATAGAACGGCAGAAAGCGGATTCTCTGTTCCGCACCGTTCAGGTTGAGACCATAAAAGGCAATCTTGAAAACATGCGCAAGAATCTGGCTCTCGTGCGGCAGCGTGTTGAAAACCTTAATGTAAGGGCAACGGTTGACGGCCAGCTCGGACTGCTCGTTCCGGAAATCGGTCAGTCCATACAACGCGGGGCAAATATGGGACAGATCAATGTACTTACATCATACAAGGTCACAGCCCTGATAGATGAGCATTACATTGACCGCGTAAGGACGCAGCTTGCAGCAAGCCTTGACAGGCAGGGCACAAAGTTTGACCTGCTGGTAAAAAGAGTGTACCCGGAGGTCAGGAACGGCACATTTGAGATCGACATGGTGTTTGCCGACAGCATGCCCGATAACATACGGACAGGACAGACATACTACATAAGCCTCGAACTGGGGCAGCCAAAAGAATCAGTGCTTGTGCCGATAGGAGGATTTTTCCAGGAGACCGGGGGGCAATGGATATTTGTGCTTGACCCCTCCGAAGAGTTTGCAACAAAAAGAACCATTTCCGTTGGCAGGAAGAATCCGAAGTACTATGAAGTGCTTGAAGGGCTGGAGCCGGGAGAAAAGGTCATCATTTCAGGGTATGAGTCCTTTGGCAAAAATGAAAAACTCGTATTTAAGAAATAAAGTACTCACTAATAACAGACAGCAATGATCAAAACTATTGAATTAACAAAGATCTTCAGGACTGAAGAAGTTGAGACAACCGCTCTCAACAAGGTCAGCCTTAATGTAAAAGAGGGCGAATATGTCGCCATTATGGGGCCTTCAGGATGCGGCAAATCAACACTTCTGAACATCCTTGGATTGCTCGACAACCCTTCTTCGGGAAGTTACATCTTCAACGGGACGGAGGTGGCCAACCTGAAGGAACGCGAAAGGACGGTATTCCGCAAGGGCAATATCGGATTCGTATTCCAGTCTTTCAACCTGATAGATGAGCTTAATGTTTATGAGAACGTTGAGCTGCCGCTTATCTATCTTAAAATGAAATCGGGAGAACGTAAGAAGAAGGTGGAAGATGCCCTCGAAAGGATGAAGATCACACACAGGGCCAAGCATTTTCCACAGCAGCTTTCCGGCGGGCAGCAGCAGAGAGTGGCAATAGCAAGGGCCGTGGTGGCGAACCCCAGGCTCATCCTGGCCGATGAGCCCACAGGTAACCTCGATTCAAAAAACGGGATTGAAGTGATCAACCTTCTCCTGGAGTTAAATAAAGAAGGAACAACAATCGTTATGGTCACACATAACGACAGGGATGCCGGCCATGCGCACAGGATCGTGAACCTGTTTGACGGTCAGATAGTCGGCTAAAAAGATCCTGAATCGATCTTCCTGAGCTTGTTGTAGAGCGTCTGCCTGGTTATTCCGAGCTTAGCTGCTGCGATACTTATATTGTTGCCGTGCCTTTTCAGGCAATCGAGAATATACCTGTTCTCCATTTCCTGAAGTGTAAGCTCTCCCTGGTGCACTCTTCCCGGATGAGGCTTAAAATCGAAATCAGAAGGGATCAGCACCGGGGAATCACTCATGATCACCGCTTTTTCGATTGAATGCTGAAGCTCCCTGACATTTCCGGGCCAGTGATAATTCGAGAGCTTCTCATGGGTATGGGTATTGATCCTCATAGAGCCTTTCTCATATTTATCACAATAGATCTTAAGGAAGTGTCCTGCCAGTACAGGAATGTCATCAACCCTGTCGCGCAGCGGAGGTACTTCAATAATAATAGTATTTATCCTGTAAAGCAGATCTTCGCGGAAGTTCCCCTCTCCCACCATCCTGGGCAGGTCGCGGTTGGTTGCGCAGATAAGACGTATATCAATAGGAATTTCCTTGTTTGAGCCAACCCGGACAATCTTCCTGCTCTGCAGAACATTAAGCAGTTTAGACTGCGCAGGAAGCGAGAGATTTCCAATTTCGTCAAGAAACAAGGTCCCGTTACAGGCTAATTCGATTTTTCCTTTACGATCTTCCCGGGCATCAGTAAAAGCGCCTTTTACATGTCCGAACAATTCGCTTTCAAAAAGTGTTTCCGTGATTGATCCCATATCAACGCTGACCATAATCTCCCCTGCTCTTGTTGAGAGATTGTGGATTTCGAGAGCAACAAGCTCTTTCCCGGTTCCGTTCTCTCCCGTAATCAGAACGTTAGCATCGGTCGCAGCGACTTTGTTCACAATATTAAGAACATTGATCATTGTTGGTGAGGCTCCGTGAATC
>JBFYPG010000170.1:0-5875 GCA_041303415.1 Bacteroidales bacterium
CTTGCATATCAGGCTGTTAACTGTCAGGAGACGCCTGTTGAAAAAGGGCTTCGCGCGATAACTCCGGATGTGATTAAAGCACAGATGAGCTTTCTTGCTTCCGACTGGATGGAAGGCAGGGAGGCCGGAGAAAAAGGTGAATACCTTGCAGGTGATTACATTGCGAGCATGCTTCAGCTTTACGGTGTGAAGCCCGGGGGCGATTATCCAAGAATATGGGGTTATATGCAGTCTCAACAGGCGTCAGGAAGAACATATTTCCAGAATATTACCCTGCTGAAGACAACACCCGGTGGTGAACAGGTGTTTAAAATGAAGACAACTGAAGGCTCCCTGGTAGAGAGTGTTTCCTTTGAAAGTAACATTGATTTTTTCATCAGGTCAGAGGAGAAGAGCATCGAAAAAGAGGCTCCCGTGATCTTTGCCGGGTATGGATTCAAAAACGACAAGCTGAAGTACAACGATTTCAGCAGCCTGGACATTAAAGGCAAATTTATTCTTAAGATCTCAGGAGTTCCGGGATTTGCGCGTAAAAAACTAACACCGGAGGAATTGTCAGCATCTGCCAGGGAGACTGAGAATTTGCTGAGGAACTCAGGTGCTGCCGGGATCATTGAATTCAACCTTTCCACTACAACTGTCGGAACTCAACCACCGCCCGCTTTTCTTAACATGGCACCATCTGAAAGCAGGCAGTGGCCTGGCGGGCGTTATGCAAGATATTCCATACCGGGCACGACTGACAGAGAAGAGGTGACGAGGATACTCATTTCAGAAAAGGCTGCCAGGCAGATCATCCAGGGAACATCAACCGGGCTGGATGAATACCTGAAAAACGCAGAGTCGGGTAAACCCGGAACGCTCCCCTCACTCACATACAGGACTATTTATGTCAGATCGAATGTCATCACTACTGCTGTGCAGGTTAGAAATGTTATCGGTATAATCGAGGGAAATGATCCTGATCAGATCATTGTAATAGGAGCGCATTACGATCATGAGGGTACTGCCAACGGATATATCTGGAACGGCGCCGACGATAATGCATCAGGTACTGTGGGGGCGCTTACCCTTGCAAGGGCGATCATGGAGACAGGCATCAAGCCGGAAAAAACGATAATCATTGCATTATGGACTGCAGAGGAAAAAGGGCTTCTCGGATCAGAATATTATATCGAAAATCTCACATATCCTCTTGATAACCTTCGTCTTAATATGAATTTTGATATGATATCAAGATATGTTTCAGATGACCAGCCGGAAATGGTGACCATGACATATACGAGCAGCTGTCCCGGATTCAGGGAGCTTACGGAAAACAATCTCCTGAAACACGGAATAAAACTGAAAGTCGCTTATGAAGCTTCATCTGATCCACCCGGAGGAAGCGATCACAGGTCGTTCGTTGCGAAAGGCGTGCCCGTTATGAGGTTCAAGCCCGGTCATCGCGAAGAGTACCACACGCCCGACGATGAGATATCGACAGTTGACTGGGATATCATGGAAAAGATAATCAGGATCAGCTTTGCAAATGTATGGGAGCTGGCGAACAGTGAGTGGTAGTGAATTTATTAATATATTAGAAACCTAAAACATACTTTTATGAAAACACTGATTTATTTCTTACAGGTTTGCTTCCTGGCCTGTGCCATTCAGCCGGCATTTGCCCAGGCCGGCGATCAAAACAGGAAACTGCACATTATTATAATTGGTGCACACCCCGATGATCCTGACAAAGTGGGCGGAACAGCCTACAAATGGGCTCAGCTGGGACATGATGTGCTCATGGTCTCTCTGACAAACGGAGATGCCGGCCACCAGTCGTTATCATCGGAGGAACTGGCTAAGATAAGGCGTGAAGAAGCAAGGAGGGCAGGAGAAGTGATCGGAGTCCGCTATATTACTCTTGACAACCACGACGGGCAGCTGATGCCAACCTATGAGAACAGGCTTCAGGTGATAAGGCTTATAAGGGAGCATAAAGCTGATATAGTGATATTCCCGAGGCCCTATGATTACCATCCTGACCACAGGTACACCGGAACACTTGTACTTGATGCAGCCTATATGGTTACAGTACCCAAGATACTTCCGGAGGTAAGGCACCTGGATAAGAATCCGGTATTCCTTTATATGAGCGACGGCTTTACTCATCCCGAACCGTTCAAGCCCGATGTGGTCGTTGCTGTTGACGATGTAATTGAGAAGAAGATCGACATGTATCATCAGCATACCTGCCAGATGTATGAATGGCTGCCTTTCAATGCAGGTATCCTCGACCAGGTTCCAAAGACAGATGCTGAGAGAAGAGCCTGGCTGGGAAAAAGCAGGATGGCCAGATCAGATGCTGAGCCATACAGGGCCAAGCTGATTGAACAGTACGGGACGGATAAGGGAAGCAAGGTCAATTATTGTGAAGCTTTCCAGGATTCAGAATACGGGACAAGGCTGACAAAAGAAAATATCAGTTACTATTTTCCCTTCTTTAAAACAAAATAACAGAAATCATATATTACTGATAATCCAGGTACCGGGAATTGTATTTCAGTTCAATGAAGTCGTTCCCGGTTTCCGTGTACCCGTACTCGAAACAGTAGTTGCATTTTTCGCCGTCTGATGTTTCGATCATATGGGTAAAGAAGCTGAAGTTATATCCAAGGGCAAACAGGGCGTCCTTATGAACTCTTGTTTTTCCCTCATCATACAGGTCAGCCAGTATCCTGCGGTTCTTCCTGAGTAATCCGTGGACATTCCTTACAAAATTGTTTGAATCGCGATTGAGCCGGTTGTTGTAGTTGTTCCTGCACTGGTCGGAGCAGAATTTCTTATCGGTGCGGCCATGAATGACATCGCCGCAATCGAGACACTTTCTTTCCACAGCACTAAAGTTTTGATAAAGATACACAAAAACGTTTTCAAACGGTTACAAACGACTATAAAAGATTATGAACCGGATTTAAACGCTTATTAACCGATACGGGCTTTAAGCAGGGTGTAAGTTTGACATGATAATTAAAATTATGTCTCACTAAAATTTAAAATCATGAATGCACTTAGAAACAGAGTAATGCTGATCGGAAACCTCGGACAGGATCCGGAGATCAAAACCCTTGAAAGCGGGAAGAAGGTGGCTCACTTTACGCTTGCAACAAATAATACCTTTAAAAATGGCGATGGCCAGCAGGTAGAAGAAACAGCCTGGCATAACATTGTTGCATGGAACGGTCTTGCAGAGAGAGCATCCAAATATCTTAAAAAAGGAAGAGAGGTCGCTGTTGACGGCAGGCTTGTCTACAGGAGTTTTGAGGACAAGAAAGGTGTTACGAAATATATCACCGAGATCGTCCTTAATGAAATCCTTCTGCTGCAATCGTCTAAGAAAGGTGACGCAAAAGAGGAATAACCTGTTCTCATTCGCTGCATTTCAATGTGCAAAGAGGCTGTCATTCCTGTCAGCCTCTTTTTTTATACATTTACACTTTTATTACAAGTTCAAATGATCACAATTATTGACTACAGGACAGGCAACCTTGGATCGATTCAAAACATGCTTAAAAAGATCAGGGTTGAGTCAAGAGTCACATCCTCCCCTGATGAGATAGCGTCAGCAAATAAGATCATCCTTCCCGGAGTAGGTGCGTTTGACCAGGGAATGGAGATGCTTGAGAAGCTGGGTATGAAAGATATCCTTGACAGGAAAGTCCTGGACGATAACGTCCCGGTGCTCGGCATCTGCCTGGGTATGCAGCTTATGACTAAAAGAAGCGAAGAAGGATCTCTGCCGGGACTGGGATGGATAGATGCCGAAACTGTAAGATTCAGGTTTGCAGACACGATACGGTATAAGTCTCCTCATATGGGATGGAACTTCATCGATGCAAAAAAGGAGAGCAGGCTGCTGACAAATCTCCCTGGCAATAGCAGGTTTTACTTTGTCCACTCGTATTATGTTAAGCCGGCCGATAACGCCGATACGCTTACAACTACATTATATGAGCAGGAGTTTGCTTCCTCGTTTGAAAAAGGGAATATAGCAGGTGTCCAGTTCCATCCTGAAAAGAGCCATAAGTTCGGAATGGCTCTCCTGAAGAACTTTGCTGAGCTTTATTAACATGAATATCAAGAGAATAATACCTTGCCTCCTTCTGAGGAACAACGGGCTGGTGAAGACGGTCAGGTTCAGGGATTCGGTTTATATCGGCGACCCGATCAACGCTGTGAAGATATTCAACGAGAAGGAGGTTGATGAGCTTATTTTCCTCGATATAGATGCAACAAAGGATAAGAAGGAACCACCACTGGAACTGATCAGAAAGCTGGCCAGCGAATGCTTCATGCCTTTCGCATATGGAGGAGGAATTGTTTCAACGGCGCAGATTGAGGAGATAATAAAATCGGGCGCTGAAAAGATCATCATCAACACGAGCGCATTTCAGAAGAAGGGTTTCATAAGCGAAGCCGTAAAAAGGTTCGGCAGTTCAACCATAGTTGTTTCGATGGATGTGAAAAAGAGATTCACGGGAGGATATTCGGTATATGTCAGCGGAGGCCGCACTGACACAGGCAAAAACCCTGTTGAATATGCAAGGATGATGGAGGAGCAGGGTGTCGGGGAGATATTCCTGAACTCGATAGACCGGGATGGCACCATGGAAGGCTTCGAACTTGCGCTTATCAGAAGTGTGTCGGATGCTGTCAGGGTACCAGTAATAGCATGCGGAGGCGCAGGAAACCTGAGCGACATTAAACTTGCAGTAACCGAAGGCGGCGCTTCGGCAGCAGCAGCAGGGAGTCTGTTCGTCTTTCATGGAAAGCGGAAGGCTGTGCTAATTACATATCCTGCTTACCAGGAGATTTTGAATCTGTTCAACTGATACTATATGCAAACCCGGGAATACAGGATCTGCAACAGGTGCATAATGGACACCTCTGACCCTGAGATCACTTTTGATGAAAACGGTAACTGCAGCCATTGCAACAAAGCCCTGGATCTGGCACCCATTACCTGGTTCCCGGGAGAAGCAGGAGAAAAAATGCTTCAGGAACTGGCTGACAGGATCAGGAAGGAGCAGAAGGGAAGGGATTATGACTGTATCATCGGACTGAGCGGAGGCGTTGACAGCTCATATCTTGCATACCTTACAAAGGTCAAACTGGGTTTAAGGCCGCTTGTGGTTCATGTCGACTGCGGTTGGAATTCGGAGCTCGCCGTTAAGAATATTGAGAACATCACCAGACACCTTAACATTGAGCTTCATACATTCGTTGTCAACTGGGAGGAGATGAAAGACCTTCAGAGGGCATTCTTCAAAGCCAGCTTGATGGATATGGATATCCCGCAGGATCATGCAATCTTTGCAGCCTTGTACCGGTTTGCAGAAAAAAACAGGATCAAATATGCCCTGAACGGACATAATTACACAACAGAGATAATTCTTCCGACTTCATGGGGACATCAGGCGATGGACCTGAGGCACCTGCAAGCTATTCATGACCGGTTCGGGGAGAAGAGACTGAAGGAATTTCCTACCATCAGCTTTTTCAGGAGGTTCATCTACTATTCATTAATAAAGAATATCAGAATAATCAGTCCGCTGAACTTCCTCAACTACAGGAAAGAGGATGCAATCGATGTCATGAGCAGGGAGCTCGGATGGCAGTATTACGGGGGCAAGCATCATGAATCACGATTCACAAAATTCTTCCAGGAGTATTATCTTCCCCATAAATTCGGCTTCAGCAAGAAGAGAGCCCACCTTTCAAGTCTGGTCATTTCAGGTCAGATGACCAGGGAAGAAGCTTTGCGTATTATGAATGAAAAGGAATACACCGAATCAGCGATAAATGAAGATCTTGAATATGTGGCAAAGAAGCT
>JBFYPG010000171.1:0-2588 GCA_041303415.1 Bacteroidales bacterium
TACGGAGAAAAATGGCATATTGCCGGCACGAAAATGAACAAGCAGAACGTGTTTGATGATTTCATAGCTGCTGCCGAATACCTTATTAATAGTAAGTATACTTCTCCTGAATACCTGGCTGTAAGAGGCGGTTCAAACGGCGGACTGCTGGTCGGTGCTGTAATGACCCAGCGCCCTGAACTCTTTAAAGTCGCGCTGCCTGCTGTTGGCGTGATGGATATGCTGAGATATCACAAATTCACGGCAGGCGCAGGCTGGGCATACGATTACGGAACTGCTGACGACAGCCCTGAAATGTTCAATTACATTCTTAAGTACTCACCTGTCCAGAATGTGAAAGCCGGAGTTGACTACCCCGCAACCCTCGTAACAACAGGTGATCACGACGACAGGGTGGTGCCCGCACATTCATTCAAGTTTGCAGCTCACTTGCAGGCAAAACATACCGGAGATGATCCTGTATTGATACGCATTGAGACAAGGGCGGGCCACGGGGCCGGTACTCCCGTAACCAAGACCATTGAGCAGTATGCCGATATCTTCAGCTTCACCCTCTGGAACATGGGCATTAAGAAACTGGACTGAGAAGCAGCAGATGGCAGACAATATTATCAGAACAGGTATCGCCGGATCAGGCTTTGCTGCAAGGTTTCACTTTGAAGCCCTGCAGCGGCTTTATTCAGTTAAGGCTGAAGTGAAAGGTGCCTTCTCTCCCACTGCGTTAAATCTTAATAAATTCACTGCTGAAAGGAATATCAAAGCTTACAACAGCCTTGAATCACTGATTGATGATTCTGATGTCATTCATGTATGCACACCTCCTTCATCACATGAGTCCATCGTAGTTGCTGCCCTTGAGAATAACAGGCATGTTATTGTTGAGAAGCCCTTTACGGGATATTTCGGCGACGGAACCGATGCTTTCAGCGGCGACAGCTTCCCCCGTGAAAAAGGACTGGAACAGGCGCTCGCAAGCGTTAAGCGGATGATAGAAGCTGAAAAAATAAGCAGAGGGAAGATCATGTACGCGGAGAACTGGATCTATGCTCCTTCTGTAACAAAAGAAAGTGAAATCCTGAGAAAAACCGGGGCCCAGATCCTGTGGATGCAGGCAGAGGAGTCTCACTCCGGTTCCCATTCAATGACCTATGGCCAGTGGAAATTCTCAGGCGGAGGCTCAATGATTGGCAAGGGATGCCATCCCCTGTCGGGAGCATTGTACTTCAAGCAGGTGGAAGGCAAGGCACATGACGGTAAGCCGATAAGGCCTGCAGCGATTTCAGCCCGCACCCATGCTGTTACGAGGATGAAAGGATACAGGGATGAAAAATATCTGAGGACCACCTACAGGGATATTGAGGATTTCGCTGTAATGCATGTGATATTTGAAGATGGCACATTTGCTGATATTTTCGCCAGCGAGCTCAAGCTGGGCGGAGTACATAACCGGATCGAGCTGAACACAAGCAACCACAGAACCATCTGCAACATAACTCCCAACAACGCCATGCAGACATATACTCCTGACGAAAAGCATTTCAATGATGTTTACATCGTAGAGAAGACTGAGACCAAACAGGGTTGGTCGTCAGTGTCGCCCGATGAAAGCTGGTTCACCGGCTACCAGCACGAGATGGAGGCATTCTACCGGTCAATGGCTTTCAATGAACCTGTTGAAAGCAACAGCAGCCTCGCGGCAGACACAATAGCAACTATATATGCAGGTTATCTTTCCGCCGAACGAAAAGGTCAGGAAGTTCAAATAACAAGAATTTAAACGCAGAGTACGCAAAGTCTTTACGCAAAGCACGCAAAGAAGAAATCAAATTACTTTGCGAACTTTGCAATCCTTAGCGCTCTTTGCGGTTAATGAGTTTATTTTAAGATAAAATTCTTTATAGTAATTTCACCGTAGGCTACATCGAGAAAAGGCTTACCGTCTTTGATTCCCACATTGCCAAAACCTGTTGCTGTTGAGATGAATGAAGTGAAGTCGCCTGCAGCTCCGTTTATGTACATCACCTGGTCAATTGCATCATACCTCGCTCCGGAGAGAGCCTGAAGCATTGCGTAGCTCGATAATGCCCTGGCATACCAGTGGCCGCACTCATACTCATTAAAGGGATTACGATACCTGCCATCATACCTGTTGCGCGCGGTTTGCACTATGTCGAGACCCTTTTCCCTTTCACCCATCATCATCAGATGTGAAGCCACCTGGTACTCTATTCCTGTCCACACTTCATCGCTGTAAACAAAAGGCAGCGATAGCTTGCCTCCCTTTGGCCAGCTGCAAAGCAAGAGCCCTCCTTCATCTCCAAGTGCAAATGAAGGACGCTGCGGATTTGAATGATCAGAAAGATCGTTGCGCAGATTATACTTATATACTGATTTAAGGTGGCTCGTGACTTTTGCGGAATCCACAACGTTATGCAATCCGCATACTTCGCCGATCCATGCTCCAAGTATGCCATCAGAGAGACACCCTGTGCCGTACTGGTACTTAGGCCCCTCCTTCTGAAGCAATGCCCTCGCCTCTTCAGAATAATCCGAAGACCATGATCCCTCCGATGCTTTTACAGGGTCGG
>JBFYPG010000172.1:0-58196 GCA_041303415.1 Bacteroidales bacterium
CAATCATCTCTTGAGGCTTTTTCAAAGGGCGATTATGAGCTGGCATACAGTCAGTTCAGCGAACTGCTTGTGACTTACCCCGGCGACCCGATCTACAAATACTATTCCGGCGTCTGCCTGGTAAAGCTCAGCAGGGAGCCCGGGAAGGCTGTTACATTACTTAAACAGGCACTGCAGGGTACTGCAGCTATACGAAGCATCCCTTCCGATGCTCAATTCTGGCTTGGACGGGCTCAACAGATGTCGGGCAGATTCGCCGAAGCCATAGCATCATATAATTCCTATACCGGACTCAATGGTAAAAAAGCAGCAAAGGATCTGGGTATTCCTGAGTTCATAGCTCAGTGCGAAAAGAAAGAGGGAAGGCTTACAGAAACTGAGACAATTTCTGATTCAAAAAAGATTGAACAAAAGCAGGTTGTCCGGCAAGAAAACGAGATAACCGTTCAGGTCATTGAAAAACCTGTTACGAAACCGCCTGATGCTGATACTGTTCCGGGTAACTATGACCGGATCTTATCTGATGCACTCGATCTTCAGTACAGGGCCGATTCCGTTTACAGGATTGCCGATGAACAGAATAATGGACTCGCCGGTGGGACCTACGCCGAACGGACAAAGCTTAAAGCTAAAGTAAGTGTAACCGAATCTCTTGCCGACTCCATTCAGAAACTAGCCGACAAAAAGTATGATGAAGCACAGAGTGCCATGAACCAGATACCTTTCACTGAAGTCTTTGTCAAACCCGATTCTGCAAAAGAGTCTGCTGAAAAAGCTGAACCTACACCCCCTGCAACCATTAAAAGGGATACAATAAAAACAGAGGCAGCTAATGAAACTCTTCCGGCAAAACCACTCGTGGATTCTGTTCCGCCTGTTAAGGTAAAGGTCGCGACAGAGGAGGGGACGGTTGATCTTTTTTCTGTGTTTGAGGTGAAGGAGAAGGCGCCAGATGAAAAGATCCCGCTCAATCCGCCGCTGCCTGAGGGGCTGGTGTACCGGATACAGGTGGCTGTATTCAGGAACCCTGTTGCCTATTCGCATTTCAAGGGAATAGTCCCGGTTAACGGGTTCACGATCCAGGGCAAGGATCTGACGGTTTATTATGCCGGCATGTTCAGGAAGATTGGAGACGCAAACAAGTCTCTTGCAGTTGTCAGGAAGCTGGGTTTCAGGGATGCCTTTGTTGCAGCGCTGATGGCAGGCAAGGCAGTGACACAGGAAAAGGCTGCCGTTCTCGAAAAGGAATGGGCAAAGAAGCCCGTGGCTACTATCGCGTCAAAACAGGTGCCTGCCGACACAATCCCTCCTGCACTTACATTCAGGGTGGAGGTTTTAAGGTCAGCCAAGCCGGTCAGGGATGATGTCATCGATGGAATAAAGAGGATAGCAGGAACAAGGGGCCTTGAGATAGTGGCGCTTGAGGACAAGACCATGGTTTACCTCATCGGGACATTCATTACATACGAAAGCGCATCGGAGTATGCCGACCTGTTAAAAAGGAACGGATACGAAAATGCAAAAGTGGGAGCATGGCTCGGGAAAAAAGAGATGCCGGTGGAGACGGCGAGGGAGTTGTTTGAGAAAATGTAATGAAAAGTCCGTAAAGTACTTAGAGTACTTAAAGTCCGTAGAGTTATTTGATGTAGAATTCGATCATGTTTCTTACAGCTTCGGAACAGACTGAGCAGAATCCTTTTTTGTTGTTGCTTTTCATACGGCAGTCAAATTCAGGGCGGTAAATGCCCTTTGCTGAATAACCCCCGCCCTCAAAGAGCCCGGTGACATCCCTGTATTTTTCCTCAGGAGGTGTCGGAACAGGAGTCCCCTCAGGGATCATGCTCTTCCATTTGGATTCAAAGTTGACCAGGGTGGTTATGTTTGGTTCCCATGGTTCAACATTCAGCGGATAGAACTCCTCATATGCCACCTCTGATGAATAATACTCATCAGCCAGTCCGGCAAATCCATGCCCTAATTCATGCACGAAAACCGCAGGTGACAGGGGATGGTCAACGGTTGTGCCGCTGTAATAGTTGTAAACCCCGCCGCCGCCATATTTCGGACTGTTTATCAGAACAATAATATTGTCGTGAGGCACCAGGGCCGCATAGTCGTTTACCGATTTGATATCCTGTGTCGTGAGGTAACGATCGGTACCGAAGGTGTAAAAGCTTGAGTTGAGTGCCGTACTGACATAGCTTCTCTCCCCGGGGATATCAGTCCCGGAATCATCTGATACAGCCTCCACCGCCCAGATATTGATTTTATTTTTGTATTCCCCGAAGGCAGGCTCTTCAAAAAGCGCATCAGCCATTCTCTTTACATCATTCCTGAATTTTTCCATCTCATCCGCTCTGTATCCTTCTGCGATGAATGCAAGATCAACTGCAGTCGCCGGATCACCCGCGTCATAGATCTTTGTAAATGCAGCATTCACCGGTTTTTCTTTCCTGATGAAATAATCATCCGGATCAATATCTGTTTCATATATCTTTCTGAAAGATCCGCTGTGCTCCCTCATGCTTAGGACAAAGCGCGCTCCGGCCTTCGGAAAGGGCATGGCAGCTACCTCGTAAAAGCTCCTTTCGATCTTTTTTGCTTCGGCTGTTGTCTGCCATTCCTGGAAAAGCGAACAGAAACCGCGGGAATAAATAAGGGTATTGCTTTCAGAATCATATAGCTCATACTTGAAATTACCGAAGTTAAATGGATCAATCAGCTGGGTTCTTGAGCCTCCGAAAAAAGCCTCTTCCTTCATTCCTGCAGGATATACAACAGTTTTTTCGCTGTTTCCTGCAAACATGAAGTCAATACGCAGGACCTTACCGGTAAAAAACCTGTCAAAATTGCCCTGGGCAGCGACAGCCGCAGAGAGGACCGCGAAAAGGAAAATGGCAAAAGCTCTCATTTGCGATATAATTATTTATCAGAACTGTAAAGCTAATAATAATCCACCAACCAGATTAAAAAATGTCTATTTTTGCGACTGATTCCTTTAACCGGTTTCTTTGATGATAAAATTAAATAAACACACATATGGCAGATCTGAATACTAGAATAAGTGATTTCCTCTGGAAGGATCTTACCGAGAAGCGTATCGCGGCGAAACCTGATAAATTCTGGAACTCCCTTCTGAATGCCGGCACCGAGCTCTGGCTCGATACAGGTGACATGGAGGAAGCCGAATCGAACTGGACAGCGGAAATGAGCGCTCTTACAACCAATAATACCTTGCTTAACAATGAAATACAGAAAGGGATTTATGATGTTTTCATTTATGAGGTGAAAAACCTTGTAAGGGAGCTCCCTCTGCAGGAGAAGGTTAAGGAGATAGCGTTCATTCTCAATGCCCGTCACGCATTAAGGCTGGCAACAAGGTTCGGAGGCCTGGTAAGCGTTGAGCTTCATACTGATACTGCTCACGACATAAAGGCGATCGAATACTACGGAAAGAGGTTTCATGATATATCCCCCGACCAGTTTATAATCAAGGTCCCGTATAGTACCGAAGGCCTTATCGGAGCACGGCGCCTGAAAGAGGCAGGGGTTAAGATCAATTTTACACTGGGTTTCAGCGCACGCGAGAATGTACTCGTGACAAGCCTGGCACGTCCCGATTATGCCAATGTTTTTCTTGGCAGGATAGGTGCCTTCATAAAGGACAACAAACTGGGCGATGGCACAGGCGCCGGTGAGATGGCTGTTATCTCCTCACAGAACTGGGTAACCGGCCTCTCGGCAAAAAATCCGTGGCAGACAAAGCTGATAGCGGCCAGCCTCAGGAGCTATGAGCAGCTTGAACTGCTGGCAGGGTGTGATGTATTTACAATGCCGCCCAAGGTTGCTGCTGCCGGACATAAATCGATCAAAGGGAATTTCAGTTCAAAGATGCACAAGAACTATAAGGTGGATATGTCTCCCGCAGGCAAGAAAGCGGGACTGGAGAAATTCTGGACCGTTGACGACAAAGTTATTGCCCTTGCCGAAAAGCTTTCAAAGAAAGTACCATCTTCGGGAGCTGAACTGATTGATACTGCACACAGGGAGGGCTGTGAGGATATGTTCCCGGTTCTTTCAAAAGAAGAAAAAACATTGATCGCCGAAGGAGGAAAGATCCCCGTATACTCAAAGTGGACCTCAAAAATAAGCGAAGGTAAAATTGCTCCGGACACTCTTTTGACGCTGGCAGGAGTGGCATCCTTCACAGCCGATCAGAAGATGCTTGACGACAGGATCCTCAACATAATATCATGATTCAGGCTGACCTCTGCCTTATGATCTCGTAAAGGAGGATACCTGCGGCTACAGATACATTCAGCGAACCTATTGTGCCTTTCATGGGGATACTGACTATATGGTCCGCCAGGGCTGTCAGCTCGCGGCTTATTCCCTTATCTTCCGACCCAAGGATCAGAACGGCGGGACCTGAAAGGTCTCTTTCCGAAGCTTCTGCTCCCGGCTTCTCTGCCCCGCATATTATTTTAAGGCCGGATTCCTTCAGAAACTGAACTGTCCTGACAATTGACTTTTCCCTGCATACCGGGAATATATTCAAGGCTCCAGCCGAAGTCTTAACGGCGTCGGCAGTGATCCTTGCCGAACCTTTTTCGGGGATGACCACTGCATGAGCGCCAAGGCACTCGGCACTGCGGACTATAGCTCCGAAGTTCCTTACATCAGAAACACCGTCAAGCGCAATTATCAGCGGATCCTCGCCTTTTTCAAAAATCATCGGAAGAAGGTTGGAAATATGCTGGTACTCAATTACGGAAAGCCATGCAAGCACCCCCTGGTGATTTTTCCTTGTAACCAGTTCAATTCTCTCGAGGGGAACGATCTGGTATACTATTTCATGCTTCTTTACCTCCGCCATCAGTTCATGATACAGCGGGCCCTGGAGTCCTTGCTTTATAAGAAGCCGGTCGATCTGCTTTCCTGCCCTGACAGCTTCAATGACAGGCCTCAATCCAAAAATGCAATCTGATTCTTTCAGCATGGATTAGAATTCCTCAGGATTATCAAGACGGAACACAATGCCCTTTTTCCAGCTGGCCACAGCCTGCTCCCACATGGTAACCAGGGTTTCGCTTCTGCTTAAGTAATACTCATTTTCAGTGAAGAGATTCGGTTTCTTCTTGAAATTGAAGTAGAGGTACTCCTCCTTAACCCTGTAACCGGAGCCCCACGACGATTTAAGCACCGGCTTACGGTAGCCCCAGCTTTCACCATCAGATGATTTGTAGACTTTATCGGGAGGTCCGTAAATGATATAGATCATCCCCCTGTCGCTCCTCCACCCTTCGGTATATGAAGTAAAATACTGATTCGCGTAGAGCACACGGGTGTAATATATTCTTATGAGCTCGCGGGCTTTCTCAATATTCCCTCCGCATTTTATCCAGAACTCATCCAGGGCCAGCTTGGGACGCTCAGATTGCCTGAGGGTTTCAATCTCACTCTCCTGTATCAGGTAGGCAAGTGGCTCAATCATAACCCCGGGATTTGTCATATTCGGGAAAGCTGTCCCAAGATTGCAGAAGGTAAATCCTTCAGGGATATCCCTGCCTGCGGTCAGGTGGTAAATACCCTCGCGCGGGAACATCAGCGGCAGGGTGTCTGAGTACGGAATGGCAATTATGGTATCCGGACCATAATCAATGGTCTTCTCGGGGAGAAGCATTGACGGCGGATAGGGGATATATGTATATGGCTTATAATAAGAGATATAGAGCGAATCAATGAATCCTCTCAGATAAACAAGGTTCACATATTCATTTATTCTCATTACCGGGTTGAACACTTCGTTTTTTGCAAAATGTCCGAGCACCCGGAAGCTGTACCTGTTGAATGGTGAAAGCGTATTGAACGATAAAAACGCCTGGATAACCTGGAGCCTCACCCTGTCGAGGATCTTGACCTCAGCCAGGTATTCCTGATCCGGCTTAACCCTGAGCGGGATCCTGTAGGTGTATTCCCTTTTGTTCTCCTCCTTTATTATGCTGAGGTTAAAATATGCGGTATCGGTAAGTACCCTGCCCTGCCGTGTTGTGTACAGTTTCACGGTGAGCAGGATGGAGGCCATCGGTACTCCCTGGGGATTGGCTTCTGAAAAGTAAAGCTCATCGGAGAAAAACTTCACGGCGAGTGATGATTCGTTTTCCGATATGTTTGAAATATTGTATCGCGGATTCAGGGAATTTTTTGTCGGATTATAGAGATAGGAGAGGTCCTTTGAATCGACTGCAGCCTGTTTGACCGAACATGATGCAATCAGTGCTGCCGTTGCTAGCAGCAGCGCCGTTGCGCGAATGATACTCATTATGTTTCTGCTTTCAGAATTCATCTCAAGCTTCACTGTTCCTGGTTTTTTCACTCCATTCAAGCCTTATCCTGCATAATTCCCTTCCGTCACTGATACTGAAGGCCGAGTGGTTGAAGACTATACTGCCGGTTTCTTCCCTTGATGTTTTAATAACTATTTCCTCATCATGCCTTGACTCGGCAAGATAGTTTATTTCTGCCGAAAGTGGTGAATGCGACAATATGAAATTCAGGTCGTACGAATCGGTGATCCACCTTAAATAATTTGCATTGTTGGTATGCAGGTTGACGTCAAGGTCGCTGATCTTCACTCTCAATCCAACTGATTCAGATCCGCTCTCTGATGCACCGTTAAGTTTTACAGAGCTTCTCACGGGCGGCCTCAAAGACTTATATTCATCGTTATACCGTGTCAGGAGCCCGTCGGGCCGCTGTATCTTTTTTGTTGTCCGGTCGATAATGAGCCATGATGAGGAGCCGGCTGCAACCTTCCTCCCGTCAGGGAACATGATCTCATAATTACGCATTGCAAACAGCTTGTCGGTTCCGCACGGCCATGTTCTGACAATGATCTTATCGAACCAAACAGGTATCTCATATATTTCGGCGTACATCCTCGAAAGGACCCAGAACTGGTTCCTCTTCATCAGGTCATCCCTTCCAAACCCAAGCTGTATGGCGTGTTCAGAAGCAATATCCTGCATAAAATTGAACATCGAACAGAGGGATGCTTTTCCGTCGGGACCTGTTTCATACACATGCACCGTGTACTCCTTTTCCATCTGCTTAAGCTCCATTGTCAGCGGTTGTTATTTAAGAAAACTTCAACCTCGTGAGTATATTGTTCCCACCTGTTCATTTCTTCATGATGCCTTTTCTTCAGGCGCTGATACATCTCATATATAACCTGCATTTCAGAAGCTGACTTGTCATGCTGTCCCATTAAAGTGTCGAGTCCTGCCATCTCGGCTTCAATCTTTTCGATTCCGGCCTCAGTCTCTTCGAGCCTTCTTCTCAGTTTTCTGAGGCTGCGGTCGTACTCCTTTTTCTCGAGGTATCTCTGCTTGTTCGCTGAAATACTCTCATCCTGGTTTCTGACCTCAGCTGCATCCTTTCTTTCGATTTCCCTGAGGTTGTCAATTTTCTTTTTTCTGAGGAAATCATAAATGCCGCCGATGTTCTCTTTTATTTTGTTATGCCTGTATTCATATACTTTGCTGACTATCCCGTTCAGGAAGTCCCTGTCGTGCGAGACCACAATTAATGTGCCATCATACTTCATCAGGGCCTCCTTGAGGATGTCCTTCGACCTCATGTCGAGATGGTTTGTAGGCTCGTCAAGCACCAGCAGGTTATACGGCTCCAGCAGGAGTCTTATCAGTGCCAGCCTGGACCTTTCGCCTCCTGAAAGCACCTTTACCTTCTTGTCGATGTCATCGCCGCGGAACAGGAAAGCGCCGAGCATATCGCGGATCTTTGTTCTGATCTCGCCTTTGGCCACATCATCAATGGTCTGGAACACGGTTTTATTTTCGTCCAGGAGCTCATCCTGGTTCTGTGCAAAATAACCGGTTCTGACATTGTGACCGATCTTCAGCGATCCTTCATAGTCAAGCTCTCCGGTTATGATCCGTGAAAATGTGGTTTTGCCCTCTCCGTTCCTGCCAACGAAAGCAACTTTCTCCCCCCTGTGAATCTTGAAATCGATCCTCTTCAGGACGTTCAGCTGCCCGTAGCTCTTTGATACTCCTTCGGCTTCAACGACCGTCGTACCGGAGCGTGGTGAAGGCGGAAAACGCAGGTTCATGGTACTGTTATCCTCCTCGTCAACCTCAAGGCGCTCAACCTTGTTCATCTGCTTGATCTTCGACTGGACCTGCACAGCTTTTGTAGCCTTATACCTGAACCTCTCAATGAATTTTTCCGTATCCTCTATCATCTTCTGCTGGTTACGGAATGCGGCAAACTGCTGTTCCCTTCTTTCCTTCCTCAGTTCAACATATTGCGACCATGATGCTCTGTAATCATAAATATTTCCAAGCGAGATCTCAATTGTCCGGTTGGTGACATTATCAAGAAAAGCCCTGTCGTGCGATACAAGGACCACTGCTCCGGGATATCCTGCAAGGAAGGTCTCAAGCCATTGAATTGACTCAATATCAAGATGATTGGTAGGTTCGTCAAGGAGGAACAGTGATGGTTTTCTGAGAAGTACCTTGGCAAGCTCTATGCGCATCCTCCACCCTCCGCTGAGCTCCCGTGTCGGTCTTTCAAAATCCTTTCTCTCGAACCCGAGCCCCAGAAGGGTTTTCTCAGCTTCGCCAAGATAGTTTGTCCCGCCAAGCAGCCTGTACCTCTCCTCAGTCACGGTGAGATGGTCGCACAGCTTCAGGTACTCGGCCGATTCGTAATCATCCCTGGAAGCGATCATGGCACTGCAGTGCTCTATCTCTTCCGAAAGCCCTGTTATCTCTGCAAAGGATGTTATGACTTCGTTCATTACCGTTGTCGAATCATCCACCTTCATCTGCTGGGGAAGGTATCCGATAGTGACATCTTTCGACATATCGACCGCTCCTGCTGAAGGGCTCTGTTTACCCGCGATCACATTGAGGAGCGTTGACTTGCCCGAACCATTCTTGCCAGCAAGCCCTATCCTGTCCTGGTCATTGATAAGGAAAGATATGTTTTTGAGAAGATCGAAACTTCCGAATGATACCGATAGATCCTTGATTGAAACCATATCAAAAAAACTGTGGCAAAGATAAAAAAAAGTATACCAGCCGGTGAAGGTCAGGATTTGAAAGGAAGGATTATATTTGTCTTTATTTTTAGAACCCCCATCCCAGCCTTCCCCCAAGGGGGAAGGAGCTCTTAGCTTTTCCCCCTTGGGGGAAACGGGAAAGGGGGTAAGTTTAAAAGGGAAAGATTAATGAACACAGACAAAAGCATTCTAAAGGCACTCATACTTATCTTGATTGTTACCATATTTACCTCCTGCAAGAAGAGTGACGAAAAACCCGATTACGATTATTTCGTTTCAAAGGAGCTTGCTGTCACATATACAACTGCAAGTATAACAAGTATGCTAAATACAGGCGTTCAGCAGTACCCTGAGCTGAGCGCGATCCTGCAATATGTAAAGAGCGATGTCAGCGTCTATAAAATTGTTTACACAACAGAGGTTTACGGTGAAAGTATTGAAGCATCAGGGCTCGTGTGCATTCCTGGCGTTCCCGGAGAGTATCCGGTGATAAGCTTCCAGAACGGAACGAACACGGTAAATGCATATGCACCTTCGGAATTCGTTATAAATCCTTCATATCAGCTTGTTGAGTTCATTGCTTCAATGGGATTTGTCGTTGTGATTCCCGACTATCCCGGATTTGGAAAGTCGAAGCAGATACCTCATCCCTATCTCATTGCAGAACCGACAGTACAGTCGATAGTTGATATGCTTTATGCCGTTGAGGAGAGTTGCGAATATGATGAATTCACCGGCATAACGACATTAAATGAATATTACCTGGTCGGATATTCCCAGGGCGGTTGGGCAACCCTTGCACTGCACAAAGCCATGGAGCTTGAGTACAACGATGATTTTGAACTTCATGGAAGTGTATGCGGAGCCGGACCATACAATCTGTATGAACTCCTTCAGGGGATAGCTGATGTTGCTGAATATCCGATGCCTTATTATCTGGGGTATATAATAAATGCCTATTCATGGTATCACCAGTTCACCAATCCGGTATCCGATCTGCTGAACGAACCGTATGCCTCGATAATCAGCACTCTGTATAACGGCACATTGTCAGGCAGTCAGATTAACGAACAGCTGTCAACGTCTACAGCAGAACTGTTCAGACCGGAATTCATTACCGGATTTGCCGCTTCTCCCTCATATTCGTCAGTCCGGGAAGCTCTTATAAATAACAGTATATCAGCATGGAACACTTCAATACCCATCCTGTTTGTCCATGGAGAAGGCGACACGCATGTAAGCGTCACAGCCACCCACACGATTTACGACCAGATGCTGAATGCGGGAACATCACGGGAGCTTTGCAGCAAGATAATATTCCCCTACCTTGATCATGGCGATGCAATAGTGCCTGCAATGATTGAGGGACTTGATTTTATTTTTAACCTTATCGCAGAATAATCACATAAGGTGGGAAGAAAGAAAGAATTGCCGCTGCTCGAGAAGGTCACGATAACCGACATAGGCTCGGAGGGAAATGCACTGGCCAGGGTGAATAACCAGGTTGTTTTTGTGCCTATGCTTATTCCCGGCGATGTTGTAGATATCAGGGTAAGAAAAAAAAGGAAAAAGTATCTTGAAGGACAGGTTGTCCGGTTTCATGAATATTCATCAAAGAGGATTAAACCCCTGTGCGGACATTTCGGAGTATGCGGCGGATGCAAATGGCAGCACCTGCCCTATGATCTTCAGCTTCAGTACAAGCAGAAGCAGGTGGAAGATAATCTCAGGCGTATCGGGAAGGTTGAGATACCAGCCGTCAGCCCGATAATCGGATCTTCAGAGGTTTTCAGGTACAGGAACAAGCTTGAATTTACATTTTCTGATAAAAAGTGGCTGACCCGGGAGGAGATAAATTCAGATCATGATTTTGAGAAGGAGGATGCTCTGGGATTCCATATCCCGGGGCTCTTTGATAAAGTACTGGATATCAGGGAATGTCATCTCCAGCCTGAGCCTTCCAATGCAATCCGTGATGCTGTAAGAAGGTTTGCACATAAGAACTCTTTCCGTTTTTTCAATCTGAGGCAGCAATCAGGATTTCTGAGAAATCTTGTTATAAGAAACTCTGGTGACGGCAAATTTATGGTCATAGTGGTATTCTTTCTTGATGAACCTGAAAGAAGGAATGCGCTTCTTGATCACCTGGCCTCAGAGTTCCCTCAGATAGCTTCACTGTTTTATATAATCAACACCAAGAAGAACGATTCGCTGGCCGACCAGGATCCGGTGTTATATAAGGGAGAAGGCTTCCTGACCGGGGATCTTGATGGACTGAAATTCAGGATAGGACCGAAATCCTTCTTCCAGACCAACACAAATCAGGCGCTTAAGCTCTTCAGGGTGGCGCAAGAGATGGCCGGACTGACCGGGAGTGAGACAGTTTATGATCTTTACACCGGCACCGGCACGATAGCAAATTTCATTGCATCAAAGTCAAAGAAAGTAATTGGAATAGAATATATTGAAGAGGCGATAAAGGATGCGAAGGTCAATTCTTCTGTTAATAAAATAACAAATACGGAATTTTTTGCTGGCGACATAAAAGACGTTCTTTCTGAACAGTTCATGGAGGAACACGGGTATCCTGATGTTGTCATGACCGATCCCCCAAGGGCAGGGATGCATGAAGATGTGATCAGGAAAATAATTGATGCGGATCCCCGCAAAATAGTCTATATAAGCTGCAATCCGGCTACGCAGGCGCGTGATGTGCTTCTCCTGTCAGAAAAGTTCAGCGTGACGCGCATCCAGCCGGTGGATATGTTCCCCCAGACGCATCACGTCGAAAACATTGTCCTGATGGAGAGGAGGCAGGGCAAATGACCTTTCCCTGTTGCAACGCTGAACAAATTAATGTATCTTTATCTTTTGACCTCATCTGAAAAGGCGATGCCGCTTAAGGATCAGCATAATATTGACATAATTTCCCTGATACAGAACCAGGGCATGGACGATCATGTTGCCAGCCTCAGGTATGCCGGGATCATCCAGAAAGCGTTGATGCCTGAAATTGAATCACTTAAGGGGATGTTTAAGGATTACTTCGTGCTTTTCCTTCCGCGCGACATAGTGAGCGGCGATTTCTATTATGCCTTCAGCAACCGTCAGCATACTTTTGTCGCTGCCGGCGACTGCACTGGACATGGAGTGCCGGGAGCCCTCCTCAGCATACTCGGGATCAGCTTCCTTAATGAAATAGTTCAGACGAAGTGCGATCCCAAAGCTAACAGGATCCTCACTCTTATGAGGGAAAAGGTGATGAAGGCCCTCCATCAGACAGGCCAGGGTGCGGTTACTATGGACAGCATCGATATAGCCCTCTGTATCATTGACAGCCGCTCCGGAAAATTCCAGTATTCAGGGGCAAACAGGCCTCTGCTTAGGATGAGAGACGGGGAACTGGCCGAATTCAAGGCCGATAAAATGACCATTGGGCTTGCGCCCCTCACAGAACAGCCGTTTACAAACCAGATCATAGATACTCGACCGGGCGATTCGTTCTACCTTTTCTCCGATGGCTTTGCTGACCAGTTCGGTGAGCTTACAGATAAGAAATTCAAGCACAAGCATCTGAAGAGAGTGATCGTATCAATGGCCTGCCTGCCCATGTCACAGCAGAAAAAAATACTAATGAGCACATTCAATGACTGGAAAGGGAAAACCCAGCAGATCGATGACGTCCTGGTTTTCGGCTTTCAGGTTTAATGACATGCAATATGATGACCCTTACAGCCTTCAGGATCAGGAATTTCCGTTCAATTGTTGATACCGGGTGGCAATCGATATCACCCGATAACATTACATGCCTTATCGGTCAGAATGAATCAGGAAAGACATCGGTCCTTGAGGGGCTGAAAGTATTCTATACCGGAATAATCACGGAAGATATTCTTCGGAGCGACCTCTCGCTCCCGGAGGTTAGCTGCCGGTTCAGCATTCCGCAGGGATGGCTGCTGAAGGTGACCGATAACCCGGGGACCGAGCTTAAGGAACTTCTTTCAGGACTGACGCACATAGAGCTTACCCGTGCCTGGATAGCTGATCTTTCATCGGTGATAGTTGTCAGCGGTGAGATAAGCCAGTATCTTGATTCGCTCGAGGATGCATGGAGGATCTACCTTGGCGACGTTACCGTAAAGCTCGGACAGGAGCTCAGTTTTATAAATGAAAATGAAAAAAGGCTTGCGGAACTGACAGGCCAGGAGAATGAGATAAGGACGAAACTGCCGCCGGGCGAAGGCAGGATGAAAGGCTTCAGATGGTTCGGAAGAAAGCCTGCAGAGATTGATACACTGACTGAAAGCGTCACAGCCGGGCTTAAGGACCAGTTGTCGGAGATAAAGAAAAAGAAGGAGCAGATATCGGCTGATCTTGCAGGCAGGCAGCATGTGAAGAAAGCAGGCGAGACGTGGCAGAAGATGCTTGACAGGTTCATTTCCCTGGATAACCATCTCAACGAACTCTCCGTCAAGCTGGAGGAGCATCACCAGAAGATGACCCTTCTGATGAGGCCGCTGGATGATGAGGATGATGTCGAATGGAAAAACACTCTTACCGACTACCGCAAAACCCGTCATGAAAGGGATGTCAGGAAAGCCGGGCTCGACAGGCATATTGCGCTTTCTGGTTACATAATGTCGGGAAGCACAGAGGAAGATGCTGAAAAGAGGGTAGGGGAAATAATTCAATCTTATAAATCACAGTATAACAGCGAAATACTGGGCAGGAAGTACTTTGAGTACTGTCCCGTTATTGAGCTTTTTGAGGATTTCGGGAGCCTTCTTCCGAACCGTATCGATATGGAGGATATCATCTCGGGAAATGAGCAGGTTGAAGGATACAAGGCTGCCCGTAATTTTCTCTCTATTGCCCAGCTCGATTATTCGTTTTTCCAGCAGCCATCAAGCCGCATCCTCAAGCAGAAGATCGAAAACCTAAATCATACCCTGACCCGCAATTTCCAGGATTTCTGGCAGCAGTCGATAGGCCGCAACAACAAGATCAATATCCAGTTTGAGCTCGACCATTACAGTGCCGCATACGGCGACAAGGCAGGAAAGCCGTACCTTGAATTCTGGATCAAGGATGAGGGTGAGAGGCTCTATCCCAAGCAGCGAAGCCGCGGCGTAAGGTGGTTCCTCTCATTCTACATGGAGCTTAAGGCAGCTGCCAACATCAACAAGCAGATGATACTGCTTGTTGACGAGCCGGGAGTCAGCCTTCATGCCAGGGCTCAGGAGGATGTGCTCAAGGTCTTTGAAGATATCAAGGACAGGATCCAGGTGATCTACACGACACACTCTCCGCATCTTGTCGAGATAAGCAAGCTTCATCGTGTCCTTGCCGTGCAGCGTGACGATCTTGACAGCCTGCGGAGCGCAACGAGGATACTTGATCCGCTTCAGTTGTCGGCAGCCTCTCCCGACACTCTTTCACCCCTTCAGAGCATACTCGGAAATCCTGCTGCGGGTGAAGGATTCTCGGCAAAGAAATTCAACCTCATCGTCAACAATACAGGTTCGTTCTATATCCTGAACGCAGTAATAACACTCACTGGCTTCAGGGGAAAGGTGAGCGTCATTCCTTCAACCAACGTATCGACAATACCGCTGTTATGCAACATACTCATGGGTTGGGGGCTTGATTTTGCGGTGCTGCTGTTTGACAATGAGCAGGAGAATAAAATGCGGGAAATCCTTAAGGATACGGTATTCAAGACTGACACTGCAGGGCGCAGCATGATAATAAATCTTCCGGGAAGTTTCTTTAATGCGGAGGATCTTCTATCTACACTCGACTTCAAGAATTATATATTGAAGAGCCGCGAAGGTATTACGATCGCGAATTCCGAGTTTATTACAGAGAGGGCAATGCCAAGGAACTTCATGTTCTCGAAATTCCTTTCCGATGTAAAGTCGGGTGCGGTCAAAATATCGGATTTTGATGAGGAGACGCTGGAGAATTTCAGGCTGGTGATCGATATGTTCAGGGGGCTGAAATAAGTAAGCAATTATTTTGCACTTAGAGGTTGATTTTCTATTTTTGTCGCGCTCTTTTGAGAGGAGAGATGGGTGAGTGGCTTAAACCAGCAGTTTGCTAAACTGCCGTACGGGAAACTGTACCGGGGGTTCGAATCCCCCTCTCTCCGCAAAGCTTCAATGAACCCCGCCATCAGGCGGGGTATTTATTTTACCTAAGCTCCGTCAAAAGCTTGCTTTTGAAAGGAGATGAGGTAAAATAAATAACACCCGAAGGGTTCATTGAAGCTTTGCAGATCCCTCAAAAGGGATCACGACCGAACGAAGCGAGGTCGTAATCCCCTGTTAGCTACACGTACTCACCCCCAAACCCCCTCTCTGCTGAAGCAAAGAGGGGGCTTAATTAGCATATCTATAAGAAGTTATTGAAATTTGAATCTTTGCATGTTCTCCCCTCCATCCACACCCCCGTCACCAGCCTGTACCTTACATTTTTATCATAACCTGCCTAACCGGGCTGTTCATTTATATCCTGAAATGGGCCGTTCATCAAAATCTGCCCAAAATATACATAAAAAATGCGTTTTTTTTCTTAATTTTCCTGATTATGATATTATTAACCGCTATTATGAACAGGTTCAAACCGAACATAAAGATTATGTTGTTGTCAGCACTGTCATATTTCCTGATATTACCGGGGAATGCTTTTGCCGCCGATCCTCCAAAAATTATATGGGTAACTCCGTCGAAAGAATACAACATTCTCAAGACGGCAAAAACGAACATCAGGGCTACTGTCAGATCAGCAACGGGAATTAGTTCAGTGCTTCTTTACATTAACGATGTTCCCTATGGTGAACCAGAGATGAATTCTTCTGAAACCGAACCAGGCGCTTTCATTCTTACGAAATCCGTGAACCTTGTCCCGGGAGACAACAGCATCTATTTCGTTGCAACCAACAGCGACGGTACAACAACCTCGGAAAAGAGATACTTCACCGTTTCAATAACTTTCAGAGCCAGTGATTCCACTGTCCTTTATGCTGCTGACGGCCCCCTGATACTTTGGACCGACCCGCTGAAGATCAGGACAACCACCAGCTCAGCAAAAGCAAATGTTCAGGCAAAGATCAGATCAAATACCGGGCTCAGCTCAGTTGTACTATACCTTAACGACATTCTATACGGGGAACCGGAAATGGTTCCTTCAGCATATGAGCCGGAGACCTTTTTAATAAGTAAGGCAATAAATTTTGAAGCCGGAGAAAACAACATTCATATTGTTGCCACCACCCAGGAAGGAACTACCACATCCGAAAAAAGATATTTTACGGTTGAAACTGCTGACAGAAGTGTAAGCGCTGCTGTCCTTACCATGACCGGAGCCCCGGTGATCAGCTGGTCCACACCCTCATCACAGAATTCAACTATCAGAACGACAAAAACA
Source organism: Bacteroidales bacterium (assembly GCA_041303415.1). GTDB lineage: Bacteria > Bacteroidota > Bacteroidia > Bacteroidales > VadinHA17 > LD21. The sequence continues at coordinate 16,517 of JBFYPG010000172.1, forward strand.
AATATCAGTGCAAAGGTAAAATCGGCATCCGGGATCAGTTCCGTCAATATCTATCTGAACGATGTTCTGTACGGAGAGCCTGAAATGAGTCCTTCAGAAACCGAGATAGGTACTTTTAACATCACGAAAGCCATGAATTTTGAGCCGGGTGAAAACAATATATACCTGGTAGCATCGAACAGCATGGGGACAACAACATCGGAAAAAAGGTACTTTACCGTTGAAGCTTCAATGGAGGAATACAAGGCTACAATTACGACTTTATTTCCCCTGGCAGCAGTAACATGGACCGTACCTTCTGTTAAAAGCACTACTCTCAGGACACCTTCGGCTAATGTGAGTGCAGTCATCAGGTCAACATCCGATCTCACGTCAGTGGTATTTTACCTGAATGGTACAGCCCTGGACCAGCCCGAAGTGAAACCTGTTTCCGGTGAGCCCGGGAGTTATTCCATTGAACAGATGGTTAATTTCAGGCAGGTTGACAACAATTTATACGTCGAAGTCAAAAATTCCGGAGGAGTTGCAAGATCCGAAACCAGGAACTTCATCTGTCCTCCGTCGAGCCTTGTTGCAAGCCAGGGTACTGCCCAGACAACCCCAAAAACAAACGCCACCGTACCTGTAAATGTGCCTCCCGCGGTTCAGGAGAAACCTGCCCCGGTTCAGAGTGCTGCAGCGGCGGCTCCCCCTGTGATCACCTGGACAAGCCCATCAGGTTCACATACGGCTCTTGATGCATACAACGCAACTGTGAAGGCTGGCATAAAATCAGGTGAAGGTCTTACCTCAGTGCTTCTGTACCTCAATGGAGTATCGAAGGGAGAAGCGGACATCAAGCCTTCGCCTGACGATCCAACAGCGTTTTTGGTTCAGAAGAATATAAATTTTGGTCCCGGTGAGAATCAAATTTACCTTGTTGCCGCCAACAGCCAGGGGGCAACAAAATCTGAAATCCGCTATTTTACCAATCCTTCTGCCGTGGTTCCGGTAATAGCATGGTCAAATCCGGATTCACCTAACACCCAGGTAAACACTGAGAGCTTTGACATAAGCGCGTGTATCAATTCCCCGTCTGAACTGAGTTCGGTCAAGCTGCTTGTAAATGGGAGCATCCTGAGCGAGGGTAAAGCCTTTCAGTCATCATCAAACGGTGAAGAGTGCAATTATACATGGCAGGGAACTGTGATTCTCAGGGAGGGTGACAACAGCATCTTTCTGGTTGCAACAAATACTGCAGGGAGCACTACATCCGAGAAACGAACAATAAAGCTCTCGCCTGAGACGCCTGAAAAGCGTCTTGCGCTCGTATTCGGAAACTCAAACTATGAAGGAAAGACTCCCCTGACTAATCCGGCGAATGATGCGAACCTGATGGAGGGTACTTTAAAGGATCTCGGATTTGAAGTGATGAAAAAACTTGATGCCACGAAGGACCAGATGACAAATGCGATCAGGGAATTCAATGAAAAGCTGCCCGATTATAATGTTGCTCTCTTCTATTATGCCGGTCACGGCAACCAGGTTGAAGGCAAGAACTACCTTATACCTGTTGATGCAAAGCTCGATAAACCAAGCGACTGCAAGTATGAAGCAATAGACGTGAATTTTATCGTTGAAGAGTTTGAGAGTTATCCTGAGAACACGAATATTGTCATACTTGATGCATGCAGGGATAATCCATATGCCAGTTGGACAAGGGGAGGAGAGATGGGTTTCAGGGCTATGAGTTTTACAAGCGGTACGGTTGTTGCATATGCAACATCGATCGGGGCTACGGCAGCTGACGGAAAAGGAGCAAACGGATTATACACGCAGGAACTTGTGAAGCAAATGGTGGTACCGCAGTCAATAAATGATGTATTTATGAACACAAGGATGCAGGTGAAGAAGCTGAGCAATAACCTCCAGGTGCCTACTGAGGACAACAGGCTCGTGGGGCATTTTTATTTCAGGAAATAATTCAGGATTAAAGATTAAAGATTCAAAATTCAAGATATGAAAAAGGTCAAACTGTATGTCAATTTACTACTGATCGGTTTCCTGTTTCTGAATATCAGTACGTCGCTGGCACAGCAGAGCTATCTTGCATACAATACCGGCGCTAAAACAGGACTGTTTACAGAGGGTTTTGATAATAACTCGAACCAGTGGATTACAGAAAACAATTGGGTGAAAGGAATGGTTGAAGCAGGATATTATACCATCACCTGCAAGAATTATGAGGGTTCAACAGGGCTCTCATTCAAAGGTGTCCCGTTGACAGCAGGCTCGGATTATGAAATTGAAGCAGCAATTAAAGTAAATAGCGGAACAGGCGCCCTGGTTTTTGGCATGACAGATAAATACGATCATTACCGGATTGAGATATCGGACAATAATACCCTTGAGGTAATAAAGGATACTCCATCAAAGGGGAAGAAACCGGAAAAGCTGTTTAAAGGTCCGGGCATATTCCAGATAAGGCCTGATTTTTTTAATAAGCTGACTGTCAGATATGTGGGTGGCACCTTTTATGTTTTTGCAAATGAGGTTCTGGTAAGCCAGTTCAGCAATATAAAGTCTGAAGGCAATGGTATTGGATTCAATGTAGGGCTCAATTCGGAAATCTCAGTTGACTATTTGAATGTTTCCTATCTGAATACATCAACATCACCTGCGCTTGCCACCAGGGAAGTCTCAAAACCGAACAACGTAATACCCGATATGCCGGCGGTTGCATCAGGAGCCGGACCAGCAGTAACCTGGATAAGCCCATCGAGGCCGAATACAACCCTTGAATCATTCTCAGCCAGGGTGAGGGCCGCAGTCAGGTCGGCATCAGGACTGAAATCAGTATTATTTTATGTTAATGGTGTCTCAAAGGGTGAAGGCGATATCCTTCCTTCTGCCGAGAATGATCAGACATTCGTAGTGGAAAAGACTATAAACTTTGGTCCGGGAGAGAACAACGTTTATATTGTTGCATCAAACAATGATGGTGCGATAAAATCAGAGCTGAGGTATTTCACGAATCCTTCGGCCGTAGTGCCTGTTGTCTCATGGGCTAATCCTGAAAACGAAAGCACCATAGTCAATAAGGAGAACCTGCCGATAAGCGCATGCATAAAATCACCTACAGAGCTGAAATCAGTGAAGCTTCTGGTTAACGGGAATATCCAGTCGGAAGACAATGTATTTCAGGTATCCAACATGGGTGACTGTAATTATAACTGGCAGAGTTCGCTTGTGCTTAAGGAAGGAGATAACAATATCTATATAATTGCCACTAATGTTGCCGGCAGCACTACCTCAGAAAAGAGGCTGATAAAGCTTCAGCCATCGCTTGGTGAAAGACGCCTGGCGCTTGTATTTGGCAACTCACAGTACCAGACTGGCACTCCGCTCAAAAATCCCGTGAATGATGCCAACCTGATGGAAGGGACACTGAAGGAGCTGAACTTCGATGTGATCAAGCATCTTAATGCAAGTAAGGAGGAGATGATGACAGCAATAAAGGAGTTCAACGAGAAGCTTCCCTACTACAATGTAGCCCTCTTTTATTACGCCGGTCACGGAAACCAGGTGGAGGGACAGAATTACCTGATACCCGTTGATGCGAAGCTTGAGAAGGAAACTGACTGCAAGTTCGAAGCCGTTGCTGTCGATTTCATTGTGGAGGAATTTGAGAAATACCAGGAGAACACAAATATTGTAATTCTTGACGCCTGCCGTAACAATCCTTACAAGGCATGGGCGAGGGGAGGAGAGCAGGGATTCAAGGCCATGAGTTTTACCAGCGGGACGATAATAGCCTTTGCCACCTCAGAGGGGGCTACCGCTGCTGACGGCAAGGGAGCGAACGGTCTCTTTACCGAGGAGCTGGTAAAGCAGATGGCAGTGCCGCAGTCGATACTTAATGTTTTCATGAACACCCGCGTTCAGGTGAGAAAGCTGAGCAGCAACCAGCAGGTGCCGACCGAGTGGAACAAACTGAACGGAGATTTCTTCTTCAGGAAGTAAATTTTTGATATATCATAAAATTACCGTTTCTCGTCATCATATACCTGCTTCTCTGAACATTGAATTCTTAATGTTATGAAAAAACTATTGCTCCGCTCCAACCTTCTCCTGTTGATAGCAATAATGCTAACTCAGCTGGTTAACGGCCAGACATTTACGGAACACGCTTCACTCACGGGGGTTACAAATTCTTATGCAGCCTGGGGTGATTACGACAATGACGGAGACCTTGATATTCTGATTACAGGCAGTAATACTTCAAAGATATACCGTAATGACGCCGGAGTTTTTACAGACATAGCTGCCGGTTTACAGGGAGTTCAGTATGGTTCCGCTGACTGGGGAGACTATGATAATGATGGTGATCTGGACATACTCATTACCGGGAATGGCTATGCAATTATTTACCGAAACAACGCAGGAAATTTTACTGATCTTGCGGCGGGTCTGCCTGGCGTTTCATTCAGTTCAGCCGTCTGGGGGGACTTTGACAATGATGGTGATCTGGATATAATACTTACAGGCCAGACTTCGGCCGGAGACAGAATATCAAGGATCTACAGGGATGATAACGGAGTGTTCACGGATATCCAGGCCGGATTAACAGGGGTGTATTATGGAGCCGTGGCATGGGGCGATTATGATAAGGATCATGATCTTGATTTGATCATAACCGGATCAACTGCGACCAACCAGAGAATATCGGTGATCTACAGGAACGATAACGGGATTTTCAACAACAGCAATTCCGGTATATTCGGTACCTACAACAACTCCCTTGCATGGGGCGATTATGACAATGACGGTGACCTTGATCTGTTAGTTGCAGGAGCCTCCTATGTCACCAAATTGTACAGGAACGATAACGGTTCTTTCAACGAAGTTATTACAGGATTGCCTGGTACGATGTATTCTTCTGTCGCCTGGGGAGATTGCGATAATGACGGGGATCTTGACATTTTAATGGCAGGGTCGAGCAGAGATGGTATTATTACAAAAGTATTCCTGAATGACGCAGGGACTTTCACTGTTTCAGGGGCTGAACTTACAGGTATCTACAGGGGAAGTGCAAGGTGGGGTGACTATGATAAGGACGGCGACCTGGATATACTTATTACAGGCAGTAATATCTCAAAGATATACAACAATAACTCTGCAACAGCCAACAGTGTTCCCTCTGCTCCCTCAGGACTCACAGCTACTCCAACAGGAAAGGGGATGGTGCTTTCATGGAATAAGGCTACGGACACTCAGACATCCCAGGAGGGATTATCATATAACCTTTATATAGGGACTGTTTCCGGAGCGGTGAATAAAAGGAGCCCAATGGCAGTTGTTCCCGGGGGTTTTCTGAAGGTTGTTAGAAAGGGTGAGATACAGACAAATTCATGGACTATCAGGAGGCTTCCGGCTGCAACATATTACTGGAGTGTTCAGGCTGTTGACAACGGGCTTGCCGGCTCCCCTTTTGCAACACAGACGACATTTACAGTTCCCTTTTTCAGCTCGACGGCACCTGCCTCGGATCAGATAGTGGCTGTTAACCAGGCTATCACGACTGTAACTGTGACTGAATCGAGCACCCCAACATCACGGCAGTGGAAGTACTCAACAGTCAGCGGGGGTCCTTATAATCAGTTAATATCAGGAGCAACAGGTACTACCTGTTCCGCCTCCTTCCCTGTTTCAGGAACATACTATCTTATATGTGAATCCCTCAAAGGAGGAATTGCCTACATAAGCAACGAGGTAAAAATAACAGTATCAGATTTCAGCCTTCAGACCGGGATATCACTTCCGCCTGTAAGCAGCGGGACTGTAAAATGGGGTGATTATGACGCTGACGGAGACATGGATCTCTTCATTTCAGGATATAATGATGGGGTTGGTGATATCTCAAGGATCTACCAGAACAACAGCGGGACTTTTACCGACATAAATGCAGGGTTATCAGGAGTTTCCGGCAGCTCTGCAGACTGGGGCGATTTCGATAATGACGGGGATCTTGACCTGGTTGTTGCGGGTAATTATTCATCAGTTATTTACAGGAACGATGAGGGTATCTTTAATCCGCATCCGGCAGGTCCGGAAGGGCTTGCAGGTGTGTCACAAAGTTCGGTTTCCTGGGGCGACTATGATAATGACGGGGATCTTGATCTGATTCTGTCAGGGAATACCATTAACGGATATAATGTTACAAAACTGTACAGGAATAAAAGCGGTATTTTTACTGATACGGACATGAATTTCCCGGGTGTACAAAATGGTTATCTGTCCTGGGGTGATTATGATAATGATGGTGATCTTGATTTATTGATCACCGGGTACACAAGCTCAGGAAACATTTCGAAAATTTTCCGTAACGAAAACGGATTATTTACAGATATATCAGCAGGATTTACCGGAGTGCTTTACGGTTCCGCAGGATGGGGTGACTATGATGATGATGGAGACCTTGATCTGTTTACAGCCGGCGCAAGCCAGGCCTTTTTATACAATAACAATAACGGATATTTTGCACAGGTATTGTCCATTATCCCGGGAGTTACCTATAATTCCTCAGAGTGGGGTGATTACGATAACGACGGGGATCTGGATCTTCTCATTACCGGATCAGGAACAACAGGAGTCATTTCACGGATATACCGAAATGAGAACGGAGTATTCGGCGAAACTGCATCCGGATTGCCAGCAGTAAGCTATGGTTCGGCTGCATGGGGTGATTATGACAATGATGGCGACCTTGATCTGGTCATTACAGGAAAATCTTCATCCGGTGATGTTTCCCTGATTTATAAGAATATGGCTTCATCACCAAACACTCTTCCTTCTGCTCCCTCAGGACTCACAGCTTCAGTGGAACCCAATAAAATGATTTTTTCATGGACAGAGTCATCAGATGCAGAGACACCTGCAGCAGGCCTCAGTTATAACCTCTATATAGGCACCTCTGCAGGATCCGAAGATAAAAAATCACCAATGGCGTCTATACCCGGAGGCCACAGGAGAATAGTAAAGAGAGGGTCTCAGGGTAATTCATGGTACATTGATGACTTCCCCTCCGGTACATATTACTGGAGTGTGCAGGCAATTGATCACCTGTTTGCAGGATCAGGGTTTGCTGCCGAGGGGTCTTTTGCAATTACATATTCAACAGAAGTGAGCCCGGAAGAAGATCAGACCCTCGTAATAAATCAGAACGGCACAACACTGACCGTCTCAGAAACCACCGCGGCAGATTCCCGGCAATGGAAATACTCAACCACTGCGGGCGGACCCTATAATAATCTGATATCGGGTGCAACAGGTACTTCATGCATACCGATATTTTCTGACTGGGGTACTTATTTTATTGTCTGTGAATCCGTAAAAGATGCTAAAGTATACACGAGCAATGAAGTCAGAATCAACCTGCCGGTCTTTACACCCGTATCAACCCCGGACATATATGGTACAAGATACGGTTCAGTGAAGTGGGGTGATTTTGACAATGATTCAGACCTGGATGTTGTAACAGGCGGACTTGGCCTAACAAGAATATATCATAATGACGGAGGAACTTTTATCAATACGGGAATATCACTTCCCAACTCAACTTATACATCAGCAAACTGGGGAGATTACGACAATGACGGGGACCTTGATTTAGTGGTTGTTGGAGCTAACTCCGGTGTTTACCGGAACGACGGATTACTTAGTTTCGTCAATACTGGAAACTGGCTCCCTACTATGGCCTACCCATCCTCCGATCTGGGCGATTATGATAATGACGGAGATCTTGATATACTAATTGCCGGTGGAGGTTATACGTGGATCTTCAGAAACGATAATGGTACTTTTACCGATGCGGTTGCCGGATTATCAGGTATTGATTACGGTTCCGCGGCTTTCGGAGATTACGATAATGACGGTGACCTGGATATACTTATTACCGGCATAGGATTAAGCGACTATATTACCAGGATATACAGAAACGATAAAGGTTCTTTTACTGGTATCATTACAAATATCCCCGGCGTTTATTACAGTTCTGCTGCATGGGGAGATTATGACAACGACGGCGACCTTGATATTCTGATATCCGGATATTCATCTGGTGAGATGATCACAAAGATCTACAGAAATGATAATGGCATTTTCCCCGATATCGGGGCAGGACTGCCGGGTTTAAGGTACTCATCCGTTTCGTGGCACGATTATGACAATGACGGCGATCTGGATGTATTCATTTCCGGTAACACTTCAACATCGGGAGTCTATATTTCGGAGATATACAGGAATGACAACGGGACATTCGTCTCACTTAATTCAAATCTTACCGGGGTTGTTTATGGATCACATGCCTGGGGTGATTATGATAATGACGGGGATATTGATCTTATTATAACAGGTCAGTCATCTGCAGCAGGGAATATTTCGATCCTTTACAAAAACAACATAACAACTCCTAATACGGCTCCTTCGGTGCCTTCAAGCCTTCAGTCTTCAATATCATCAAATAAAGTTGATCTCACATGGACCAGGTCAACTGATACCAAGACTCCCCAGAACGGTATATCATACAATGTTTACGTTGGTACAGCCCCAGGCTTCATTGATGAGAAATCGCCGATGGCAGAACTGTCAACAGGATACAGGAAGATCCCGTTGAAAGGGAACCAGATCAATTCATTTACAGTCAGGAACCTGACTGCCGGTACATATTACTGGAGTGTTCAGGCTATCGACAATACTTTTACCGGTTCGGCATTTGCTGCAGAAGCCAGTTTTATAGTTCCTTTCTCAAGTTCAGTTGCTCCCGCCGGCGAACAGGTGCTGAACCTTAACCAGAACGGAACCCTCCTTACAGTCACTGAATCATCAGTGCCTGCCTCCCACCAGTGGAAATACTCAACTATCAGTGGCGGACCATACAACCAGGTAATAGCCGGCGCTACAAGTACAACTTACACACCTAATTTTTCATCATTCGGAACATTTTATGTGATTTGTGAATCAGTCTATAATCTTGTTTCCTACACCAGCAATGAAGTGAAGATCAGAGTACCCGTGTTTACTGAACAGCCAGTTACAGGACTGCCTGGTGCTTACCTGTGTTCGGCTGAATGGGGAGATTTTAATAATGACGGGGATGCAGATATTGTTATAACCAACAGTGATGTAGGCTCAGCAGTATTCGTAAATAACGGCGGTGTCTTTTCAGATATTGGCGAGGAATTCTTACCTCAAAACTACAGCACCGCAAAGTGGACAGATTACGACAATGACAACGACCTGGATCTGTTTATGTCCGGATATACCACATCAGGAGCTGTGTCCGTAATCTACCGTAATGATGCCGGGACATTTACAGATATTAAGGCAGGACTGCCGGGTATCCAGGAGGGATCTGCAGACTGGGCAGATTTTGATAACGACGGTGACCAGGATATTCTGATAAGCGGCATCAACCTGACAAAACTGTTCAGAAATGATGACGGATCATTTCATAATACGGGAATGATTTTCCCGGGCCTTACAGTATGCGATGTTGCATGGGCTGATTATGACAGGGACGGTGACCCTGATATTTTGCTGACAGGATCAGCGGGAACAAACCCGGTTTCATGGATATACCGGAACGAAAACGGTAATTTTGTTGATACTGAAGCAGGACTGACAGGTGTTTCTAAAAGTTCAGTAGCCTGGGGTGATTATGATAATGACGGAGATCCTGATATCCTGTTATCAGGAAATAGCGCCGCAGGCCCGGTTACAATCATTTATCGTAATAATGGCGGGATTTTTACCGATATTGGTGCCGGGTTACAGGGAGTTTACTACAGCTCTGTGAGATGGGGCGATTTTGATAATGACGGAGACCTTGATATCCTTCTTTCAGGAGAAACAGGCGCAGGTGAAACTTCCAGGGTTTACAGAAATGACGGAGGTGTGTTCGTTGATTTAAAGGAGGGCCTGGAGGGTGTACAGACGGGCGCAGCAGTCTGGGGAGATTATGATAATGACGGAGATCTTGATATTTTCCTTGCCGGTGCCAGTTCATACACGACTATCTCAAAGATCTACAGCAATAATACATCTGTAGCTAATGTGCCGCCTGTCTCACCTTCAAATCTTACCAGCACCGCTGGAGCCAACAGTGTAACACTCTCCTGGAATAAATCGTCCGATTCAACAACACCCCAGAATGGGCTGACATACAATGTGTACATCGGAAGCTCTGCCGGAGGAACTGACATCATGGCCCCGGAAGCTCAGGTTTCAGGCGGATTAAGAAGGGTTGTGGAGTCCGGAAGGAATTTAAACTCTATGGTTATAAAAAGCCTTCCTGCAGGTACCTATTTCTGGAGCGTTCAGGCAATCGACAATTCATTCGCAGGATCAGCTTTCGCGGCTGAAGCAAGTTTCACGGTAAGTTATTCGACTTCTGTTTCCCCTGAAGGAAATCAATCCCTTGCGATCAATGAGGAAGGTACAGATCTTACAGTTACGGAATCAAGCCCTTCCGATTCAAGGCAGTGGAAATATTCCACAACTACGGGAGGTCCCTATGATAATGTCATCACGGGGGCGACGGGCATAACATATACTCCCGTATTCCCGGCCTGGGGCACTTATTATGTGGTCTGTGAATCAACAAAAGACGCTGTTGTCTACAGGAGTAATGAGGTTTGCATCAGCCTTCCTGTATTTATCGAACAGACCGGGATAGATCTTTTTGATGTAAGGACAGGTACTGCCAGATGGGGAGATTATGATAATGACGGAGACCTGGATATTCTCCTTGTCGGAGGAAATATTGAGGTCAATGTCACAAAGATCTACCGCAACGATAACGGTGTCTTTTCCGATATAAATGCTCCACTTACAGGCCTGTACCAGGCAACAGCTTCCTGGGGTGATTATGATGCCGACGGAGATCTTGACCTGTTTGTGTCGGGTTATATTAGTAGTCAGAATTATACATCTAAAATTTACAGGAATGATTCCGGAACCTTTATAGATATTGCTGCAGGACTGACAGGAGTTAATATGGCATCAGGAACCTGGATTGATTATGATAATGATGGTGATCTTGATCTGCTCATCAGCGGTATGTCATCATCGGGCGGAGTTTATATCAGTACCTTGTACCGGAATAATAACGGGGTATTCAATGATGCTGGCGCTGCTCTTCCGGGAGTCTATATGGGCTCTGTTGCAGCAGGTGATTATGATAATGACGGAGATCAGGATCTAGTCTTATCAGGACGTTTATTCAACGGCACCCTAATTTCGAGAATATATCGTAATGATAACGGGTCATTTATTGATATTAACGCCGGCATTCAGGGTGTTTCTTCAGGTTCAGCTGTATGGGGCGATTATGATAATGACGGCGATCTTGATCTCCTGATTACCGGTAATTCGGATGTTTCTGCAAGCGCTGTTACCCTGGTGTATCAGAATAGCAGCGGAATATTTGCTGAAATTAGTACAGGACTTCCCGGATTAATAGGAAGTTCCGCGGCTTGGGGAGACTATGACAATGACGGAGACCTTGATCTGTTGTTATCGGGTTCAGGTACTGAAGGATATCTTTCCAGAGTCTATAGAAACGACAGTGGTGTTTTCACTGATATAAACGCCGTGATCACTGGCATGTATACAGGGTCAGTTGCATGGGGTGACTATAATAACGACGGAGGTCTTGATATTCTGTTGACGGGGTATACCGGAGAAAATTATACTAAAATCTATAAGAACACTACCTCAACTGCAAATGCAATTCCTTCTGCACCTGCTAATCTTAAAGTGACTGCAGTTTCTGTGAGTGAAGCAATTATGTCATGGGATAAGGTAACAGACACTGAAACTCCTCAGATCGCACTAACCTACAACCTGAGGCTGGGTGATTCACCGGGCTCAGCTAACAAAGTCAGTCCGATGGCATCACACACCTCAGGTTACCGGCGAATACCGGCAAGAGGTAACGCCGAATTCAGAAACACCGGGTATAATATTAAGACCCTCTCTCCCGGAACCTATTACTGGAGCGTCCAGGCAATTGACCAGGCTTATGCCGGAGGCGCCTGGGCAACGGAAGCCTCCTTCACTCTTCTCGCCGGCCCGGCAGCGACTGCCGCAACTAATGTGCTTCAGATCAGCTTCATGGCGAACTGGGGATCTGTGCCACTTGCAACCGGCTATAAGCTTGATGTGGCAACTGATGCCCTCTTTACAACATTCCTTGACGGCTTCGAGGCTAAAGACGTAGGGAATGTACTGAGCACTCAGGTAACAGGGTTAAATGCCAGCACAACCTATTATTACAGGATCCGTGCTTATCAGGCAGGAGGCACAAGCCTGATCTATTCAAATACAGTGACTGTTATTACACCGGTTGAGGTACCAGTACCGACAGCAAATCCTGCAACTTCAATTACCCAGACAGGATTTACAGCAAACTGGACTACTGTCGCAAGCGCAGTAAGCTATAGCCTTGATGTTGCAACAGATATTGCCTTCACCACTTTTGTTGCAGGATACAACAATAAAAACGTTGGCAGTGTAATTACAAGTGATGTAACAGGGCTTACAACTAATACAACATATTATTACAGGGTGAGGGCAAACGGCGCTGTGGGAACCAGTGTCAACTCAAACACCATAACTGTCAACACATTGCCAAATCCGCCTTCCGCTCCGGCAAGCATTGCAGCTGAAAACATTTCATCAACAGGGTTCATCCTGAAATGGAGAACATCACCAACTGCTTCAACCTATTACCTCGACATTTCAACAGTCAATGATTTTGCTTCTTTTATAACCGGCTATAACAATCTCAATAATGGTTCCGATACCAGTAAAACGGTCACAGGTTTAAGTCCCGCTACTACTTACTATTTCAGGGCAAGGGCCGGAAATACAGGCGGTATAAGCAGTTCATCAGCCACAGGTAATGCAACAACTCTGCCTGAAATCCCGTCGGCGCCGGTTTCATCAGCTGCGGGGAGTATAGGGCAAGTGGTTTTCACTGCATGCTGGTCAGCTTCATCGGGAGCCACAGGCTACAGGTTAGATGTCTCAACCGATGTCTCATTCACTACACTCATTCCGGGCTTTGATAACCTTGATGCTGGTAATGTGACAAGCTATGATGTGTCGGGCCTTACCGCAAAAACGAATTATTATTACCGGGTAAGGGCATACAACGTAAGCGGCACAAGCGGAAACTCAAATTCAATTACTGTAACGACTCTTCCCAATCCTCCGGCGGCCCCTTCAGGATTGGCAGCATCCTCATGCAATAACCTGGTGACGCTCTCATGGACAGCCAATACCGAAACGGATTTCCAGAAATATATTATTTATGGAGGCATAACAGCCAATCCGACAAACAGGATCGACTCCACACAGAGCATTTCAACTGTAATAAAAACAATCTCCGGACTGACAAGCGGACAGACATACTACTTCAGGATAACAGCCGTGATATCACCCGGAGTGGCGAGCCAGTACAGCACCTCAGTATCTGTTTTGGTAAAGAAAGGAGTTGTTCCAAAGATCAAATCGAAGTTTTCCGGCGCTGTACTTGTATGCTACAACCCCGGCGATTCAATTGCAGCATGGCAGTGGTACAGGGGCGCAGCTGCAATATCAGGTGCGACCAAACAATATTACGTGACTGCAGGGGCCAAAGAGAGCTTCAGTGTTCTGACAACAGACAAGAACGGCTGCCAGAACTCGTCAAACATAATCAACCTTACGGGAACCAAATCAGTTTCTGTCTGGCCCAATCCTGCAGAGGACAACTTCACACTTAAGTTCAGCAGCGGGTACACCGGAAGAACTATGATAATGCTCTTTAATTCATCAGGCGTTAAGGTAAGTGAATACCAGACAGATAAGCCTGATGAGGAACTCGAATGCATAGTCCCGGTCGGACATTTGCCCGACGGACTGTATACTGTGGAAATCGTAATTGACGGGGAGATTGTCGAGTACTCCCGTGTTATGGTGATAAACTGATAACTTAAAAAACTACTGAAATGAAAACTATCAAAACATATATCAGGAATATTGCCATATCAACCGTATTGATAATAACTGCATGCAATACTGCAATGCCGCAGGGAACAGACTCGCGCAAGAAATTCACCAAGGAGGAGAAGATATTCGCCGGCCTGATAATCACTCCCCAGACGACAAGTATTTCAAATAATGACTTTGTTTCAACTGTTCCGCTGCAGCAAAAGAACGGCATGTCGTTCAGCCTCGCCGCTGAGGGGGGATATTACTTCTCAAAAATGATCGGCATCAGCATAGGTGCGGGAATGTCTTCATACTCTGCCGAACAGGCGCTTGATTCATGTTCATTCAAATTCACAGCAACTGATACCGACCTTGAATCTTACGAAATGAGGGTAAAGGGGAAATCAATCACTGAGACTCAGAAACTCTCCTTCCTGAATATCCCTGTCCGTATCCTGGTGAAGATACCTGCCGGCGAGAAACTCGGATTTTTTATAAAAGCGGGGATTAGCTTCGATATCCCCATGACGAAAACATTTGAGGGAAGCGGTATATTCACCTACGATGGTTATTATGCCGCATACCCTGTTCTTCTGCACGATATCCCGGTATACTTCCCTGCGAATAAGAGTACTAGTTCTTCGGGCACACTGGAATTGAAATCGCTGAGTCAGACGATCGTTGCATCAGGAGGTGCTTTCTTCAGGGTGAATGAATCAATACATCTATCCCTGGGAGTGAATTTCTGCAAATCGCTTGGAAATATATCTGCTTACACTACAGACTCATACAGGCTTACATCAAAGCCCGATGAGCTTAACAGCATCATGGGAGGAGCTGAGAATGCAGGTGTAATGGGCCTCGGACTGAGTCTGGGGTTGAGGTATTATTTAAGATAATTTTAATATCCTTTTTCTCTCTCCTTACCGGTTTTTATCCACTCAGGCACTACTGTCTGAAGAAATGTTGTTTTCTCCTTTCTTAAAGTTTCCATATCCAGGCCGATAAATGCCTGTGCTTTTGCTTTTGTTGAGATGTCAGGGTAGGGGATCTCCTTATTATATCCGAGGGAAGCGAGCAGGCGGCTTAGTTTTATCCTTGCCTCCTGGGCAATGGCGATGCCTCCTGAGATTATCCTGCTGATCTCAACCGGTGAATGGAATGAATTACCGTGTCCGGCTGCTGCAAAATCCCAGCGCCACTGTGCCCTGCGGATATCATAAAGGATATCCTTCATCTGTGTATCTGTTGCTCCATTGTCCCATGCTGTTTTCGCTTCAACATGGCACCTGACAAGAAGGGTTTCCAGAATGATCCTGTTTTCAATGATTTTATCCTGCCTTGAATAGATATCGCTTATGAGCTTTTCAGCATCTTCACGGTGGCACACCTGGCATGAGTTTGTAACATTATTTACCGGGCTCTGGATATGGTGATCGGTGAATTTCTGTCCGCCCTCGCTTATGAATGACATGTGGCAATCGGCGCATGAGACTCCTCTTGAGGCATGTACTCCTGTAATAAATACCTCATAATCAGGATGCTGGGCTTTAAGCATCGGCGCCCTGCTCAGGGCATGTGTCCAGTCGGCGAACTCAATGTTGTCATAGTATTTCTCCATCTCTTCTATAGAGGTGCCTTCTGCCCAGGGGAAAGTGAGATACTGAACACCTTCAACTTTATTCTTATTGAAATAATATTCTACGTGGCATTGTGCACAGACCAGGGTTCTCATCTCCTGGTGCGATACTTTACTGATATCCTTTCCCATGGCTTCAAAAGCCTCAAGCAGGGCCGGACGGGAGATCCTGAGATTCATCGTTTTTGCCTCATGGCAGTCGGCACAGCCTATCCGATTTATTATCTCACTTCCCCTTGTATCCCATGTTCCTCTGTAAAATTCAGCAACTCCGACTTCGTTCATTACTCTGGGAACATCCGGGCTCTTGCATGTCCAGCAGGTGTTCGGTTGGGGACTTGGCACTTCTCCTGTCCGGAGAATATTACGGATATCATCAACAGCATAATAGTGACCTCTTCCCTGGTTATATTCCTTCGAAAAGGAATAACCCGCCCAGAGAACAGATATCCGGGGCGACTCCTCGATTGCATCTCTCATTGCATTGCCTCCGTATTTGCTGCTGAAATTGGTTTCCGATGTCTTCAGGTAAGAATAGTACTCACGCGGAAAATTCTCACCCCACACCTCATTCCTCGGTTCAGAATCTGAATAGGTTATGTTCGGGGTATAGGCAAAAGCGGCTTCAGCTCTTCTTTCGACAACTGATGAAGCCAGGAGTCCGAGCAGGAACACAACCACAACCGTTGAGATGAACAGCAGCCATCCCAGCCATGGCTTTTCCCTGATTTTTTCCTGAAGAGGTTTCATATATAGTAATTCATAGTAATTCATAGTAATTCATAGTAATTTATTGTAATTCTTTTTGCATCATGTTTCTTAGCCATGGAGGAACAACCGGTTCAGGAAGAGGAACGCGGGCATAGGGAACGCTTGAGAGGCTGTTGACCCTGCCGTGGGGTGTTTCGCGGTGGCAATCCCTGCAATTGCGTTCCATCCTGCTGAGGTGGGTATTATCATTGTAGGCTAGCAGCTTGCTGTCGGTAAGCAGCTCTCTATGGCAGCGGATACAGTTCTTATGAACTTCTTCCTTCCCTGCTTCCTTTATGAAGATCACCTGGGGCTCCAGGCGCAGGGTGAATATTGCCGAATGGCGCAGGCCGTCCTTGGCCTTGAAGTAATATTTATTAATCACGTTGTTATGCGGCACATGGCAGTCGTTGCAGTTAGTTTTCTCCCTGTGTGAACTGTGACTCCAGGTGGCATACTGAGGTGCCATAATATGGCAGTTCACGCAAGTTTCTGGCTTATCGCCGAGGTAGGAGTGGGCTTTTGAAATATAGAACAGATATGCCGCAAGTCCTGTGAAAATGCCGGTAATTATTATTACAGGAACCCTCCAGTTATCAGGGGGCAATATCTTTTTCAGGAAAGTCATATTTTCTGCAATATAATAAAAAGACGGCATGAATTATGCTTCCGTTCGGGTAAGGATTTATGATTAATCACTCAATGTGTTTATGCATAAATTGAGTTTTAGCAGATTTGGAAAAGGAATTTCATAATAGTCAGATATACAGGATAATAGAAAGTAATGATGTATTAATGTTGTATTACCGGTACTTTATTATAATGAGATGAGAAATCCAAATGGATAACAAAAACGGATTGTGATTGTTAAACATACATATCTTGAAGAAAAATTAAAATACCGATGAAAAAATCTCTTCTGATAATTATTCTTCTGATGATCATATTGCAGGTTAATGCACAGCAGAATATCAGAGGTAAAGTTACTGATGATGCTAAAGCGCCACTGCCGGGTGCATCGGTACAGGTAAAAAATACTCTCAGGGGCGCTTTCACTGATATTGATGGTAAATACAGTATTCTGGCAAATCCATCCGATTCATTAGTTTTTTCGATGGTGGGGATGGTAAGTCAGAGTATCATAGTTGGAGCACGAACCACAATCGACATTGTGCTGTCAACTTCGGAGACAATTCTTCAGGAGGTTGTTATCATCGGTTACGGAAAAGTAAAGAAAAGTGACCTGACTGGTTCCATAAGCTCTGTAAAAACTGAGGACCTGGCAAAAATCACTTCCCTGAATCCCGAGCAGGGCCTTCAGGGCAAGGTAACCGGTGTTCAGGTTACCAGCACCTCGGGGGCGCCCGGGGCGGGAGCTACGATAAGAGTACGCGGTGTAGGCACTTTTAATAACTCTTCTCCGATTTTTGTTGTCGACGGAGTTATTTTGGATGACATCTCCTTCCTTAACACCTCTGATATTGCCTCCATGGAAGTGCTTAAGGATGCTTCAGCCACAGCTATTTACGGATCAAGGGGAGCAAACGGTGTGATTATCATCACCACTAAAACGGGAACACTTGGCCAGGAAAAGGCAAGTTTCAATTTCAGCTCAGAATATGGAATCCAGAACCTGTCAAAGAAGATTGACCTTTTAAACGGAAGGGAGTTCGCTATTATATCCAATGAGATCATACCCGGATCCTATAATAACGTGGATCTTGTTCCTGACACTGACTGGCAGAAACTGATTTTTCATACCGCACCTGTTCAGAATCACCAGTTTTCCATTACCGGGGCAACCAGGCTTACCCAGTATTATGTAGGTATAGGATTTTTCCAGCAGGATGGGATCATTGATAAATCGAATTACAATCGTTTCACCCTTAAGCTGAACAATACCTATAATTTATTTCCCGGCTTCAGGCTGGGCAATAATTTGACTTTTGCACCTTACAAGCAGCAGAATGCACCCAATGTGACCTATTCTGTATATCGCGCACAGCCTTTGCTTGAGCCATATTATGAAGATAATTCATATGCAGTTGTATACAATGTTGGAAATCCGATTGCTGATCTCAGTTATTCGAACAATTTCGGGAAGGGGATCAGGGGTGTAGGAAATATTTTTGCAGAGGCAACTATCCTGAAGTCATTTACCCTGAAATCAAGCTTTGGAGTTGATGCCTCCTATAACAAATCTTACAGCTTCACTCCGGCTTATACCGTTTATAATCCTGACGGAACCGCTTCTCAGCAGCAAAATATTCTCAGTGATATTTTTAAAGGGAATTCTGAAAATCTGACATGGCTCTGGGAAAATACACTTACTTTCAACCATACTTTCCGCGATATTCATGCAGTAGATATTGTTGCCGGCTACACCATGCAGGAAACAAATTCTGAGTCAATGGGAATTTCCGGGGAAAACGTACTGCGTGACGGGATGGATTTCTGGTATATCAATCCTGCATATGTTTATGATCCTGCCAATAATGTTAATAAGATCCAGTCAATATACAATGGGGTGGATCCGGGTCGGTACTATTCCATGATTTCTTATTTATTCAGGACGAATTATACCCTGAACAGCAAATATTTACTGACAGTTACTTTCCGCCGTGACGGTTCTTCAAAATTCGCAAGGGAAAACAGGTTTTCCAATTTCCCTTCATTTGCAGTCGGATGGAATGTTGGAAATGAATCGTTTATGGAGTCCATTCCTTTCATTTCGAATCTGAAAGTGAGGGCCAGCTGGGGACTTATAGGTAATGAGAAGATCACCTATTATGACCGTTATTCAAGGGTTCAGTCAGGTCAGCTTGCAGTATTGGGCAACCCTGATGCTCCTTTGCCTGCTGCCACCTACGGCAAGAACGGTAATCCCGACCTGAGGTGGGAGAGTACAGCTCAAACGGATGTGGGAGCTGAGATCGGATTTTTTGATACCAGGCTGACGGGCGAATTTGATTTTTATAACCGCAAGACCGATGATATACTTGTTGAACTTTCCACCCCGGGACACCTGGGAAACGGACAGGGGCAAAAAGTTCGTTATAATGCTGCTTCGGTATTGAACAGAGGATTCGAGTTTAACATGAGCTGGAAAGAAACCCGGGGCGATTTTAGTTATAAAGTAGGCATCCTTGGATCTACCATTCATAATGAGGTATTGAGTATCGGAAGTAACAGCGGAATAGATTCTCTTCTTATAGGCGGATACCTGGGCGACGGAAGACCTGTTACGCTAAGCCGCGTTGGCTTGCCTATCGGGGCTTTTTACGGATATAAAACAGATGGCATTTTCCAGACACAGGAAGAACTTGACTCTTATCCTCACTCTTCCCAGGCAGAAGCAGGGGATCTCAGGTTTGTTGACGTGAACAACGACGGTACTTTAGACGGGCTTGACAGAACTTATATCGGATCACCTATACCGAAGTTAATTTTCGGCTTCAATGCCCAGGTGGAATATAAGGGTATTGACTTTTCTTTTGATTTACAGGGGCAGACCGGTAATAAGATCTTTAACGGGAAGGAGGTGGTCAGACCTGATCCTTATAATTTCGAACAACATGTCTTTAATCGTTGGACCGGCCCGGGAACAAGCTATACAGAACCAAAACCATCGTTTGGCGGATATAATTACACACCATCTGACCGGTTTATTCAGGATGGTTCATTTTTGAGACTGAGGAACATGACTCTGGGCTATACGATCCCTGCTTACCTCTCAAAGAAAGCGTTCATACAACAATTACGGGTGTATCTTAAAGGTTCAAATCTGGTTACCCTGACGAAATTCACCGGATATTCACCTGAAATTGGAAGTTACGATGTATTGTCGAACGGGATAGATTATGGTATTTACCCTATTACATCGACCTATTCATTTGGTGTTAACCTGACATTCTGAGCAAAATGAAAACCATTGGAAAAATATCAATCCTTCTCATTCCATTCCTGCTTCTCACTTTTGGATGTGAAGACTTTCTGGAGAAGGATCCACAGGGAGAGTTGACACAGGAGGAATTTCCTGAGAGTCAATCAGATGCATTACTGGCAACCAATGCCGTTTATTCAACTGTTCGCGATTGGGCTTATCACTCAGGGGGTTATCCTATTCTCGATATAATGTCGGATGATTCGCATAAGGGAAGTAATCCCAATGACCAGCTTCCAACATTGGGTCCGTATGATAAGTTTACCCATACACCCACCCAGGACGGTCTTGACCGCTGGTGGAGTACATTATACGAAGGAATAAAACGCACCAATGTTGTCATTACAAAAGTACCGTTGATCGGGATGGATACTGTATTGCGCAACCGCTATGTCGCTGAAGCAAGATTCTTGCGAGGTCTGTTTTATTTTGATCTGGTAAGAGCCTGGGGCGGGGTTCCCCTGATCACATCCCTCAACCCCCCTCTGAAAATGGCACGGGCCACAAAAGAGGAAATATATGATCTCATTATCAGTGATTTACAGTATGCCACCAAAAACCTTATTGAAAAGAGTGATCAGTTATCTGATGACATCAGCCGGGTAACCAAAGGCGCTGCCAGATCCCTGTTGGCAAAAGTATTTTTATTCCAGGGGGATTTCGTCAATGCAGAAAAGTATGCCCTCGAGGTTATAATTTCAGATGAGTATGAACTTGAGGCCGTGTTTGCAGATGCTAATAGCAAAACAGGTGAACATGGGATGGAATCGATCTTTGAAGTAGGCGCCCTGGAAGTGGAAGGATCAGGTGGTAACCAGTATGCAAATACCCAGGGAGTAAGAGGTTCGCCAAACAGGGGCTGGGGTTTTAACAGGCCTTCCCTAGATTTACGCAATTCATTCGAACAGGATGATCCTCGTCTCGATGCCACGATCATTGATCTTGGGGAATTATTGGATGGTGTATTAATCCTTGGTGATGGGACAACCCCCGATGAAACAAAAGATGAATCTGGCAATGTGATTGAAGTCGAATGCTACAATCAGAAGGTATGGTATCCGGGAACAAATACAATTACCCAATGGGGGCATAACCGCCGGTTGATCCGATATTCAGACGTGCTGCTTATGGCTGCAGAAGCGTTAAACGAGAATAACAAACCAGGTGATGCGCTTATTTACCTGAACCTGGTGAGAGAGAGGGCAAGAGAAGGCAACAGCACTATTCTTCCCGATATCACTGAAACGAATAAGGATGCCCTGCGGGATATTATCCTCAATGAACGGAGACATGAGCTCGCCATGGAAGGACACCGTTTCTGGGACCTGGTAAGGACTGGAAAAGCACCATCACTACTTGGTCCCCTGGGATTTGTTACAGGAACGCATGAACTATTGCCTATCCCGCAAAACGAGATAGATATTTCACAGGGTACATTAATCCAGAATCCAAATTGGTAATTAAAATATTGTTTAACTAATCCTTGATTAAATTATGAAAAATAAACAATTTCTTTTTAGTTTTCTTCTTGTAACTTTATTGATCTCTGCAGTATTCAATAGTTGCAAGAAAGAAGAACCCGAGCCTCCGGCTCTGGTAACCCTTCTTGCGGGAACTGTTGACCTGAATGCCGCAACTTCAGCAACAGATATCCCGGTAAGTCCTACGATTACAGCAACATTCAGCGTAGACATTGATCCGGCCACCGCTACTGAAGCCAATATTACATTGATTCAGGATTATGATGATGTATCTATACCGATTGACATCACAGTGGATGCTAAAGTGATTACAATTACTCCGGCTTCTGATCTGGGCACAGGAACTCTTTATAACCTCACTTTCAGCACAGGACTAAAGTCAACAGACGGTTTGGCCCTTACAGAAGTGGAAAGGAACTTTACAACCGCCGGAGCCTTTGCACCCTCAGGGGCTATAGCTCATTTTACTTTTGAAGATAATGCCAATGATCAAATCGGCTCATTCGATCCTTTAGCAGCAGATATCATAGATATAACCTATACTGCTTCAAGAAATACAGCTGCAGGAAAGGCAGCGACTTTCAATGGAACAACCAGTATTATTGAAGTCCCGAATGGTGATGATTTAATGAACACTGCTAACTTTTCGATTGCTTTCTGGGTAAAAACCAACTCAACCGGTAAAACAACCGGTCATTTTGTAATGGGTTGTGCAGGATGGTATGGTTTCCAATATGAACTATATGGATCATATGACGGCTCAAAATTTGCATACCGGTACGAATTGGCTGATCATACAACTGCTTCAGAAGATATGTGGTTCCCATCTCTGGCTGATCTTGGCTGGCAGGGATGGACCTATGCCAGAAGCCTGACTGCTAATGAGATGATCGCTCTTCTGAAAGATAAATGGCTTAATGTTGTTTACACCTATAATGGATCAACCAAAGTCGGCACCCTCTATTTTAATGGAGATAAGATGAAGAGTTTCGACTTCAATCTATGGCCAACAACGGATGCAAAAAAAGGTGTAATAGGACTTAAGTATAATGGAGCTGCAAATGGTGATAACCTTGCTTTAGGTTTCATCCAGGGCAGGAACAACAGAACAATATCTGACAACTGGGCTGATTATTCTCATGCGGATGCTACCAACCATTTTAAAGGACAGCTCGATGATATAAAAATCTGGCATAAAGTCATTTCTGCAAATGAAATAATGTTGATGTACAACTCGGAGAAACCATAATTTGTATATTTGAGTTGATATAAGAGAGGGCATAGGAAGTTCCTTATGCCCTCCCTTTTTCATTTCTCTTTAAAACATGAGGAAAATTTCTAAAGCAGCCTGGCTGGTTGTCTTTGTTCTTACTTTCTTTTATTGTAAAAAGAAGGATAATGATGAAGACAATCCTCCGGGCATTGTTCAGCTTGTACGTTCCAGGGTTGGCACCGTATACCTCGATCTTATGAAAGCTGTCACTGAAATACCTGTAGATAAAAACCTCGTGATCGAGTTCAGTAATATATTGGATACCACCACCGTCAGAAAGAGCATCCTGCTTATCAAAGAGAGCACCACAGAAGTGGCTGTCAATGTATTATATATGGATGATAACCGGACGGTAGTTCTCATCCCGCGTCAGAACCTTGATCACTTTACTGATTATACCCTGGAGATAACTTCTTCCCTGAAGGGGATAAACAAGGAGACTTTCCCCGGATTAACATATTCCTTTACTACAGTTAACGGTACGATGGTAATCAGCAACATTACCCTGAATAACCAATCGTTTAAACCGCCTGCGTTGCCAAAGAATATAAGTCGTACGTCGATTACTGTTACGATCGATTTCTCTGAAGCCCTGGACCCAGTCGCTTATAAATCGTTTATTGGTTTTTCAGGACCCGGTGTCCCTCTCATGGCTCTCTCGGAAAGTAATAAGAGAGTGACACTGACAAACTTTGGAACTCTGGACTATTATAAAAGATACTATTTGACTATCTCAGGTAACCTGACTGCAGTAAATGGGTTCAATTTTGATGGATTCACAAATTCTTTCTATACTGCCCTTGATTCTACTTATAAATTTCCTCTGCTGGCAGACGAAGAACTGCTTGAACTTATACAGCATCAAACCTTCAGGTATTTCTACGATTTCGCTCATCCCGCCTGCGGTTTATCCCGGGAACGTAATACTTCAGGTGATGTAGTTACTACCGGCGGTACTGGTTTTGGAGTAATGGCGCTGATAGTGGGGATGGATAGAGGATATATTTCCAGGGCGCAGGGACTTGTCCAGATGGAAAAAATGCTCGATTTCCTTGAAACCTGCGATCGTTATCATGGTGCATGGCCTCACTGGCTCAATGGAGTAACCGGTAAAACGGTGCCCTTTAGCCAGGCAGATGATGGCGGTGACCTTGTGGAGACCTCCTTCCTGATACAGGGACTTCTCTCTTTCAGACAATACCTAGATCCGGATATCCCCGGCGAAGAGACCCTGATAACCCGTATTAATGCTCTGTGGCACTCTGTGGAATATGATTTCTTCACCCAGGGACTGAATGCCCTTTACTGGCACTGGTCTCCCAACTATGGCTTCCAGATGAATATGATGCTCAGAGGTTATAATGAAACTTTGATTTGTTATGTGCTGGGTGCGGGATCTCCCACACATACAATCAGCAGGGATACATATAAATATGGATATATGGATGACGGATCCATCCTGAACGGGAATACATATTATGGAATTACTCTGCCTGTTGGAGGGGGATATGGAGGGCCACTCTTTTTCACACATTATTCATTTCTTGGACTTGATCCAAGGAACCTGGAAGATATCTATGTTAATTACTGGGACCAGAATGTAGCCCATACCATGATAAACTGGAAGTATTGTGAGGCAAATCCCTTAAATTACGCGGGTTACAGTGCTGACTGCTGGGGACTTACTGCCAGTGATAACCAATCGGGATATAGCGCCCATTCTCCCACAAATGACCTGGGAGTGATAAGCCCTACTGCTGCTGTTACATCCTTACCATATGCTCCTGAACAATCTATGAAAGCCATCAGGCACTTTTACTATATGCTCGGGGACAGGCTCTGGGGTCCTTACGGATTCTACGATGCATTTAATGTCACCGCCGGTTGGTGGGGAACTTCCTATATTTCCATTGACCAGGGCCCTATGGTGGTGATGATCGAAAATTACCGCACAGGACTTATCTGGGATCTGTTCATGAGCTGCCCTGAAGTACAGGCTGGATTAACCAAATTAGGTTTTAGCTATAACTGAACACATGAAAACGATCTGCTTTGCCACTTTTTTATTCCTTTTACTTAATGTTGGCTGTCTGAACAGTTCAGGTAATAAAGAAGATAACGACTGCCCTGATACTGATTCCCTTCTGATCAGTGATGATTCCCTTCTGACACTTGTTCAATACCATACTTTCCGGTATTTCTGGGATGGCGCTGAACCAGTCTCAGGCATGGCCAGGGAAAGATTTCATGTGGATGGGATATATCCTGAGAATGATTTTAATATTGTTACTTCCGGGGGATCAGGATTCGGAGTAATGGCAATTCTGGCTGGTATTGAAAGAGGTTTTATTACAAGGGAAGAGGGCCTGGCAAGGTTTCAGAAAATAGTTAATTTTCTGGATAAAGCTGATCGTTTTCATGGAGCCTGGTCTCACTGGATAAATGGAGAGACCGGCAGAGTAAAACCATTCTCAAATAAAGACAATGGCGCCGATCTGGTCGAGACAGCGTACCTGGTACAGGGACTACTGGCTGTAAAACAGTATTTTATCGATGGAAATGAAACAGAAAGAAAGCTCGCAGATGAAATCGATAAACTCTGGAGGGAAGTGGAATGGAACTGGTTCACAAAGGGAGGAGAAGATGTAATTTACTGGCACTGGTCTCCTGATTATGAATGGGAAATGAATTTTGCCGTAAGAGGTTATAATGAGTGCCTGATTATGTATATCCTTGCGGCTTCATCCCCGACATACCCGGTGCCTGGTGAAGCTTATCATAAGGGATGGGCAAGAAGCGGAGGCATAAAAACTTCAAGAGAAAAATACGGGTATTCCCTTACTCTCAGCCATAACGGAGCAGAAGAATACGGAGGGCCATTGTTCTGGTCGCATTATTCATATCTTGGACTCGATCCCAGGAGGCTTAAAGACAAATATGCTGATTACTGGCAGCAGAATGTAAACCATTCACTCATAAACTGGAGATGGTGCTTTCAGAATACGAAGAACTTCAAAGGTTACAGTGAAGATTGCTGGGGGCTTACAGCAAGCTATTCAGTAAACGGATATTCAGCCCATGCCCCCGGGGAGAATAATGACCTTGGTGTTATATCGCCGACAGCCGCTATCTCTTCAATATCTTATACACCTGATCAGTCAATGAATGCGATAAGACATTTCTATTTCAATCTGGGTGACAAAATATGGGGGAAATACGGATTTTACGATGCATTCAGCGAACAGCATGACTGGTATCCGCAGAAATACCTGGCCATAGACCAGGGACCGGCGATTGTTATGATTGAGAATTACAGAACAGGTCTGCTATGGAATCTGTTCATGAAAAACCCTGAAATTCAAAATGGCCTCAGAAACCTCGGTTTTGATTTTTAATCTGAAATTTTGAATTTTGAGTCCACTCCGATAAAACAAAAAAAATGGCCACCAAGACACAAAGACACCAAGGTTCACCAAGAGTTTATCTTTCAATGACTTATTCTTGGTGCAACTTTGTGCCTTGGAGCCTTGGTGGCATAAAAAACTTTTCGGAGCAGACTCAATTTTAAATTTTGAATATGAAAATATTTCTAATTACAGGTTTATTGCTGACCTCATTAATTTCTTTCGGGCAGAATCAGAAAACCTATTGCAATCCGGTAAATATTGATTATGGTTATACGCCTATTCCGGATTACACTGCATCAGGTAAGCATAGGGCAACTGCTGATCCTGTTATTGTTAATTATAAGGGTGACTATTATTTATTTTCAACCAACCAGTGGGGATACTGGTGGAGCAGCGACATGCTGAACTGGAATTATATCTCGAAAAGGTTCCTTCGTCCCTGGAACGACAGCTATGATGAGCTTTGCGCTCCGGCAGTGGGTATTATTGGTGATACCATGCTTGTGTTCGGCTCAACTTATACCAGGACATTTTCAATCTGGATGAGCACTGATCCGAAGAACAACATATGGAAGCCGCTGGTGGACTCTTTTGACATCGGAGGCTGGGACCCGGCCTTCTTTACTGATGATAACGGAAAGCTTTATATGTATAACGGAAGCAGTAATAAATACCCGGTTTACGGCATTGAGCTGAACAGGAAGACCATGCAGCCGGCAGGTACACGCAGGGAAATCTATTTCCTTGAATCATGGCGGTACGGATGGCAAAGATTCGGGGAGTATTATGATGATACATTCCTTGATCCGTTTATTGAAGGTGCATGGATGACAAAGCATGACGGGAAGTATTACCTGCAGTATGGTGCCCCGGGAACTGAATTCAGCGGTTATGCCGACGGCGTAGTGGTCGGTGATGATCCATTAGGCTATTTCACTCCGCAGTCGATGCCTTTCAGCTATAAGCCCGGAGGTTTTGCCAGGGGCGCCGGCCATGGTGCCACATATAAAGATAAATGGGCCAATTACTGGCACATAGCGACAATTGCCATATCGGTAAAGAATAACTTCGAAAGAAGGATCGGCATCTGGCCTGCCGGTTTTGACAGGGATGGCGTCATGTACTGCGACCAGGCGTTCGGAGATTATCCTTCATATCTTCCCGATGGACCGGCTGATCATCTAAAGAGCCGCTTCACCGGTTGGATGCTGCTCAACTACAACAAGCCGGTTCAGGTTTCATCAACGCTTGGAACATATTATGCAAATTTTGCAGTGGATGAGGATATCAAAACATACTGGAGTGCACAATCAGGAGCTTCCGGCGAATGGATACAGACCGACCTGGGGTCAGTATCGGAAGTCAGGGCTATCCAGGTTAATTATGCTGACCAGGATGCTGAATTCCTTGGAAAACCTGAGGGGGTGTATCACCAGTACAGGATACTTGAATCAGAAGATGGCAGGAAGTGGAATGTTATCGTTGACAAAAGCAAGAATACCAGTGATGTTCCTCATGACTATATTGAACTGCCGGCACCTGTTCAGACACGTTTTCTGAAAATGATAAATATTAATATGCCAACCGGAAAATTTGCCATCAGCGGATTGAGGGTATTCGGAAAAAGTTCCGGGGAGAAGCCGGGAGCAGTGACTGCCTTTATTGTCTTGCGGACGGAAAAGGATAAAAGGAACGCGTGGATAAAATGGAACCGGGTGGATAACGCTTATGCATACAATATATATTTAGGTACCCACCCTGACAAACTTTATAACTGCATTATGGTTTACAACGCCAATGAATACTGGCTTAAAACCATGGACAGGGAGAAAATATATTATTATGCAATTGAAGCGATTAATGAAAATGGCGTTGGAGAAAGAAGTTCTATAATTAAACAATAAACAAATGAAGAACAGACTATTATTCGGATTGATCCTTCTGATAGTATTTGTTTTTGCGACCAGATGCAAGACAAATTCCGGAGATGCAACCTCAGTTTATGAAAAGAAAGCTGACTCTATAATCAGACTGATGACCCTTGATGAAAAAATTGGTCAGGTATCGTTATTTACCAGCGATATGTCGCAAACCGGCCCCTCAATGAGGGATGATTATGTTGACCTTATAAAGCAAGGCAAGGTCGGAGCCGTTTTCAATGCCTATACAGTTGATTTCGTTATGAAGCTTCAGAAGATCGCTGTTGATGAAACACGTCTTCATATACCTCTTATTTTTGGATTTGATGTCATCCACGGGCACCGGACGATATTCCCGATAAACCTGGGGCAGTCAGCATCGTGGGATCTCGCGATGATAGAAAGATCGGAGAGAATTGCCGCGATAGAGGCTTCAGCTGAAGGGCTCAACTGGGTTTATGCGCCAATGGTCGATATAGCCCGTGACCCCAGATGGGGCAGGGTGATGGAGGGAGCCGGTGAGGATACATGGCTGGGCTCACTGATCTCTGCTGCCCGGGTTAATGGCTTGCAGGGGAATTCACTGGCTGACAACAATACTGTTATGGCATGCGTCAAGCATTTTGCAGCCTATGGAGCACCGCAGGGGGGAAGGGATTATCATGTTGTGGACATGTCGGAAAGATCGCTTTATGAATGGTACCTGCCTCCGTATAAGGCAGCAGTGGATGCCGGCGCGGGAAGCATAATGACATCATTCAACGAAATTGCAGGTGTGCCCTCCACCTCAAACAGGTGGCTGCTCACTGATCTTTTGCGCGATGACTGGAAATTTGATGGATTTATTGTAACAGACTACAGTTCCCTGAACGAGCTTATACCTCATGGAGTTGCCTCTGATCTTGCCCATGCTTCCGAGCTGTCAATAAATGCCGGTGTGGATATGGATATGCAGGGAAGCGCATTCCTGACGGAACTTACCGCTCTTGTAAAGTCGGGAAGAGTAACCGAAGAAACACTGGACAATGCTGTCAGAAGGGTCCTGGTGGCCAAGTACAGGCTTGGTTTATTTGACGATCCGTACAGATACTGCAGTAAGGAGAGAGAGGCAAACGAAATAATGACGCCTGAGCACCGGGCTTTTGCCAGGGAATTTGTTGCAAAATCATGCGTTCTTCTTAAAAACGATAACAAAACCCTGCCGGTTCCGGAGTCGGCGAAAACGATTGCAGTTATCGGTCCCCTTGCGGATTCAAAGATGGATATGCTCGGATTCTGGTTTGGTGCCGGTCAGTCTGATAAAGCTGTTACGCTTCTTGAAGGGATAAAGAACAAGACTGGGAGCAGTGTTAATTTATTAACAGTAAAAGGCTGTAATATAAATGATGCCGACCTGAGCGGAATAAACCAGGCAGTATCAGCAGCAAAAAAGGCTGATTTCGTGATACTGGCACTTGGCGAGAGCTTTATGATGAGCGGAGAGGCGGCCAGCAGAACAAATATTGGTCTCCCGGGTGTGCAGCTGCAACTGGCTGAGGCAGTTATCAGAACAGGAAAACCTGTAGCAGTGGTGCTCTTCAATGGCAGGCCGCTGGCGATACCTGAACTCGATAAAATGTCACCTGCATTAATCGAAGCATGGTTCGGGGGGACAGAAGCGGGTAATGGTGTTGCTGATGTGCTTTTTGGCGATGTTAATCCTTCGGGAAAGATCACCATGACATTCCCTCTGAATGTTGGTCAGATACCGGTATTTTACAATTCAAAGAATACAGGAAGGCCAATAAATCCGGGGAATCCGTATGAAAAATTCAAATCCAATTATCTCGATAGCCCTAATACGCCTCTTTATCCTTTCGGTTATGGACTCAGCTATACAACATTCAGCTATTCAGATATATCACTTAATAAGAGCTCTTTCAATGAAAATGAGATGATTGTTGCTTCAGTGAATATCACAAATACCGGTGACAGGGATGGGGAAGAGATAGTACAGCTCTATATCAGGGATCTTGTCGGTGATGTTACCAGGCCTGTAAAGGAACTGAAAGGATTCAAAAAGGTGATGATACGGAGAGGTGAAACAGCCCATGTGACATTCGAATTACAACCCGCAGATCTGTCATATTACCACCAGGATATGAGCTTCAGAACTGATCCTGGTGAATTTCACCTTTTTATAGGCACTGATTCATCGGTTGAGAAGCATGTGAGTTTTACTGTTAATTAAGTGTGGCAGAAGGATATTGTCATTACGTTACTTTTTAATAATTTTACAAATGAGATTATTTTGAAGCAACGAAAAATTCTCCTGTTTTATGCTAAAATGCCGGATCGGGAATTTTCCTAAATCCTTTTTGTTCATTCCACTGTTAATAGGGACGTCACTTTTTCTATGCGGACAAGAACCTTCTGAGAACAACGAGATCCGGGCTTTTCTTTCAAATCATATTCCTGTTGATAACCAGAACTGGGAAATATGCCAGAACCCGCGGACCGGATATATCTATTTTGCCAATTCAGCAGGCCTGGTGGAATACAACGGAATAAACTCAAGAGTATTCCGGATGCCATTCAATCAGGGTATAAGATCGGTTTATATTAATGACCAGGGAATAATATTCACCGGTTCGTTTGAAGATTTTGGTTACTGGGAAGAAAATGAAACCGGAAGTCTCGCTTACAAATCCCTTACAAGGAACCTGAATATCAGCAAGAATGATGAGATATGGAATATCTTTGATTATAAGGGGAATATCTTTTTCCAGTCATTTACAACAATTTACAAATACGATTTTTCAGGAGTAGAAAAAATCGTTAGTCCTGCAATTATGCTCTTTCAGTTTAAGGCAGGGGAGAAGTTCATAGTCCAGGCAATTGGGATAGGACTATACTGGTTTGACGGCTCTGATTTTGACTTTATAGAGGGTAGTGAGGTTTTTGCATCATTAAAGGTTCATGCAGTTATTGATCAGAATCCCGGACAATATTGGATTTGTACTTCAAATGATGGGATTTTTCTTTTCGATGGGGTGAATTTTTTTCCTTTCCGGAGCGAAATATCAGATTTTCTAAAAGAGGAGACATGTAATGCGGGATTAGCAATCAATGATTCAGTTTTCGTCTTTGGCACAATACTGAAAGGAATTGTGTTCTGTGATGAAAAGGGCGATATTCAAAAGACATATGATTATTCAAACGGTTTGAATAATAGCACCGTGCTTTCGCTTTACAGGGATAAGGATGACGGATTGTGGATTGGACTTGATGAAGGGGCAAATTTCATAAATGTGACCTCTCCGGTCACCCAATATGCAAATTTCTCAGGCACCCTGGGCACAATATATGCCGCCATAAGAAACCTTGACAAGCTCTACCTTGGGACTAACCACGGTTTATTCGTTGCAGATATAGTGAGCAAGAAAGGTGATTACAATTTCATGAACCTCAGGATGATACAGAATACTCAGGGACAAGTCTGGACCCTGGAACAATTTGATGACCAGATTCTGTGTGGTCACAATGACGGAACTTTTCTCGTCGATGATAACGGGAATATAAAATGGATATCAGATGTCACAGGAGGATGGTCGATCAAGCAGTACAACGATCTTCTGCTTGAAGGAACTTATACAGGGATCATCTCATTCAGCAAGGATGATGACGGAAGATGGATTTACAGGAACAGAATAAA
This sequence comes from Bacteroidales bacterium, assembly GCA_041303415.1. GTDB lineage: Bacteria > Bacteroidota > Bacteroidia > Bacteroidales > VadinHA17 > LD21. The sequence goes on from JBFYPG010000172.1 coordinate 48,639, forward strand.
GGATTTCATTGAACCTACCAGATCGGTAGAAATTGATTACCTGGGCTTTGTATGGGCAGCGCATCCTCATAAGGGGATTTACAAGCTTGAACTTAACGAAGCTACGGATTCAATAGTCAGTACAATGTATTTCAGCTCAATAGCAGATACATCCAATAAAGTCACAATGTCAAGAATCAACAATCAGGTTGTTTTCATGACATCCGATAATATCTTTGCATTTGATTACGGGGAAAAAACATTTTTCCCTTTAAGGTCACTGGAAGCAGGGCTTGGAGAATATGTTAAAGCAACACAGATAATTCCTTATAAAAAAAACAGTTACTGGTTCATTCTGGGGAACAGCATAGCACTTTTTGAGATTAACAGAGAGCTCGAAGCCGCCAGGGTGCTTGAGTTCTTTCATAAGTATGCTGAATTACCTGGCAGAGAGCAACAGGTTATGGTTCTTGATGATGAGACACTCCTGATCCCGACCCGCGAGGCATTTACCACATTTGATATAAATCTTCTTGGGAAAGCTGATGAACCTCAGATAGTAATTATCGACCGGCTTGTTTTCAGCGGCAAGTCAACAGGCAGAATAATAACTCATCTGACTGAAAACAACACGGTTCCAAACAAGGAAAATAATCTTACTGTCTTCATTGCAAGGCCTTCCGGATTTGACAGGGAGGGACAGGATTATCTTTACCGGATGCCGGAACTGGGTGATCAATGGTACCGGACGATCCAGGATAATTTCTCATTCTTAAATCTCAGGTATGGACATTACCATATTCAGGTAAAGCTAGAAGCGGGTGACAAGATTACCGAGGTTGAATTTACTGTGAAAAGGCCTGGTTTTATGAGCGCCACGGCTTTCATTATTTATAGTGTGATTCTTGCAGGACTCATTTTTGCAGGTGTCAGAATCTTCCGGATTGAGCTAAACCGCCACAGACGGCTCATTGAATATGAAGTCGGCAAGAACAGGCTCGAAAATGAATTAAGTTCAAAAAACTATGAGCTCATGCTTACCATGAGGTACCTGATTGAGAAGAATGAAATAATGACTGAACTGCAGAGCCAGATCATATTGCTGAAGGAGCAATCATCAAAATTCCCTCAGAAATTCGTAAACCAGATGGAGAGAATAATCAATAATGGCCTCAATTCTCAGACTGAAGAATGGAAGAATGCAATGAATACCCTGAAACTGACCCAGCAGGGATTCTTCAAAAAACTGCTGGAGAAGTACCCCCAGCTTACACCAAATGATCTACGGCTTTGCTCATACCTCCGGATGAACTTCACTACAAAGGAAATTGCCAAGCTTCTGAATATCTCACCCCGCGCCGTTGAGATAAGCAGATACCGTCTGCGCCGTAAAATGAACATTGCCCGGGATATTAACCTGACAGAGTATCTTATACGTGAGGTTGATATAAAAGATACATGACAATCAGGAACTGGGAAATATCACGGCAGGCATCATCATTAATGAACCGGCAGGAAGCCACGAACTTTTATTGTTGAAATATTGTTGATCTTTTTTTTGTTATGTTCTTAAATATTAGTATCTTCGCACCGAAATTTTTAAACTAAAACGATTGGAATCAAATAAAATCGGAAGTTTTAAAAACAAAGTAATTAAAAACCAAGAAATGAAAAGTAGAATTTTAATGGGGATGGCAGTTATCGCAATGGTAGCTGTTCTTTCCGGTTGCGGAAAAAAACCGCAGGTTGAAATTGATGCAACCAATGCTGCTATCGAAGCTGCTAAGGCTGCTGAAGCTAATGTTTATCTGCCTGCTGAATTTGCAGCAGTCCAGGATTCATTGAACGCAGTTATGGCTGCCATTGAAGCAAAAGAAGGAAAATTATTCAAAGGCATGACAGCTGAGAAAGAAAAACTGGCTGCTGTTACAGCTCTTGCAAACCAGGTAGCTGCAAACGTTGCCGCCAAGAAGGAAGAAGTTAAGAAAGAAGCTGAAACTCTCCTCAACGACATCAAAAACGTCGTTACAGAGAATGGCAAGCTTGTGATGAAGCTCCCGAAAGGAAAAGAAGGTGCAGCTGTTATTGAACAGATCAAGGCTGACCTTGCAAATGTTGATTCAGCAGTTGCTGAAGCTCAGGGCGCATATGACAATGGTGCTTTCATGGATGCACTGAACAAAATTAAAGCTGCAAAAGAAAAAGCTGACGGACTGAACGCTGAGATCAAGGAAGCTTTAACAAAAGCAAGAATCAGGTTCTAATTTGTCTGCTGGTCAATAGAACTAAAAAATCCCCGGGTTTCCCCCGGGGTTTTTTTTAGCCGGGCTAAAATATTTATGGGAAAACCCTGGTGGCATATTCTTATAATATCAGCAATAGCGGTTCTGCTTACCCTGCTGGTACTGATCATCTTTTATCCTGTCCCGGATCCTCCCTCGGCAGAAATGAAAGATGCCCGCGAAGCAGTTTCACTGGCAAGGAAGAACGGCGCCGGAATGTATGCGCCAGATCTCTATATGGAAGCTATGGCAGCTTACGATTCAGCCATGGCTGAATGGAGACGTGCCAACACAATTTTCATTTACAGGAGGGATTACAGCAAGGTGACAGCCCTTGCAGCACTGTCGGAGCAGAGAGCCATTGAGGCTTCATCAATATCCCTGAACAGCACTTCAAATTTAAGTGTAGTCCTCGAAAGGGAGCTGAAGGAACTCAATATCCTGATGGCTGAGATAAACAGGGCCTTCCCTGCATACCCTCTTTCAACCGAGGTGCGCAACAGGATCTCCATGGGGAAAATGCTGCTGAAGGAGTCGGAGATAGCCTATAAAGGCGGTCATTTCCTTGAAGCTGAAAGGAAAATATCCGAATCAAGAACCCTTCTGGAGTCGTCTTATGAGTATGCAGATACACATCTTAAAAGCTATTTCAGATCATTTCCTCAGTGGAGGATATGGGTCGACAGCACCATAGCCATTTCAAGGCAAAATCATGATTATTCGATAATCGTGGATAAGTTCTCGCGTAAGTTTTTTGTTTATCTTGACGGAGAAAAAATTACGGAATTCACAGCTGAACTTGGTAAGAACTGGGTGGGTGATAAAAGGCGCCGGGGCGACAAGGCAACACCCGAGGGTATGTATAAGATCACCAAAAAACTTGAAGGCGACAGCACAACCTATTACAAGGCGCTTATGCTCGATTATCCTAATGAGGAAGACACAATAAAATTCAGGGAGGCCATTGAAAGCGGAAGCCTGTCACCATCTGCTAAAATAGGCGATATGATAGAGATACATGGCAGCGGAGGCAGGGGAGCAGACTGGACAGCAGGCTGCATAGCCCTGAAAGACAGGGAGATGGATAGTATTTTTAAATATATTGGTATTGGAACCCCGGTTACTATTGTCGGATCAATGTACAGCCTCAAACAGGCGCTTAAAAGATAACGGCATGGAGGAGACAATCATCCAGGAGAACGGCTCAGAACAGCATGAAGTGCCCGAAATTTCCGCCCCCGGCCAGGATGCGGGAGGCGAAAAGCTGAGAAAGTTACTTCATACCGGACTGAAAGTACTGCTGATTGCAGCCATCATCCTTTCGATATTTGTATTCTTCGTTTATGCAGTTCCGGCGATATCAGAGATCCCCGCAGTTGTTAAGACACCTGTGACAAATATTGACTCCCTGAAGAAAGAAGCAGGTTATAAGAAACAGATAGCACAGCTTAAAAGGGATGTTCAGAGGCTTTCAAGAAAATATAACAGCTATACTTCAGGACAATCATATCTTGTTATCAATACAACCGATAACCTGTTCTACCTCTACAGGAACAAGAAGCTTGTGAGGACGGGGCACTGCAGCACTGGCAGCTATAAGCTCTTGAAGACGGAAGAGGGCAGGAGCTGGATCTTCAAGACTCCCAAGGGAAGATTCTGGATACAGGGCAAAACCATAAATCCCACATGGCGCAGGCCTGACTGGGCTTTTGTTGAAGAAGGATTGCCGATACCGTCCGTGGACCATTATTCAAGATACGAGTACGGGGTTCTTGGCGAATATGCCCTCGCACTCGGTGACGGGTACCTGATCCACGGCACCATATACAAGCGTTTTCTGGGCATGCCCGTGACACACGGCTGCGTGAGGCTGAACGACGAGGACCTTGAGGCGATCTTCAACACCCTGAGCATCGGATCTAAAGTATACATATTCTGATCGCGCAGTCAATGGAAACAAATACTGAGAAACAATATGTGTCATTTGACAGGAACCCGCGGATACTGGCATGGGTATTCATAGCCGGATGCTTCCTGTTGTACTATTCCATTATGACAATTGTGGCTCCGGGAAGGAAATTTAAGGAACTTCAGGAAAGTTACGGCTTTGCCGCCGATGAGAAAAACCCCGTTGACGAAAGAATAATAACTGACTCCTCATATCTGGCCCTGTTGAAGGAAAAATCGTTCCTGCAATCGCGGGTGACACTTGCTGAGAGCGATTCAATATGTCTTACCATAAACCTGCAGGATAGCACAGTAAACCTTGAAATCAACGGAGTTTCGGTCCATCAGGCTGAAGTTGGCAGGTTTGCTGTCAGCAGGATTCTGAGGAGTGGGAATAATTATGTCATCCTGTCGATGCTTTCGGTACCGCTGACAGTAAACCGCAACTTTGCATCAATTGAAAAAGAGCCGCTGATGATAAAACTGGCGCCCAGGGATACTTCTGAATTTGAGCCTGACATAATACCGGATACTGCCGATTATGAACCTGTCAATTATATCATGGAAATGGACAACGGTACCCTGTTGTTTGTTTACCAGGAAGAGAAACTCAAACCCGGTGACGGTATGCGCCTTTTCCTGTTCGACCTCAGGCACCGGATCCGTTATGAGGCAGCCAGGTTTGCCAGGATAGTTACTTTCCGTATACCGGAATATCACCCATTCATAAAACTCAGGATACCCCGTTCCGATGCCAAGATAATCTTCAGGGCGCTCCCTGAACACGGTCAGATAGCTGTTTCCTCCTGAACATGCTTATGCCTGAAGAGTATGGCGAAGAGGATCACCACCACAAGGGCATAACCTGCAAAGGAGAACCAGATCCCCTTCCAGTCGAATGCCCCGTTTCCCAGGGTAAAGAAATTGTCAATCACGATCCCGCTTATCCTGCTGCCAAGGAAAGCACCGAAGCCATTAGTCATCATCATGAACAGACCCTGGCCGCTTGCACGTATGTCAGGAGTAGACTGCGTCTCAACAAAGAGGGAACCCGAGATGTTGAAGAAATCAAAGGCCATACCGTAGATAATGCATGAGAGGATGATCATCCAGAGCCCATCGGCAGGGTTCCCGAATCCGAACAGGCCGAAACGCAGGACCCATGCCACCATGCTCATCAGCATCACTTTCTTTATCCCGAACTTTTTAAGGAAAAAGGGAATGGTAAGGATAAAGAGGGTTTCGGAGATCTGGGAGACTGACATTATAATTGCGGGATACCTCACCGCAAGAAGCTCTTTATATTCCGGTATGACGGAGAAATCGTGCAGAAAGGTGTCGCCGTAGGCGTTTGTCAGCTGCAGAGCTGCACCCAGCAGCATGGCGAAGATGAAGAAAATGGCCATCCTGGAACTTTTAAAAAGCCTGAAAGCATTGAGACCCAGCTCTTCTGCCAGTTTCTTCTTGTGTCCCCTTCCCAGTGGCGGACACTTTGGGAGGGTAAAGGCATAGAGACCAAGCAGGAGAGAGGCGGCAGCCGCAACATAGAACTGCAGGGGTGAGGTTTCAAAGCCCAGCAGGCTTACCACCCACAGCGCCACAATAAAGCCAATCGTTCCCCAGACCCTCACCGGCGGGTAATCCTTTATGATATCCATGCCGCTGTTTTTCATAGAGCTGTATGCCACCGTGATAGCCAGGGCCAGGGTGGGCATGTAGAACATCATCGTAAGCAGCAGAACCCAGAAAAAGGTATCAGGATTATTGATAGACGGAATTAGAGTGAGCAGGACGGCACCTGCAATGTGAAAGATGCCATACAGCCTCTCGGCGTTGACCCATCTGTCGGCAATGATCCCGGCAATGGCCGGCATGAAAAGTGAAGCCAGTCCCATTGTTGAAAAGATAGCTCCGAAATCGGTTCCTGACCAGTTTTTGTTCTGAAACCAGTATGCCCCGATGGTTAGAAGCCACGATCCCCAGATAAAGAACTGGAGGAAGTTCATGATGATAAGCCGGCCCCTGAGTCCCATAGCTTTAGATTATTTGTTACATTAATTTACTAAGATAGCAAGCTATTCTAAACTAAGGTGCCGCTCTGATAAAATGTTGAAAAAAGAGGCTCTGGATGGGGTGTAATACTTCAGAATAAGAGTAACAGTTTTTTATGGAAACAACCCCCTTTCTAATTTCCCCCAAGGGGGAAAGGATTGGGTTGCTCCTGCTCCCTTGGGGGAAGGCTGGGAAGGGGGCTCATATATAAAAATGCAAATAGAATTAAAACTTTATTAAGAAAATGTAATCTGTCACCTTTATTGTGAAGGAATACACGTGGTGGGTACGTGTGACCTTCAGGGATTGCTCGCTTCGCTCGCGATACTCTGGGAAGGACCTGCAAAACCTCAATGCAATAAGCCCTGAAAGGGCATAATTTGAATAACCACCGGCAACCGCCGGCAAAGTTTCAATGAACCCTTCGGGTGTTATTTATTTTACCTCATCTCCTTTCAAAAGCAAGCTTTTGACGGAGCTTCGGTAAAATAAATACCCCTCCTTTCGGCGGGGTTCATTGAAACTTTGCGGAGAAAGGGGGATTCGAACCCCCGGTCCCGCGTAAGCAGGACAACGGTTTTCGAGACCGCCGCATTCGACCACTCTGCCATCTCTCCTTTCATCCGCCGAAGTGCCGGGTACCCGGGACGAAGGCGGACAGCCTGCAAAATTGGTCAAATTTCTTAATATTTGGCCACTTTTACCGTAAAAACAGTACTCTGCGAAAGGAATCTGAATAAGTATAAACCCTGATCATATCCTGACATTGAATATTCAATACTCATATTATCACACAGTTCCACAGATTCAATCAGCCTTCCCGATATGGTGTGAACTTCAAGTCTGTCATATAATAATATATTGTCTATTACAACAACATCGGCTGCAGGATTCGGATATATCCTGATTTTGACCTTTTCCGGTGCTGCAACTTTAGTTCCTGTCGGGTATTGAGCAACAACCCTGATATTATCAAGGTAAAACCTTTTTGCCAGGGATTCAAATCGCACCTTCCCTGACGTGATTCCATCTGTAACAGGGATCCCGATTTCCTGAAAATCAACTGCCGGAGCAATATCATCTCCGATCTGCGATCCGTTAAGCAGTACTCTGACAACTGATGCATCATCAGGCCACCTTGCAACATCGAACTTTACGAACAGGTCTCCCTCATGCCCCGCAAAGCTTATCTCCGGGGTTTCAATCCATCCGGGAACATCAGCGGTACCAAGCTTAATTTCGCCTCCTGCAGAATAAACTTTATATCCTGTCCATCCGGGAACAGAGGTCTTTGTGTCAAGCGATCCCGACAGATCATAAGTTGACGGACCGGAATGAGTACCGGTACTGAAGCCTGCAAAATCTTCTGAAAAAACTGCGGTCTGGGCCGACAGATAAGGTGATGCAGAAAATAAAAAAATGGCCGTAGCCAGTCTGGTAAAAGACAGCGGACTTTTCATTTTGATAAATATTTATTCCTTTAAAAATTAGCACGCACTAATTTACTTAAAAAATAATTATCAGAAAAGAATTTTAAAGAAAATCCTACCTTAGCGCAAAATTCAGATCTTCATTACCCAACCAAAACCCATCACCGTGAAAAATATCTATAAGTTATTCATTATCACAGCTTTAATTGCAATGGCATTACAATCATGCAAAAATGAAGAGCCGGTTGACAAAACCAACCCTTTCTTCAGCGAGTTCGATACTCCGTTCAACATCCCGCCTTTTGAAAAGATAATGGCAAGGCATTATATGCCAGCCTACGAAAAGGGGATGGCAGATGCGCGAAAAGAGCTGCAGCAATTAATTGACAACAGGGAGGATCCCACATTTGAGAATACAATTGAAGCTCTCGATAAAGGAGGAGAACTGCTCAGTACAGTATCGCTGGTTTTTTATGCCCAGTCCAATTCAAATACAAATGATTCGCTTCAGGCGATTGAAGTGGATATATCTCCGAAACTGGCAGCCTTCAATGATGAGATAAGGCTTAATCCTGAACTATTCAGCAGGGTAAAATCTGTTTATGAAAATCAGGCAAAATTCAACCTGAACCCTGAACAGCAGTATATACTTGAAAACCTTTACAGGGAATTTGTTAGGAACGGGGCCAATCTCAGCAAGGAGGATCAGGATGCGCTCAGGAAGATAAATCAGGAGCTATCGGTGCTGACAGTAAAATACAGCCAGAATGTCCTGGATGAGACAAACAATTACAAGCTTCTTGTTGATGAAAAAGATCTTGCAGGATTGCCTGAATCAGTTATAGCAGTAGCTGCTGACGCTGCAGAAGCATCAGGTATTGAAGGCAAATGGGCTTTCACCACCCAGCGCCCGAGCATATTCCCGTTCATGACATACTCCCCTGACCGTGACCTCAGGAGAACCATCTACAATGCATATATAAACCGGGGTAACAACGGCAACGAATCTGATAATAATCAGCTCATGTCAGATATAGTCAAGCTCAGGGCTGAAAGGGCAAAACTGCTTGGTTATAAGACACATTCTCATACCGTTCTTGAACCCAGGATGGCAAAAGTGCCTGAAAATGTATTCGGCCTGCTGAACAACCTCTGGGAAAAAGCTGTGCCGGTAGCAAAAAATGAAGTAAAAGAGATGCAGAAGATCATCGAAAAGGAGGGAGGCAATTTCAACCTTGAACCTTCCGACTGGTGGTATTATGCCGAGAAGCTCAGAAAGCAGAAATATGATCTCAATGATGAAGAGCTGAGACCTTACTTCAAAATGGAGAATGTGCGTGATGGTGTTTTTACACTTGCCAACAGGCTTTTCGGAATAACATTCACTGCACTTGATAATGTTCCTTTACCTCATCCGGATGCCCATGCTTTTGAGGTTAAGGATGCTGACGGTTCCCATATTGGTGTGCTATATATGGACTTCTATCCCAGGGAGAGCAAAAGGCAGGGAGCCTGGTGTGTTACTTACCGGAGTCACCATATTGCCGACGGGAAGACAATCACACCGATAGTCACCACAGTATTCAATTTCACTCCTCAGAGCGGGGAAACTCCGTCACTCCTCAGCCTTGAGGAAGTATCAACGGTTTTTCATGAATTCGGCCATGCCCTTGATGCGCTCTTCAACAGGAATACATACAATCAAACCTACGTGGCCTGGGATTTTGTTGAACTCCCGGCGCAGATAATGGAGCACTGGGTGACCGAACCTGAAATGCTGAATATCTATGCAAAGCATTATCAGACCGGCGAGGTAATACCTGCTTCACTTGTGAATAAGATCAGGAGCAGTTCATATTTTAACCAGG
>JBFYPG010000173.1:0-6056 GCA_041303415.1 Bacteroidales bacterium
ATGCGCCCTGACGGCACTAAGGCCGATCTGTTTTACAGGGGCGTCCCCGGAACCAGGATCATAAGCCGTGTACGTCAGACTGATGACGGGAAACTGATGTTCATTGAGACCGCCGGCGGAAATAATTCAGAAGCTGACCTTGTTTCAATTACATATAACCGCCCGCTCTTTTCCAGGATTGATCTTACTTCAGATATCACCGGGAATTTTAATTCTGTATTGCCCCTGCAATCAGAAATTATACTGGTATCATACAGCAAACCGGGAAATGATCATTACGCTCTTTATGAGTTCAATACAGAAGAGAGATCTCCTGGAAGGCTCGTTTATGAAGATCAGGATTACAGTATTGCTGAAGCAGTTATGGCATCGCAGTATGAACGCCCAAAGAAACTTCCGAGTGAAGTTGACAGGGGAGTAAAAACAGGACTGCTTATGTGCCAGGATATAAATTTCACGGGATATCAGCCGGCAGGAGAAAGATCAGGTACTCCCGTGGCCTCAATGGTTGAAGTAATGGGAATTGATTCAACCTACGGAGTCGTTCCTGTTGAAAAAGACGGTTCATTTTACCTGAAGATCATTGCCGATACCCCATTTCAGATCAGGACGCTCGATGAAAAGGGCAATGTTATCAGCGGGCCCTGCCACTGGTTATGGCTCCGTCCCAATGAACGCCGCGGGTGCGTCGGATGCCACGAAGATCCGGAAACAGTACCACATAACAGGATACCCGATGCTGTAAAAAAAGATCCTTATATAATACCGGTCCATTTAACCAGGATCAGGGAAAAAACAGTCGAACTGGAATAATAATATGATTATGAAAAAACGATTAATCAAACTGGCTGTTGTTGCAGGCATAATTTTACTGGCAGGATTATTCATCTATCCTCCGGCTCACCGCTGGGTAAGAAGTCACGTAAACTATATAACAGCAGTGGAAGATCACCCGCTGAACTGCCTCTCATGCCACCTTTCCACACAGAAGGAGGGAGTTTTGGCAAAGCTTATCAATGCCGATTATCTCTCCCCATTCAATATGGCATTATCCAATGATGGCAGACGATTATATGTTGTTGCCGAGGAGAGCAACAAGCTCCTGGTTGTTGACACTGAAAAGAACAAGGTTACTGATGAGATTGAAGTGGGGTATCAGCCTCACAGCGTGATACTGAACAGCATCAATACCCTGGCATATGTAAGCAATCAGTGGGCCGACAATGTTTCGGTAATTGATCTTCAGGAATTAAGTGTAATAAATACACTTAAAACAGGAAGCGGTCCTGCAGGACTGGCACTCAGTGCTGATGAAAAATATCTTTATGTTGTAAATTCTTATACATCAGATATTTCCGTAATTGATGCTGCCTCAGGCAAAGAGAAAAAACGGCTCGCTGCCGGAAATAATCCGACCGGTATCCAGATGTCACCGGACAAAAACAGGCTTTATGTTACAAGCCGCCGCTCTCTTCTCGTGCCTTACGGAGATCCGGTGGTTTGTGAACTCACTGTCATTGATGACAATACACAGAGAATAGCTGACCGTAAAGACATGGAATCGGCCTATATGATGGAAAACGTTGCCTTCACTCCTGACGGCAAACTGGCAATGATACCGCTTATAAGGCCAAAGAATCTTGTTCCATCGATACAGGTGGAGAGAGGCTTCATGATGACCAACGGCTTTGGTGTTATAGAACAGAAGCCTGACGGCAGGATCATACAACTTCTCCTTGATGAACCCAATGAATATTTTGCCGATCCGTTCGACATCGAAATCACTCCCGACGGCAAACGGGCTTTTATCTCTCATGCCGGAGTAAACCGGATATCCGTAGTTGACATGGACTCTCTGAGAGCCCTTCTCAGTGAAACATCATATGAAAAACTCGACTACTACTCCAACCACCTGGGCATCAGCAGCCGATATGTTGTTAAAAGAATCCCCACAGGCGCAAATCCGAAAGGAATGGTAATGTCGCCCGACGGGAAGCTGCTCTATGTGGCTGAACACCTTGAAGACAGGATAGCAGTCATCAGCACAGAAACACTTGAAACGATAAATACAATTGACCTGGGCGGACCTAAAAGAATAACTGTGGCCCGGCTCGGGAGAAGAGTTCTGAATAATGCCGGCGGTACTTTTCAGAACCAGTACGCATGCTATACATGCCACCCTGATGCACATGAAGACGGACTGGTGTACAATATGGCTTCAAAGGACATGGGGCGCAATCTTGCAAATACCCAGTCGCTGCGCGATATAGGCGACACACCTCCGTTCAAATGGAACGGGAAGAACCAGACTATTTACAAACAGGATGGTATGCGGTTCTCAACTGTTCTGACCAGGAATGAACCTTTCAGCTACAAGGAACTGGATGCTCTTGTAGCATATATTGTTACCGGTATACCCTACCCTCCAAACCTTCTCTATAATCCAACCGGCGAGCTCACCCCCATCCAGTTAAGGGGGAAGGCACTCTTTGAACGCACCCACGATAATTATGGCAATGAGATCCCTGAAAAAAACAGGTGTGTCACTTGTCATCCTCCTCCCTTTTTCACAAATAAGCAATATGAAGACGCGGGAACCCTTCTGGCCAGCGATGACTCTATGCTTTTTGACACCCCGCACCTGAATAATATTTATGCTTCACCTCCGTATCTGCATCATGGACTGGCAACTTCACTGGAAGAGATATGGACAATCTACAGCCATGATGACAATCACGGCGTTGTCAACGATTTTACAAAGATCCAGCTGAATGAACTGATCGAATACCTCAGATCTTTAAGGGGTCCTGAATATTACATGGAGGATAATAAAACCCTCCAGGCTAAAATTATTAAGCATTAATTCTGAAAATCATGAATAAAGTATTCAAAAACAAACCTGTTATTTATACCATTATCCTTGGAGTAATCATTATTGCCGGGATAACTATTCTTGGCCTTGAAAAAAATGAACAGCCGGCTGAAAGCCATTCAGGGCATGAAACAGATATTGATCCTGCCGATTATCCAACCCTGGAATCTAACGAAAAGCTTGTAAGAGGAGCCAGCCTGAAAGAATATGCTGATTCAATGCCGCTGTTCGGTAACTGGAGGACTTTTACCACGGAAGACGGATTGCCTGATAATAAATGTTATACTGTAAGGATTGACGGAGACCGTGTGATGGTCGGGACTCATCACGGACTGGGTGTTTATGAGAAAGGTAAATGGAAAACTTACACTACTGAAGATGGCCTGGCCCATAACGGGATTGTCTCAATTGATGTCAGTGCAATAACCGGAGATGTATGGATCGGAACACTGGGAGGACTTAACCGGTGGTCGGGAGGTAAATTTGAAACTTTCGACCAGTTCAACAGCGGGATGCCCAATGACCTTGTTTATAATGTATATTGTTACGGCAAAGATATCTGGGTGGCTACAGGTGGCGGAGCCGGCAGTTATGATACACAAACCAAAGAATGGCAAATATTCACTGAACAAAATGCCCCAATGCATGAGCCCTGGACATACGCACTTTCAGCCGGAGACGGAAAAGTATGGATCGCCGCCTGGGGAGGCGGGGTTATTGAATATAATATGAGTACCCGGCACTTCAGGGATTACGTCGATCCTGACGGATTTATGGAAATCGATCTTCTTCCCAATGACGGCGTTATTCATGATATCACAACAGCTACATCCTATGCCGATAGTATCCTCTGGGTATCAACCTATTTCGGCATGAGCCGCTATGACGGGAAGAACTGGAACGGCTATTTTGACCATGACAGCGGACTGGCAAGTAACTTTATCAATTTCCTCCGGGCAGAAGGCCCGGTTGTATTTGTCTGCAGTGATAACGGACTGAGCAGCTTTAACGGCAAGACATGGATCACCTATAAGAAATTTGATAACAGTGTGAACGGAGTGGCCAAAGTCATGAAAGGGACCAATCTGCTGAAAGAAATACCTTTAAATCCCTCAATCTCGCACAATTTCATTATTGGCGTTGATGCCGAAGATGATGTTCTCTGGGTAGCAACATCAAAAGGTGTTTGCCGGGGGGAACGCATTAACTGATAAATCTTATTCAATTAGTAAAATATTAAAATCAATAAAATGAAACCTGTAATAAAATTTCTGATAACCATTGTTCTGTTCTCAGCTTATTCCCTGAATCCTGCTATCGGACAGGAACAACCAAAGAATTACGGCAATATACCAGATGAACTGGTTGCTTATGATAAGTTCCAGAAAGCCTATAAATACCATTTTCTTACGCCTACCTGGTTTTATGGGGCAGGCCGTGAAATCCCTGCTCCTACAGATCTGAAGGAGGTCAGGCTGGGTTTCCTTGGTCCCCTGGAAGGTTCAATAATAATGCCGCTGGGTGTTCAGATGATGCAGGGTGCTGTGCTTGCTATTGAAGAAGCCAATAAGAAGGGAGGTTACCGTGGCATCCCGTTTAAATTAATGATCCACAATGATTTCGGACTATGGGGCGCTGCAGCCAACGAGGTGGTCAAAATGGATGATGAGGGTGTTTGGGCATGGGTTGGTACGATTGATGATATAAACTCACATGTTGCCATAAGGGCCTCATTGAAACTCGAGATCCCTGTCATCAATCCCGGTGACCCTGATCCTACCTATACCGAAACTAACATTCCATGGGTCCTTCGCAATATTCCCGATGACAGGCAGAGCAGCTATGCTCTGGTTAACCAGATTTATAAACTTGAAAAGTATACCCGTGTTGCCCTGATGAGAGCAAATAACCGGTATGGACGTGTAGGAACAGTCCATTTCAACCGTTCAGCAACACGGATAGGATACCCTCCGATTATTGAAGAACGTTTCAACGATCTCGAAACGGACTTCACTGCCCAGCTCGAAAGAATTAAGAAGATCAACCCTGATGCAATACTTATATGGGGCAATGCCAAAGAATCAGGACTGATAGTAAAACAGATACGCGAACTTGGAATGACACAACCGATATACGGTTCCGACAGAATGGTCAATCCCGAGTTTTTCGAGTATGCAGGCAAATATGCCGAAAACGTGATAACAACCTGTCAGTATAACCCTACAGCTGACGATCCCAAACTAAAAACATTCCAGGCAAATTATTACAAAAGGTTCGGAATGGAACCGAATGTTTTTGCCGCACATTCCTACGATGCAATTAATATGATTATCGGTGCTATCAATAAAGTAGGATTGAACCGTGCCCTGATCAGGGACATACTTACAGATCTGAAAACATTCCAGGGATACCAGGGAGTAACCGGTGTTGTAATTTTCGATGGAGCATTCAATAACCTGAGGCCTATCTTTATGGCCAGGGTGAATGATGGCAAATTTGAATTCTCTCCTGCTCCTCCTTATAAACAGGAGGACTATATTTATAAGAAGGTCCAAATGGGATATTAATCTAAATAAAGCCAGATCATGGATACAAATTCATGCACAAAGCCATTAAATGTAAACTTTTCGGTCCCGGCAAGGGTAGATCCTGAATCAAAGCCTGAAAAAACTTTGGTAAAGGTCGGTGAAGCAGAGTTCGGAGGAAATGAAGTTGTTATAATTGCCGGACCATGCGCGGTTGAAAACAGTGAACAGCTGCGCGAAACAGCAATGGCTGCTAAAAAGGGAGGCGCAAAGGTCCTCAGGGGCGGTGCTTTCAAACCACGCACATCACCATACAAATTCCAGGGGCTGGGCGTTGACGGGCTTAAAATGCTCCGTGAGATAAGCATCGAAACAGGATTACCGATTGTCACTGAAGTAATGGATACCAGGCAGGTGGACCTTGTTGCCGGATATGCCGATATGCTCCAGGTGGGATCCAGGAACATGCATAACTATGCACTCCTTAAAGAGGTTGGAATGGTCCGTAAGCCGGTATTGCTTAAACGCGGCATGATGGCAACCATCGAAGAGTTTCTGCTGGCAGCCGAATATATTCTTAACCAGGGAAATACCGACGTTGTTCTTTGTGAACGAGGCATCCGCACATTTGAAACCAGCACAAGGAACACTCTCGACCT
>JBFYPG010000174.1:0-11590 GCA_041303415.1 Bacteroidales bacterium
CCGGGTACAGAGTATAGAGTAGCGGGTACAGAGTATAGAGTACCGGGTACAGAGTATAGAGTAGCGGGTACAGAGTATAGAGTAGCGGGTACAGAGTATAGAGTAGCGGGTACAGAGTATAGAGTACCGGGTACAGAGTATAGAGTACCGGGTACAGAGTATAGAGTACCGGGTACAGAGTATAGAGTAGCGGGTACAGAGTATAGAGTACCGAGTACAGAGTACAGAGTACCGAGTATAGGTTATTGGATTGTTTGGGGATGAGTTAATACATATTATACTTCATCCCTTTATTATCTGAAGCTTTTAAAGATTTGATCAGATTGGCGGTTTTTCTGGAGATGGTGTCTGTTTGGGAGAGTAACTCCTCAAGAGTCTCTTTTGAAATATAATTACTGTCAAAAGCTCTGTACGATTGATTCCTGGTCTCACCGCAGGAACCTTTGGCAATGAACAGAAATTGAATAAATTCTTTACTGCCACCTCTGTCAAAACCTTCGGCGATATTGTCTGAAACAGATCCAGCAGAGCTCCTCATCTGATCACGAAACCGGTAATCTTTGTAAAATGGTTCCCTGGCTGTGATTCCGAAAACATATTTATAAAGGTCCCTGGAAAGTCTCCATACCTCAAGATCCTCAAATTTTGTCACTTTCATATCCTAATTTTTAGCACGTTCTTAAGAAATGCAAAGCAATATCAGATATAAAAGTATAAATTCATAAACTATTTTACAAAAACCCTCCCTTTTTCCCTGTACCCTCTACCCTGTACCCTCTACCCTCTACCCTGTACCCTCTACCCGCTACTTTGTACCCTGTACCTAAAAATCTGACTTTTGTCATATTTTTATATCAAAAATTACAGTTATTAATATATTACGTTATTTTTGCAATGGAATAATAATAATACATGCGCAAAAGTGACGGAATGAAATATATTGAGCCAAAATTCAGAAGAATTGTAATTAAGGTCGGGAGCAATGTCATTACCGGTAATGACGGAACAATCAATGAATGGAGGATTTCACAACTTGTTCAGGATGTTGCCATATTATTTAAATGGGGGATTGAAGTCATTCTGGTAACATCGGGAGCTGTTGCATCCGGACGCAGTGAAGTGTCACTGTCACGGAAAATCAGCGATGTATCTGCCAGGCAGGTCTGGTCGGCAATTGGCCAGGTAAAGCTGATGTCAATTTATCAGTACCTCTTTGGTAAGTTCGGCATCCCTGCCGGGCAGGTTCTGGCTACCAAGGAAAGCTTCAGGGATCGTACCCATTATCTGAACATGAAAAACTGTATTTCGGCTATGTTTGAGAGCAGGGTGCTGCCTGTGATAAATGAGAATGATACTATTTCTGTAAATGAACTCATGTTTACGGATAATGATGAGCTATCCGGACTTATTTCCTCCATGATGGACAGCAGATCATTGATAATACTGTCCAATGTGGATGGTTTGTTTGACGGTGCACCGGGTTGTGAGGGCTCAAAGCTTATCAGGGAGGTAAAACAGGATTCAGGTGACCTGAGTTCCTTCATATCGGCTTCAAAATCAGGTTTTGGCAGGGGCGGGATGGCAACCAAATACTCAGTTGCCAGAAAACTGACAACTGAAGGTATCGATGTTTTCATTGCAAACGGAACACGTGATTCGATAATACCTGATATTGTCAGGGGAAAAGATGTCCCGTTTACGCATTTCAAAGCCTGCAGAAAAACAAAAAACAGTGTCAGAAAATGGCTTAATCACTCTGAATCTTTTGCCAGGGGTGAAGTTTATATTAACAGCGGGGCTAAGCAGGCATTGCTGGGAGAAAAGGCGACCAGCCTGCTTATGATAGGGATAACCGGTATAAAAGGCTCTTTCAGACGTGGTGATATTGTAAGAATAATTGATGAAGCGGGGAACAGTGTAGGAATCGGGAAATCGCAGTACGATTCTGAGAAAGCATCACAGGCCATTGGAGAAAAACTGCGTAAACCTTTGATTCACTATGATTATTTGGTTATAAATGAAAGTGTTGAAAACTGAAAAATGGATATCTCTTCCCGACTTAAACAGGCTGTAAAGGCCAGGAGATCGTTGAATTCTCTTGACCAGACATCCATTAACAGGATCCTCAAAATGGTTGCCCGGTTTGCTATTGATAATTGCGGAGCGATACTGACAGCAAACAGGAAAGACCTTTCGTTGATCGATCAGTCTGATCCGCGGTACGACCGCCTCATGTTAACACAGGAGAGAATTAAATCGATTGCAGAGGATATTTTAAAAGTTGCTGATCTCCCGTTTCCATCCGGCAGGATACTGAAAAAGACAACCAGACCAAATGGACTGCGGATATCGAAGGTTGCTGTTCCCTTTGGTGTCATAGGCATCATATATGAATCAAGGCCGAATGTCACATTCGATGTATTCTCTCTTTGCCTGAAATCAGGAAACGCCTGCATTCTTAAAGGCGGCAGTGAAGCGATTAATTCCAACAGAGCTATTGTGAGGGTAATAAAAGAAGTGCTTAAGAAATCAGGTGTTGATCCTGATGTTATTACCCTGCTCCCGGCAGGACGATCAGAAACGACTCAGCTGCTGAACGCCAGACCATATGTTGACCTTATCATTCCACGCGGGAGCAGAAGCCTTATCGATTTTGTCAGGGATAATTCTTCAATCCCGGTTATAGAAACCGGGGCCGGTATCTGTCATACCTACTTTGATGAGTCCGGTGATGTTGAAAAGGGGAGACTGGTGATCAATAATGCCAAAACCCGGAGGGTCAGTGTGTGCAACGCCCTCGACTGCCTGATCATCCATGAAAAAAGGCTGAAGGACCTGGCTGACCTGGTAAGCCTCTGCCCGGGATCATCAGTAACAATCTATGCCGATGCCAAAGCTTTCAGTGCCCTGAAGGGGAAATATCCAGATGCCCTTCTTTTAAAAGCAACCAGGGAATCATTCGGCACCGAATTCCTCTCATATAAGATGGCTGTAAAAACAGTAAAATCATTTGAAGAGGCCCTGAATCATATTGAGAAGTATGGTTCCCGACACAGTGAAGCAATTATCTCTGAGGATCAGGATATAATTAAGTTATTCTTCAGTTTAGTTGATTCATCATCAATATATTCAAACACTTCAACGGCTTTTACTGATGGAGCAGAATTTGGCCTTGGTGCGGAAATCGGGATATCAACACAGAAGCTTCATGCCCGCGGTCCTATGGCGCTTGAAGAACTGACTACTTATAAATGGATAATTGAAGGCAACGGACAGATCAGAATATAGATTTAATAAAATGAGTATCTGGTATGATTAATAATTATTCTTCTTTTCAAGTTATAATAACCCCCTTCCCAGCCTTCCCCCAAGGGGGAAGGAGTGGATCCCAGCCTTTCCCCCTTGGGGGAAACGGGAAAGGGGGTTGATGATAATAAGATCCATGTAAATAAATATCAATATAATGTATTCTTGTTATTTCTTTTATTAATGATTACAGATAGTCAACTTTTATAATATGGCTTATGATTTTGATATGATTAGGACTTTCTACAACGATCTGCCTTCACGGATTGACAGGGTAAGAAAGCAAATCGTACATCCTCTTACACTGACTGAGAAGATCCTTTACTCACATCTCTTTGATATTAAGCATCTTCAGCACTACAAACGAGGATCTGATTATGCATCCTTCAGACCTGACAGGGTGGCGATGCAGGATGCCACAGCACAGATGACCCTGCTCCAGTTTATGATAACAGGCAGAAATCATTCTTCAGTTCCCGCTTCTGTTCATTGCGATCACCTGATTACTGCAAATTCTGGTGCTGAACAGGATCTTAAATCAGCCCGGGAGATAAACAGCGAAGTATATGATTTTCTTAGATCGGCCTGCAATAATTATGGGATCAGCTTCTGGAAGCCCGGCTCGGGAATCATTCATCAGATTGTGCTTGAGAATTATGCTTTCCCCGGAGGTCTCATGACCGGCACCGATTCACATACCCCTAATGCCGGCGGACTGGGAATGATGGCCGTAGGCGTCGGAGGTGCCGATGCGGTTGATGCACTGACAGGTTCTCCATGGGAGCTCAGATTCCCTCAGATCACAGGTGTGAAACTGACAGGCAGGCTCAATAAATGGGTCTCAGCAAAAGATATTATACTTAAGATCGCGGGGATGGTTTCAGTAAGCGGATTTACAAATTCCGTTGTTGAATATTTCGGTGATGGAGCAGAATCTCTCTCCTGTACCGGCAAAGCCACTATCTGCAATATGGGAGCGGAAACCGGAGCAACAGCGTCGCTTTTTGGCTTTGATGAGGCTATGGTATCTTACCTGGAAGCCACCGGAAGAAAGGAAATCGCAGATCTTGCCCGGGCAAACAGGATGCATCTCAGGTCAGATGATGAGGTTTACTCCGATCCTGCAAAATATTATGACCGGCTGCTTGAAATTGACCTCGGGAAACTGGTATCGCATATTAACGGACCTTTTTCCCCGGATATCTCAACTCCTGTCCCGGAAATGAAAGAAAAAGCTGCAGGTTTTAACTGGCCGGCAGACGCAGAAGTCGTCATGATAGGTTCATGTACGAATTCATCATTTGAAGATATTGCCAGAGCAGCATCAGTTGTTAAAGATGCTCTTTCAAAGAAGCTGGTTTTGAAATCAAAACTACTTATTATCCCGGGTTCTGAACAGGTGCTATTATCTGCTGAAGAAAATGGTTACATGGAATTGTTCAGAAAAGCCGGCGGAGAGATACTGGCAAATGCCTGCGGACCCTGCATCGGTCAGTGGAATCGTGGTGTTGCCGATAATAACCGGTCCAATACAATAATCCATACCTTCAACCGGAACTTCGCGAAAAGAACTGACGGCAATCCCAATACTCATGTTTTTATTACATCTCCTGAGATGGCAGCAGCTATCGCCTTCTCAGGCAAGCTTGCATTTGATCCGCAGAATGATAAGCTTATGAATGAAGACGGTGCTGAAGTACTGTTGTCTGAACCGTATGGACCTGACCTGCCTCCCGGAGGTTTTGTTTCCGGGACGAAGGATAGTTTTGGGCCTGAATCAGCCCTGACCGAAGATATAATAAGAATTGATCCTCATTCTCAGAGACTGCAGGCTCTTGTACCCCTGAATCCGTGGGACGGAAAAGACTTCATTAATCTGCCGCTCCTCATTAAGGCAAAAGGGAAATGTACTACAGATCATATTTCCATGGCCGGACCCTGGCTTAAATACCGTGGACACCTGGAAAATATCTCGGAAAATTACATGACAGGTGCAGTGAACTATTTCAATGGTCTGTCCAATTCCGTATTTAACCGGCTTACGGGTAACTATGATTCGGTTCCGGCAACAGCAAAAGCATACCGGGATTACGGTACAGGATCTGTTGTGGCAGGAGAAGAGAATTTCGGTGAAGGATCATCACGCGAGCATGCGGCTATGGAACCCGGATTCCTCGGAGTACGGGCTATAATCGTTAAATCATTTGCTCGTATTCATGAAACCAACCTTAAGAAACAGGGAATATTGACACTTACCTTCCGCGAAAAAGGTGATTATGATAAAATCAGGGAAGATGATATGGTTGACATAACCGGACTGAAAGACTTTTCTCCGTTAGCCACCCTGACTCTGACCCTGAATCATTCCGACGGGACAAAAGATAATATCCCGGTTACCCACACTTATAACGAAATTCAGATCTCCTGGTTTAAAGCAGGTGGTGCACTGAATATTATCAGAAACAACGAAACTATGAAATAATGGTTGAAAAAATAAAGAAAAGCAAAGATAAACTGATTGTTCCCGAAAATCCCGTAATACCTTATATAGAAGGAGACGGGACAGGACCGGATATATGGAACGCCTCGGTGCGGGTTTTTGATGCTGCGGTTGAAAAAGCTTTCGGCGGGCAAAGAAAAATAGCATGGAAAGAGGTTTTTGCCGGTGAGAAGGCATTCCGTCTCAAAGGCAGCTGGCTCCCGCAGGAGACACTGGATGATTTCAGGGATTATCTGGTCGGTATCAAAGGACCTCTCACAACGCCTGTGGGAGAAGGAATGAGGTCGCTTAACGTTGCCCTTCGCCAGGAACTGGACCTCTATACATGTTACAGGCCTGTTCGTTATTTTAATGGTGTTCCAAGTCCTGTTAAGCATCCGGAACTCGTCAATATGCATATTTTCAGGGAGAACACCGAGGACATCTATGCAGGAATTGAATTCATGCACGGTTCTCCCGACACTGAAAAGGTGAAGAATTTCCTGATTGATAAAATGGGGGTCAGGTCAATCAGGTTCCCATCCACATCGTCACTGGCGATAAAACCAGTTTCTGTCGAAGGTACCGAAAGGCTTGTCAGGCAGGCTGTTAGGTTTGCTGTCAATAAAAAACTGCCTTCAGTAACCATTGTTCATAAAGGTAACATCATGAAATATACCGAAGGCGCTTTTATGAAATGGGGTTATGCTCTTGCTGAAAGGGAATTTCCGGAATCAGTATTCACTATGCAGCAGTACAGGCAGACAGCCAGGGATCAAGGGGATGCAGCTGCCGGTGAAAAATACGAAGCTGCCGTTAATGCAGGCAAAGTAATCATCAAGGATATCATAGCAGACGCTTTTCTTCAGCAGATACTAACACGGCCTGCAGACTATTCCGTGATAGCAACACTTAACCTGAACGGGGATTATATTTCAGATGCCCTGGCAGCCATAGTAGGTGGGATAGGAATTGCTCCCGGTGCAAATATAAACTATGAATCCGGCCATGCTATTTTTGAAGCCACCCATGGCACAGCGCCGAAATATGCCGGTCAGGATAAGGTGAACCCGGGTTCGGTGATCCTTTCCGGGGCTCTGATGTTTGAGTATCTCGGCTGGAAGGAAGCCACACAAAAGATATATAATGGATTGCAGGGTGCGATATCACGGAAGAGGGTCACCTACGATTTTCACCGACTGATGGAAAATGCCACCATTATGAAAACATCAGAATTTGCAGATGCGATTATTTCAGAAATGTAAACACTATTAAGAAAATGAATGAACGGGACTTTTTTTCAAATCTCGGGGAGTCGGTACGGATATCGTGCCAGATTGATAATGAACTGTTTGAGAAATACGATGTTAAACGCGGACTGAGGAACAACGACCGTACAGGAGTCCTTGTCGGGCTTACAAATATCGGAGATGTTGTCGGTTACAAAAAAGAAGATGGGAGGGTGATCCCGATCCCGGGAGAGCTTGTTTACAGAGGTATTGATATTGAAGCAATAACTCACGGGTTCCAGCAGGAGAAACGTCATGGCTTTGATGAAACGGTTTACCTGCTTCTGACCGGTAAGCTTCCAACCTGCGGGGAACTGAAAGTGTTTTCTGACCATCTTGCTTCATTGAGGGAACTGCCTGATAACTTCATTAATGATATGATATTATCAATGAAAGGGAAAGATGTGCTTAACATGCTTGCGCGGTCAGTCCTCGGTTTATATATGCTCGATGATAAACCTGATGATATCGCTCTTGATAATATGGTGAAGCAGTCGCTGAATCTGATTGCCAAGTTTCCTGGTATCATTGCGTATTCATACCAGGCGCTCAGGCATGCGTATCACAGAAAGACTCTTTCAATCCGTCATCCCCAGGCACAGCTGACAACAGCGGAAAATTTTCTTCATCTTATAAAAGGGGAGGGATCGTATACCCGTCTGCAGGCAGACCTTGTTGACCTGGCGCTGGTGCTTCATGCCGAACATGGAGGAGGAAATAATTCAACCTTCACAATGAGGGTTACCAGTTCCACCGAGACGGATATTTATTCAGCAGTCACCTCTGCTATTGGTTCCCTGAAAGGTCCACTTCACGGAGGCGCCAACCTGAAGGTTCTTGATATGATGGAAGACATAAAACAGAACGTCAGCAACTGGAAGAATACTGAAGAAGTTGAAAGCTACCTGCTGAGGATCCTGAAAAAGGAAGCTTTTGACCGTTCCGGTAAAATATATGGTGTTGGTCATGCAGTCTATACTATTTCAGATCCACGGGCCAGCCTTTTAAAGGTAAAAGCAAGAGAGCTGGCAATGGAGGCAGGTAAGCTCGATGAATTTGAATTGTATTCCCTGGTTGAAGAGCTGACACCTGAAGTCTTCAGGAAATTTAAGGGAGAACAAACGGCAAAAGTTGTCTGCATCAACGTCGACTTTTATTCCGGTTTTGTCTATTCCTGCATAGGAATTCCGAAAGAGCTTTATACTCCTCTCTTTGCGATGTCAAGGATAGCAGGATGGTGCGCTCACAGGATTGAAGAGCTGACCTTTTCGGCTAAGAGAATTGTCAGGCCGGCTTTCAGGAATGTTTACGAAAAAAGGGAATACATTTCGTTAAATGCAAGAATGTGAGATTCTTTAATTTTATTGCTTTTAGACTAAGGTGTAATAAGAAATCGTTTTAGGCTTTCATTTAAACCAGTGATATATAAATGCCTGATCAGACAATCTTGAGTTTATCATATTTTTATTGTACTTTTATTTGTAGTCAGGCCGCATAAACTACATAGAAACGAAATGGATAAAACTGGTCCAAGGTTTTCCAAAACAGCTTCCTTTTTCTGGCTGTTCCGCCCTAACCGGACGGTAATGGTGGCACTGATCACCGGCGCAGCCGCTTTCACTGCCGGCGCAGGAAATGTCCGGTCACTATGGATGACACTGGCCGGGTGGACCCTGGCTGTGGGTGGCTTTTCTCTCGACTTATATGCCGACCGTGATCTTGATGTTGAGGGAACACGGTCAAAGATTCGTCGCAATCCCCTGGCTGATGGCTCTCTCGGACCCCTGACAGGGCTGATCTTCTCTCTCTTCTTCATTGCTGTCAGCCTGGTTATTACATCACTGGTGGCTCCATGGGCCTTGTTGCCCTGGAGTGGCGTAATGGTTGTTGTTGCAGGATTAGCTTTGCATATCTTCGAAACACCGGTGGCCAGGGCACTGACTTTGGGAGTATTACAGGCATTATATCTGCTCATGGGTGCATCAGCAGGGCAACTGAGTCCCGGACTGGGATTAATGGCCGGTACATTCTTTTTCGCCATGTTCGGCGGGCGGGGGATGACTGATATCCGGGACTTTCCCCAGGATCGTTTAACACGAGTTCAGACTCTTCCCAAACGGTATGGGGTGAAGCGTACTGCTCAGTTCACCGGCGTGTGTCTGGTCATATCCTATGCTCTGAGCCTGGGAGCATATTTCACGGGTGAATTCAGTGCGATCTACCTGTACCTTGATCTTGTGTTCATTGCTGCAGGGCTGATCTGTGCCTTCCTCTTTGTGAGACGTCCGGGTCCTGAGCTGGCTTATAAACTGACACTGGTCTTCATGATGGGTATGGGGTTTCTCATCACCCTGGCGATGGTGCTCGGAAGCATGTGAAGCGATTCAATAAAATTTACCGGGGAAGCGGACCTTGTCAGATCCACCTCCAGGCGGGTATAAGCCTGATCCCATCCAGGACATCATCCTGATTATATGTGATGATTAAACCTTTAGCGGCACCTGTTTCAACCATGGCGCTTTTGATTCCTGTTATTTCCCTTGCTGTGTTTTCATTGTTCAGTTCCCAGCATGATTGAACAGCCACTGTCACCTGTCCATTGTGCTTCACCACGAAATCACATTCACTTTTTATTGTCCGGTAATAATAAATTTCCTTATTCTGGCGCCTGAGCTTGTTAAAGACGAAGTTTTCAAGCCTTCTTCCATAATCTTTGCTGAATGAAATGCTGTTTGCCCTCGCTAGTCCCGGATCAATACTGTAACTCTTTTTTGGATTAACAAGCTGTTTTTTTATTGAGACGGAATAGAGAGGTACAAAATCTAAAACATAGCTTTCCCTCAAAAAATCGCAATAGTCTATTACGGTTCGTACAGACTTAATTTCCAATATTTTTGAAATGTTGTTATAACTGAATTCCTTTCCAGTATTACTGAGTAAATGTACAGCAAGCCGCAGGAGGTTGTTTTCGTTGGGTATATTCCTGCGAACAGCAATATCCCGGGTAATGATATCCCGTAATAGTGTACGTAGATAGTTATCATCCTTATCTTCCAGGAATTCAGGGAATCCTCCGCATTCAAAAAAAGCATCAAAACTCTTCAGGTTTCTTTTGAGGTTTGTGAAAGCCAGGAACTCGTGATAACTAAAGGGATAAAGTTCGATCTGACTATACCTCCCGGTCAGTTTTGTCCCCTGTTCCCGGCTTAACATGCTGGCATTTGAGCCGGTTATGAATAACTGAAACCCCTTGTCATTTGCCATGCGTGCAAATGACTCCCATTTTTCAATATTCTGCACTTCATCCAGCAGGAACCGGTTCTTCCCTGTTTCTGCAGCTATCTTTTCAAGCCTGGTAAAATCATCAAGAGTAAATTCTGTGAGCCTGGGATCTTCGAAGTTTACATACAGGGCATTCTTTTTCAATAACTTCTGCAAAAGCAGTGTACTCTTCCCGCATCGTCTTACGCCGGAAATTATTACAATTCTTTTGGGATCGGATGGGATCTCAATATCTCTTTTTGTCCATTTTTTTCCGGCAATTCTTTTCTGCTGGTCATGCAGGATCTCGGATAAAAGCAGTTTGCTTATCATATACAGGATCAAAAATTAGTATTTTACAAATATAATAATTTGTATTGACAATACAAAATAATATGTATTATAAGTACACACTAATCTGGATATTCTAATCCGTCTATTGCAAATTTCAGAATGATCCGGAGAATCTGGAATTAAAAGCTGAAGAAAGAACAGCTCACCTTTTATCAATTTTAAGATACCTGACATACTCATCTGACTCTAAGAATGTAAAATTAAAGTTATACTTTTAATAAAAATAAATTAAAATGAGGAAGCTGCTATTTACAATTATATGCATTGCTTTTCTTGCAATGAATGTATTCTCCCAGAAAGTCGTTCGTCTTTATGACGGCAAAGCCCCCGGTTCCGAAGAGTGGAACTACAGGGAAATAGAATATATAAATCCTATGAATAAAGGATTGATGATCAGGAATGTTGTTGATCCGACACTTGAGGTTTATATGCCAAATAAGTCAGCGGCTTCTGGCACTGCGGTCATTGTATGCCCTGGCGGCGGCAATGTATGGCTCTCATATTCCAGTGAAGGGACCGACGTGGCTAAATGGCTGGCCGCGAAAGGGATTACTGCATTTGTTCTGAAATACCGCCTAAACAGAACTCCGGAGGATGAAGCTGAATTTACTAAGTTTACCCAGGAATTTTTCAGGAGGATTCTGACTCCTGCTAAAGAAGGTGAGCCCTCAAGAGCTCCGGTTCCG
Organism: Bacteroidales bacterium; assembly: GCA_041303415.1. Lineage (GTDB taxonomy): Bacteria > Bacteroidota > Bacteroidia > Bacteroidales > VadinHA17 > LD21. The sequence continues at coordinate 11,376 of JBFYPG010000174.1, forward strand.
CTTCCGTCAGAGAAATACCTTGCAGGTGAAGACGGGATAAGAGCCGTGGAATATGTCCGCGAAAACTCTGCAGAATTTGGCATTGATCCAAAAAAAGTAGGAATCATGGGATTCTCTGCCGGCGCCGGTGTTACCATGCATGTCATAATTAACTCGGCACCTGACAAACAACCCAACTTTGCCGCACCAATCTATGGAGGGTGGCTGGGCGATTC
>JBFYPG010000175.1:0-8197 GCA_041303415.1 Bacteroidales bacterium
TGCTCTTCCGATCTAACCAGCAACCAGCAACCAGCAACCAGCAACCAGCAACCAGCAACCAGCAACCAGCAACCAGCAACCAGCAACCAGCAACCAGCAACCAGCAACCAGCAACCAGCAACCAGCAACTAACTAACAACCAACCCTATGACAACCCAAAAAAACAAATTCCTGTTTCCGCTCATCGTGATGGCCTCAATGTTCTTTCTCCTGGGTTTCATCACAACTATGAACAACTCTCTGATCGACTATCTGAAGAATGCATTTAATCTGAATGAAGTTGAAAAGCAGCTGCCCAACACATTCTTTTACGGTGCTTACATACTTTCCATACCTGTGGGTTACCTTCTTAACCGCATAGGATACAGGTGGGGAGTGCTCAGCTCACTGGCCCTTATAGCGCTGGGATTTTTCCTTTGCATACCGGGTGTTGCAATGGGATATTATGGGTTCCTGAGTGCAGTATCTGTTTTCGCTATCGGCGTTACGATACTCCAGGTGGCAGCAAATCCCTATGTAAATGCCCTTGGTACACCGGAGACAGCTGCAAGCCGCCTGACCCTTACCAACGCGCTCAATTCGCTTGCTACCGTGATTGCGCCGATATTTGTATCCATGCTCATCGTTTCGGCCAATACCGGAGGTGCTTCTGATCCGTTAGCTGTACAGGGGCCATTCGCGGGAATCGGCATTGCAACGCTTGTCATTGTTGTGGTCATGTTTTTCCTGAAGCTTCCGGAGATAAAAGAAGGGGAAACCGCTGAAGGCGGAGCTGTAAAACAATATAAGTCAAGTGCATATAAGTACACTCATATGTGGCTTGGCTCCCTGGCAATCTTTTTCTACATGGGAGTGGAGATAGGTATACCCAGTTTCTTTGCTGATTACTCCGACAAGCTGGGATTTTCTTTTAACGGTGATATGAGAACGAGAATGCTGGCATATTACTGGGCCGGACTCATGGTCGGCCGTATTGCAGGCATATTTATACTCCGTAAATTCTCTGCACGCCAGATACTAAGCTTCAATGCGGTAATCGGAGCTGTTATGCTTCTGCTCTCCATCGTCCTGGGTGGTCTTGGTTTTGAGCGGATTGCCCTGGTACTTTTTCTTGGTACCGGACTGATGCATTCGATCATGTGGCCATGTATTTATAACCTTTCCCTGGAGGATCTTGGCCCTCACTCAAAGGTCGGTTCAGGTGTCATTGCAACATCGGTGATAGGAGCCGCCCTGCTTCCGATTATGATGGGTGCCATTCAGCGGGGAGCTGGCCTCATAGTGGCTGTCTGCTGCCTCTTTATCTATTATGCGTATATTACTTTCTTTGCCCTGAGAGGCTCAAGGATTCGTTAAAAGAATCTAAATTATCTTATCTATGAATAGAAGAAAATTTATCGAAACATCGGGTGCAGCAGCAGGAGCTGCCGTACTTGGAAGTGTAAAAAATACACTTAATGAGGAACAGGCTTCTTCAGAGATGACACAGGCCAAACCGGCCGAAATAAAACTCGGCCTGTATTCTATCAGCTACGGAGGCATCTGGTATAAGGGTGATGCCCTTACATTTGACGGATTGTGCATGAAAGCAAGGGAATTCGGATTCGACGGCGTTGAACTTGACAACAAGCGCCCCATGGGAAACCCCATGGATCTTGACCAGCGCAAAAGAGACGCCATGAAGAATTCTATGGCAAAATACAACCTTGAGATCCCATGCGTCGCTGCAAACAACGATTTCTCAAGCCCGGTACCTGAGCACAGGGAATGCCAGCTTCTGATGGTCCGCGAAACAGCAAGACTGGCAAAGGATCTTGGAGCAAAATTTGTAAGGCTCTTTGCAGCATGGCCCGGTGTCCCTATCCATGAGGGAATCGGAACCTACGATCTCGTGAGGGGCAGCGAATTCTATACTTTTCAGCGCCAGTATCCCTTTACCACCCGCCTTGACCGTTACAATTTTGTCAAGGATGGTTTGCGGGAAGCAGCGAAAATGGGAGAGGAGTTTGGTATCGTCATGGCCCTTCAGAACCATGCTCCGCTGATCAGGGGATGGAAAGATACCCTTGATCTTGTAAAGGAAGTTAACTCACCCTGGCTGAAAGTGTGCCTCGATTTGCCGATATTTGAGAATCATGACAGGGAATACGTCGCAAATGCAGTGCGGACGGTAGGCAATCTGCAGGTTCATTCTCATTTTGGCGGAGAATATTACCGTGATGCAAATGGAGCCATACAACCCAGGGTACTCGATTATTACGCCGGAGGAAAGACTCCTGATTATGCTCATTATCTGGGACTTATGAGTGAGATTGGCTATAAAGGGTACTTTACATTCGAGCTTTGCCATAACGTTCTCAATGAGGATCACACTTATGCAGGAATTGAAGTTGTTCACGAGCAGGTCAGGCTTGCGCGCGAATACATGAGCAATATTGTAAAGCAAAATGGGAAAGGATAACCTGAAAAGAGGCTTTGCAAGCGATAATAATTCCGGTGTCCATCCTGATATCCTCAGGGAGATGGAAAAATCAAATTCAGGCCATGTTGTTGGATATGGATCGGATATTTATACCGGTCAGGCCCTTCAATTGTTCAGGGAACAGCTTGGCAGTAATACTGAAGTATATTTTGTATTTACCGGGACAGCAGCCAACGTGCTTGGCATCAGCGGCGTGACACGCTCATATAACTCTGTGATAACTGCTTTTACTGCCCATCTGGAGCAGGATGAATGCGGCGCTCCTGAAAAATTCACCGGCTGCAAGGTTCTTACTGTTGACACACCTGATGGTAAATTAACCCCGGGCATGTTGAGAAAGCATATGCACGGATTCGATTTTGAGCATCACTCTCAGCCTAAAGTGATCTCAATTACGCAATCAACTGAGATGGGAACAGTATACAGCATTGACGAAATAAGGGCCATTGCTGATTTTGCCCATTCCCGCAATATGCTTCTTCATATGGACGGTGCCAGGTTAGCAAATGCAGCTGTTTCGCTAAATCTGCCTTTCAGGGCTTTCACAACTGATGCCGGGATTGATCTACTCTCATTTGGAGGCACCAAAAACGGGATGATGTTCGGTGAAGCTGTTTGTTTCCTCAGTCCGGGACTCACTGACGGGTTCAAATATATCAGGAAGCAGGGAATGCAGCTCGCGTCCAAGATGAGGTACATCTCAGCCCAGTATATTGCTTATTTCCGCAACGACCTCTGGAAGAAATGTGCCTCTCATGCAAACGTCATGGCCGCTCTGCTGGCAGAAAAGATCAGAGGTACAGAGGGTGTTGCGATCACGCAGGCTGTTCAATCGAACGGGGTGTTCCTGACAATGCCGAAGGCTGTAGCAGAGAAGCTTATGGATAAGTATTTCTTTTATCCCTGGAACGAGGAGATCTCTGAGTACAGGCTGATGACCAGCTGGGATACAACAGAGGAGGATATTGAAGATTTTGTTAAGTTGCTGAAGCACGAGTGCGGGCTCAGGTAATAAAAAGGCCGGGTCATCAGATCCGGCCTTTCATATAATCAAAAATCGATATTACTTAAGTGTGAAGGTAATGGGCACCATGTACCATACAGGTACCGGTTTTCCGCCCTGTTTACCCGGCTTAAACGGAGGAAGTGATTGAACGACCCTGATAGCTTCAGCATCGAGTTCGGGATCAACGCCTTTAAGAACACTTACCTGGTTTACACCTCCTTTGGAAGTAACACAGAACCTTACAATGACTCTTCCCTGGATGTTGTTTTCCTTTGCAACTTCCGGGTACTGTGTATGCTCTCCAATATACTGCAGAAGAGCAACATCGCCGCCCGGGAACATCGGCATTTCTTCAACGACCACAAAGGGTTCGGGTTCGGCTTCTTCTTCCTGAACCTCTTCCTTGACCGGTTCTACATATTCAACAACCTCTTCGTTCTGGATCTCCACTGCTGCATCATCAGCTGTCATAAGCTGAACATCATCTTCCGGCTTTATTGAGTCGACAACCACAGGAGGAACATATTTAGCCTGTTGTACCGCATCCTGCGGAGGTGGCGGAGGAGGAGGGGGAGGAGCAACGACATCTGTCGGCTGATCCAGATTCTCCATCTTTATCTCTACCTGTCTTTCAGCCCTTTTAGTTCTGCTTTCGGCAGCCTTTGCATTAAGATAGGGTGTGATAATTGCCGTGGAGAGAATTAAAACTCCGATTAGTGTTGCAATAAGCACATTGCGGCTGTATTTCTTCCGCAACCTGTAAGCTCCGTACTCCTTGTTCCTGATCTCGAAGACGATGTCATCGAAGGCAGGTGCTTTGATTTTTTCTGTTGCCATTTTTAAGAAGGTTTACGGGTTAATTTGATGAAGCAGTTGCAGTGGCGGCAATGCCTGCGGCAGCCTCCACCATTCTCTCTTCATACCATGCTATGTCAACGAAAGTATAACGGGCGACCCCGCAGATATTCATTTCATCAAGAATATCGACGAAATTCCCGTAATTGGCCAACTTGTATGCTTTTATAAGCACAATAGGGCCGGTATCATCATCAGTCTTCAGTTTCCTTACTGCGCTTTCAGTAGAATCCTGTGAAATCTCGATCTTCCCTGAAATCACCTGCTGTCTGAAATCATCTATTTTCTTAAACAGCGCTCTGTTTCTCTCAAGAAGCAGCTGACGGATTCCTGTAGCACTGAAATCTGTTTCCAGTACAGGGGGAAGGTTGTTAAAATCTTCCGGCTTAACTGCTCCCGGGTACCAGTATATTTTGCCTTCCGGACCAAGAATGATATTCAGGGTACGGCTGGCTGCGATAACAGGTGCTTTCTGATTCGGATCTGTAAGCTTGTCAGGAAGAGTGATATCCATAACCTTTGCCTTGCTTAATGCAGTAGTTAACATAAAGAATGTGATCAGCAGACACATCAGGTCAACCATCGGTGTCATGTCCAGTCGCGGTGGGTGTTTCTTCGCCTTTTTTTTCCCGCCTTTGCCTTTTTCCTCAACAATTACTTCTGCCATCTCACTGTTGTATTTCTTCTAGGTTAATTTTTGCTCCTTCAAGGTTGGTAATCAGACTGAACCTTTTGACATTCAGCTCCTGAAGTATATCGAGAACTCTCTTGACAACGGGGAATTCCGTTTGTGAGTCGCCTTTGATACAGGCCTGGAAATTCGGGTTTACCGTACGGGCATACTGGATCCACATAGCAAGCTGATTATCAGCTGAATCCATTGGTATGCCTGTCTGGAAGTTCTTCCTGACTGCCCCTTCCTTGGTGTTCAGAAACTCCTTCATCTGGGTAATCGGAACGCCTATCGAGGATGGATATTTTTCAAATTCCCTCTGCTCGAATTCATTGAACTCAATACCGTACCTTTTGCCCATCTCGACCAGTATCTTAGGCCTGAATTTCAGTATGGTATCGGGTCCGTTATCAAAATTCATGAATACCTTGCCATCAGGAGAAAGGAGGAAGGTCATCGCATTAAAATCAGGTGTCGGTGTCTCTGATATTGAAAAGGGCGTATCAACATTTGCCGGTTCAGGCTGCCTCATTGTTGTAGTGAGCAGCAGAAATGTGAGCACTACAGCAAATGTGTCAACCATCGGCGTCATGTCGATGTGGGGAGTCTTGGTTGGTAATTTGATCTTTGGCATCTTCTCTTTTTTTTTGTGATATTAAACCAAAAGATTCATTACTATTTATTCTTCAGTGAAGCAGCGAAATTCTGTGTCAGGCTGAAACCTGCTTCATCAATTTTGAAGGTGTATGAGTCAATACTGGATGAGAAAAAGTTAAATGCAATAATTGACAGGGTGGAACCTGTAATACCGAAAGCTGTATTAACAAGAGCTTCGGATATTCCCTGTGAAAGGGCAAGTGAATCAGGTGCGCCGGATTGAGCAAGAGCGGCGAATGCACGGATCATACCTAGAACCGTACCAATCAGCCCGATGAGCACTGATATTGATGCCAGGGTTGAGAAGATAACCATGTTCTTTGAAAGCATCGGCAGCTCAAGTGCTGTAGCTTCCTCAAATGATTTCTGGATCGAGAGGATCTTCTGGTCCTTCTCAAGCTCCTTGTCCTGCTGCAGGTCACGGTAACGTCCCAGTCCTGCTTTCATAACATTTGCAAGGGAACCTTTCTGTTTGTCACAGGCTTCAATGGCTTCTTCAATTTTATCTTCATTGAGAAGATTCTGAAGTTTGCGGACAAATACATTTAACCTGCCTTTGCCTTTTGCCCTTGTAAGGGTTATTAACCTTTCAATAACAAAGATAATAAGGGCAAGTACGCATGTCATAAGAATAGGAACAATCTGACCACCTTTATATATGATCCCGAGAAAATTCCCTTCAAGTGCATGTCCCTTTGGATTGCCGCCTTCGAAGTTAATAGGATTTCCCATAACCATTTCAAACAATAACTTGCTTACTACATAAGCAATGATAATAGCGCTTGCTGCGAAAATATTCTGCAGCGCATCTTTGAATGTACCTCCTTGTTTACTCATTTTATCGATTTGTTTAGGTTTAAGATTTGTTAATTCGCAAATATATATATTATCAATTGTATATTTTACACAACATAATAAAATATTCTTAACCTTTTTGCAGGATTAATTTAATATCCCTGACAAAAAGACCGTCCAGCTTCCCTGTACCCTTAATAAACCCTGTAAGTTTCCTGAAGCCGGTTAAAACTATTTCTCGAGTGAGACGTTATAAACCCTCGACTTCGTAATAGGAACCTCTTTCGTAACATAACCTTTAGCGCTGATTATCAGCACTTCAGATCCACTGGGAATTTCGAATTTATATTCACCCTTCGTGTTTGAAAGGTTTTCGGCTGCCGTGTCTTTGACCCTGATAGAGGCATAGGCAATCGCCTGCCCTGTTGCAGCATCCTTTATAACGCCTTTTATTTCATTGGGATTGATGCCCTTTCTCACAGCGGCTTCAAATTCATGTATATAATTGATCTGGCTCTTTGCCGACGCGTTGTTCGCATCCAGCTCAAGGATCTTGTTATATGCATCGGATGACCTTGACAGCCATGGCAGCCTGCCTTCATTTGTTTTCTCATTCGATGCCATCCTGAGCTCAAGAGATCCCAGCCCGTTATAACCCCTGATCCTCGTATCCTTATTGTCAGGATTCAGGTTGATCATTCTGTTCCAGTAAGCCTTTGACTGTGTATAGTTGTCGTTAATCATGTGGAAATAAGCCAGATATCCGCATGCTTCTGCTATTTCTGTATCATTCTTCAGGGAATCGGTCTTGGCTACGTTGAGAACCTTTTCAAATTTAGGTTTGGCAAGGCCGAGCCTGGAATCCGGATCCATCTTGGAATTGGTCCTTCCGATCCAGACATAACTCTGAATGTAATCAGGCCATTTATTAACAACCAGGTTAAATACCGAATCTGCAGTTTTAAGTTTGTCTGCGTTATAAAAAGCCCTTCCGATCTGCATGTATTCTTCGGGCTTTTCATTGGCCGGATCGATAAGCTTGAACCATGTCTGAGCGGCTTTCTCAAAACGTTTGTATGTGTTATAGTTTACAGCCATCTCGCTCATGACGCCCCTGTCCTGGGGCTTCATCTCAAGCACTTTCCCGTATTCGCTGAATCCCCTGTCAAGCTCTATCTCCGCTTTACTGATCTCAGCCTTCATGGTGGCAACCCTTGCTGTAAGGTCATCAACTGACGGCTTGATCTTCGGTTTGTTGGCGGCAGTGGCAGATGCATACCTTGATTTTTCCCTTTCAAGCTGCTGTTCCAGCCCTTCCAGTTCAGTGAGAAGCTTCGGGTAATTCTGATTCTTCTTCATCAGTATCCTTGCCAGGTAATGATGGTCCTTCCACAGAATTCTCTCTGCAGATACCTTTCTGAAGAGCTCATCCATATAGAAAAGGGCCTTGCTGTAATCGGGGTTTTTCATTTCATAATATGAATATCCGGCAAGACGGTTCAGGAACGACCTTGAATCGTCAACTGCAAGGATCTCCTCAACGTTCTTGATCACCTCGGTGTGGTCACCGGCATAGAAAAGGGATGTGACATACCTTGTCTGGGCAGGTATATTTCCTGCACTCAGTTCAAGGTACTTTTTATAGTTTGCTTTTGACTGCTCAAGTCTCTGGGCCATCCAGTAAAGCTGGCCAAGCTCCCTGTAAGCAGGCGCATAATTGGCATCCAGT
>JBFYPG010000176.1:0-16984 GCA_041303415.1 Bacteroidales bacterium
CCCATAAAATGTAGAGCAATATGTACCTGACAAACGCTGAGGAACAGATCATGAAACTGCTGTGGAAGCTGGAAAAAGCTTTCATGCGCGACCTGCTGAACGAGTTTCCCGGTCCCAAACCGGCTCCCACGACCGTAGTCACCCTGCTCAAAAGGATGATTGATAAGGGTTTTGTAAGCTACAGACTATATGGAAACTCAAGGGAATATTATCCTTTGATCAAGAAGGCAGATTACTTTTCTGATCACGTCAATAGTCTGATCAAAGACTTTTTCAACAACTCCCCTGTACAGTTTGCATCATTTTTCGCCAATGAAACTGATCTTACAAAAGAACAGCTTCAGGAAATGAGAGATATCGTAAACAAAAAAATTGAATCTAAAACCAGAGGAAAATGACAGGTTATATTATAAAATCAAGCTTAAGCCTGCTGCTCTTATTCGGGCTTTACTGGTTCCTGTTAAGAAAGGAGAAGCTATTCAGGTTCAACAGGTTTTTCCTTATTTTCTCAGTTATATTCTCACTGGTGATTCCTTTAATATCCATTCCTGTTCATTCCGGAGAGAATAAAGGCAGCGGAGAAATACTTACTGCAGTCAACAGCACGATAGAGGCTATCGATCCTCAAACTGAACTGCCTGAATTGACTTCACGGGAATTTCTGGTACCTGCATCTCAATACCCTGAGGTTAAACGTTCACCGGTTGACTTCATATCAATAATAATTATAATATACCTGGCAGGCATTCTGATATTTTTTGTCCGCTTCATTCGAAATATCCTTTTTATAAGAAGCCAGATCACCAGGTCAGAGAAGCTGACATATCCGGGATATAAAATAGCCCTTACGGATCAGCATGTAAATCCGTACAGTTTTTTCCGTACCATAGTAGTAAATGAGAATGATTACCGTAATGATAAAATAACAACAGAGCTGTTACAACATGAAATTGAGCATATCAGGCAGATGCACTCAATCGACATCATCTTTCTTGAAGTGATCCGGATAATATACTGGTTCAATCCCCTCATCCTTCTGTATAATTCGGCTGTCCGGATGAATCACGAATACCTGGCCGACAGCGGTGTAATAAATGAACCGGCTGATATCAGAATTTATGCCGAAACCCTTATAGGATTTATCTGTCATCAGAATAATGTCCGGCTTACCAGCGGATTCAATCCATCACTGACAAGAAAAAGGCTGCTGATGCTTACACGTTCAAACCCTGGCAAAACCGCTGAAAATATAAGAATAATGGTTACGGTAAGTATGGTTGTAGCTGTTTTTCTCATGATCAGCTGCGTAAAAACAGGTGCCAGGTCCACAGGCCGGGTTAAAGATATTGACGGTAATGTGTATAAAACAGTGACTCTCGGAAAACAGGAATGGATGGCTGAGAATCTCAAGACAACCAGGTATAATGACGGAGAAGAGATCTCTCTTGTAACTGATTCTATTGCATGGCAGGAGTACAATCCGGCTTTTTGCTGGTTCAATAATGACGATGCTGCATTTAAAGACAATTACGGAGCATTATATAACTGGTACGCCGTAAATACTGATAAGTTGTGTCCGGCAGGATGGCATGTACCTGATATGATTGAATTCTGGATGATCCTTCCGGATTATCTTGAAAATAATGGTTATGGTCTCGGCGCCAGCGGCAAAGAGATAGCTAAAGCTCTCGCTTCAAACACAGGCTGGAGACCTGATACAACCTCATTTAATATAGGAACAAACCCTGCAACAAATAATACAAGCGGATTCACTGCCATCCCGACCGGAATTCGTTCATATACGGGGGACTTTTATGATGAGGGAGAATTCTCTTTATGGTGGAGTTCCGATTCATACAATGAATATGTGGGCAAAGGTTTTTCCCTGGCAAATTATTACAGCAGGATCATGCCAATGTGGAGAAGCAAGCGCGATGGATTTTCCGTCAGGTGTGTGAAAGACGTAACAGATCCCGGGAACTATGCAGATTTTTCAGGTGAATGGGAGATGAACCTGCAGAAGAGCAGCCAACCATCTTTTGAAACTGCACAGACACTGAGTATAACACAAAATGGAGATAAGATAACTTTTCAGCATATTCCAGTCTTGACATCTATTGGTCGTGATGATGGCAAATATACCTACACTATTAATGGAGAAGAGTTGATCGACAGTATTGGCACTGCACTAACCATAAAATCTGTCAGATGGTCACCCGGGAAACAATCATTTACCATTACAGATAACTGGATTTCTTCATTTAATGGAAGACGTATGGAGACTATGATGTACATGACTTATTTTATGATTGAGAACGGGAAATCACTGGTTGTTTACAGTAGTACTTCGTTTATTGGCGGACGTTATGTTCCTCCGGAAGACACAGAGCGTACAACGTATTATGACAGGAGGTAAATACCCCCCAGCCCCCCTAAAGGGGGGTTAAAACCCCATAATAATCAAAAAGTAAATGGGTTTATAGCCCCCCTTCAGGGGGGTTGGGGGGTCGGTGGATATTCAGGGGGATTGGGGGGTTGTTTAGTACCTGTCCCTCAACGGATTATCCCTTCGTGTTGATTCGCGTTTTACCTTGTCACAGTCAAGTTCCATGTTAAAACCTGAGGGACGCTCGAACTCATCAGTTTCCATAATGCCGAATTCGGGATCATCATATACTTTTCTGAGGAATATTGCCATTACCGGCAGGGCCATGTTTGCTCCCTGGCCTTCACCGAGTGTCTCGAAGTGAATAGCCTGGTCCTCCCAGCCGCTCCAGACGCCTCCGACAAGGTTCGGAGTAACCCCCATGAACCAGCCGTTTGAATGATTCTGTGTGGTCCCTGTTTTTCCTCCTATCTGGTTGAGAAGAAGATATGGTTCAATTCTCATCCTCCTCCCCGATCCTGTAAGGACTACTCCCTGCAGGAGGTTAAGCATGAGATAGGCTGTCTCTTCACTGAGCACCTCTTCAATTTTCGGCGTGAACCTTGAAATGACATTTCCGTTCTTGTCTTCGATCCGGGTTACATACATCGGCTTTGTATAGACTCCCTTGTTTGCATATGTGCCGTATGCACCAACCATCTCTTCGAGCTTGATATCTGATGTTCCGAGGAATATTGAATATACCGGATCTATGAAGCTTCTTACTCCCATCTTATGCATCAGGTCCGCGACTGCGGTCGGGCGGAACTGTTCCATGAGCCATGCCGAGATATAATTTTCCGATTGTGCCAGCCCCCATCTCAGTGTCACCATTTTTCCGTGGTATGCTTTCGGACCTGAGCTTCTGGGGGTCCAGGTCGAATCATTGGGCAGATCAAATGAACGGGGAATATTCTCAACTTCATAGCAGGGTGAATAGCCATTCTGCATTGCTATAGTATAGAGGAATGGTTTTATTGTGCTTCCCACCTGTTTCCTCTGCTGGGTGCATGCATCCCACTTGAAATACCTGAAATCGGGACCTCCCACATAAGCTTTTACATGTCCGTTATGCGGATCTTCGACCATAAATGCCGACCTGATAAAATACTTATAATACCAGATAGAGTCAAGAGGCGTCATTACAGTATCTATCTCTCCTCTCCATGAAAACACCTTCATTTTTGCCGGAGTATTGAATGAAAGTATTATTGAATCTTCCGGAACGCCTCTTGCGCGCATTACGTAATACCTGTCGCTCTGCTTCAGGGAGTTCATTATGAGCTCATCAATGACTTCCTTCTTAAGATCATCGGAAAAAGGAGGATTCCTGAATGTCTTTGCCCTTTCGTAGAAATCGGGCTGAACCTCCATTGACAGATGTTCGGTCAGCGCCTCTTCGGCATATCTCTGCATCCTGGAATTAATGGTTGTATATATCTTCAGGCCATCCTTATATATATCGTAATTGGTTCCGTCAGGTTTCCTGTTCTTGTTGCACCATCCGTAAAGAGGATTAGTATCCCATTCCCATTTTGCTTCTTCGTATGACGACTCCCTGACATATTTATTCCTGTCGGGTTCCGGTCTCCTCATTGTATTGCGGAGGTATTCTCTAAGGTATGTAGCAAGACCGGTATTATGATCTTCCATCCGGAAATCGGTCTCAAGGGGAAGTTTTTTGACTGAGTCTGCCACAGCAGGTGCCAGGTAGCCGTATTTTGCCATCTGTGACAGGACCACATTCCTTCTGCTGAGCATCCTGTCGGGAAACCTGACAGGGTTGAACTGGCTCGAATTCTTGAGCATGCCAACCAGCATTGCAGACTGCTGTATATTCAGGGAGTCCGGGGTGGTATTGAAATAGACTCTGGCTGCTGACCTGATGCCGATGGCGTGATAGAGGAAATCATATTTATTAAGGTACATTGCTATGATCTCTTCCTTTGTATAGCTTTTTTCAAGCTTGACTGCTGTCTGCCATTCCTTGAACTTTGAAACGCCAAGCCTGAGAGTCCTGGTGAATGCAGATAGTTTCGCCGTATCTCTCGGGTATAGCTGTTTCGCCAGCTGCTGTGTTATTGTGCTGCCACCGCCTGTATTCTGACCCATCAGGATGGTTTTTACAACAGCCCTTGCCAGTCCCCTGATATCAATACCCGAATGGCGGTAGTACCTGATATCTTCAGTGGCTATCAGGGCTTCAACAAGGTAGGGCGAAAGATCCTTGTAGTTGGTCCAGGTCCTGTTTTCGATGCTTATCTTGCCCAGCAGCACTTCATCTTCGGAATAGACCTCTGCAGCAAGGTAGTATTCGGGGTTTTCGAGCTCGCTGAATGAAGGCATCGGCCCTAGTTTTTCGTTTGTGATCAGGATAAACAAAGTAATGATCACAACAAACGGCAGTCCGGCTATTATCCAGAACCAGATCAGGTATTTCCTATAGACTGTATCGCCTTTCATCAGGGAGGAAGATTTGGTTCAAAAATAGTAAATTCTAAAAGAAACTTAACGGTTTATTTTGAAGTTTGGTCTCTAAATGATTTACTTTGTCGTGTTTTTAAAAAGAAATAATCTCGCTATAAATGATCGAAAATCTTGTAATTGTTGAGTCCCCTGCCAAGGCAAAGACCATTGAGAAGTTTCTTGGAAAAGATTTCCGGGTCATATCGAGTTTCGGGCATATCCGGGATCTTGCAAAGAAGAATCTGGGTATAGATATCAGGAATGATTTTGCGCCTGATTATGAGATCCCGAAGGAAAAAACCAAAGTAGTCAGTGAACTTCGCAAAGCTGCTGCCGGATCAAAGAATATCTGGATCGCCTCTGACGAGGACCGTGAGGGAGAAGCTATAGCCTGGCATCTGGCAGGAGTTCTTAAGCTTGATCTCTCAACAACAAAGAGAATAGTATTTCACGAAATAACAAAAGATGCAATTTCCGATGCAATAGAAAATCCCCGGCTGATCGATATGAACCTTGTCAATTCGCAGCAGGCCCGCCGCATACTTGACCGGCTTGTTGGTTTTGAGATATCTCCCGTACTGTGGAAAAAAGTCCAGCCTGCCCTCTCTGCAGGAAGAGTCCAGTCGGTGGCCGTAAGACTGATCGTTGAAAGGGAAAGGGAAATATTTGCCTTTAAATCTGAATCATCATTCAGGGTATCTGCCGTCTTCAGGATTGACGAAAAAGATGTCAAAAGCGCCATTATCAAAGCTGAAGCTTCAAAACGCTTCAATGAGGCAGATGAAGCCCGGAGATTTCTTGAACTTTGTGCTGACGCAGAGTATAAAGTTGCAGGCATCACGGTAAAGCCGGGAACAAGGTCTCCTGCGCCGCCCTTCACAACTTCCACCCTCCAGCAGGAAGCTTACCGTAAGCTTGGCTTCTCGGTTGCGCAGACAATGGCCGTTGCGCAAAAACTGTATGAGGCCGGGAAAATCACCTATATGCGAACCGATTCCACAAACCTCTCAAAGCTGGCTCTCGCGAAATCGCGCGAGGTGATCATTGCAAGCTTTGGCGAGAAATACTCCCGGACGCGTCAGTTCAAGACCAAATCGAAAGGAGCACAGGAAGCCCATGAGGCAATACGTCCTGCATACCTCGATAATTCAACCACGGCCGGCAGCCAGAATGAGAAGAAGCTTTATGAACTCATATGGAAAAGAACGGTGGCATCACAGATGTCGGATGCAGAGATAGAGAAAACTACCATTTCGGTTGAGATGAACAATTCGCCTGTACTCTTCAGCGCAACAGGAGAGGTGGTAAAATTTGACGGGTTCCTCCGGGTCTACTCCGAATCGACGGATCAGGAAGGCGCCGACGAAGAAAAATATATTATACCTCCCGTGAAGAAGGAAATGCCTTTATATTACAATAATGTAACGGCTTCGCAGAAATTCACCACCCCGCCCCCGAGGTATACTGAAGCCAGCCTTGTCAAAAAACTGGAGGAGCTGGGGATAGGGCGTCCCTCCACCTATGCACCCACAATATCCACCATACAGAACAGGGGATATGTCCTCAGGGAGGACCGGCCGGGCGAGAAAAGGCTCAGCAAAGTGCTTACTCTTGAAAAAGGTAAGGTGTCGGCTTCAACAAAACCTGAAATAACGGGAAAAGAGAAATCAAAGCTCTTCCCGCAGGATATCGGGATGATAGTGAATGATTTCCTGATCGAGAATTTCCCGGTAATTGTTGATTATCATTTTACTGCCGAAGTGGAAGAGCAGTTTGACGAGATTGCGGCAGGAAAACTGAAATGGACAAGCATGCTTCACGGATTTTACGGTCCTTTCCACAAGACCATTGAGAATACCCTCGAAAAGAAAGACCGCAAGACAGGGGGAAGGCTGCTCGGTAATCATCCTGAAACCGGAGAGCCTGTCACGGTGAGGATGGGGCGATTCGGGCCTGTGGCGCAGATAGGCAGTTCCGATAATGGCAGCAAGCCCCGGTTCGCAAGCCTGGCAAAAAACATGCTTCTTGAGACCATAACCCTTGAAGAGGCCCTTGGCCTGTTCCGTCTTCCGAGAACCCTGGGAAACCATGAGGGAGAAGATATGATAGTAGGCACTGGAAAATTCGGTCCTTATATCAGACATAAGAACAAGTTCTATTCACTCAAAAAGGGAGTGGACGATCCATATTCGGTAACTGTCGAAAGAGCCCTGGAAATAATAATGGAGAAGACTGAAAGCGACCAGAAAAAGATCATTAAGGATTTTGGCGACATCCTTGTCCTGAACGGAAGGTATGGTCCGTATATAACGCGCGACAAGCTCAATTACAGGCTTCCCAAAGGCACTGATGCTGAAAAGCTCACTAAAGAGGATTGCCTGAACATCATTGAAAAAAGCACTAAATCCAAAAAATAGCTTCCGACATTCACCATGACCGATCTAAAAGATTATTTTGATCCGGTAAGCATTGAAAGATCCGGACTTGAGCACCTTGCAGAACAGGCCGGTTTTCCGCATAATATCACTGTCAATACCGAAAACTCCCCGATCAGGGATATCAGCAAATTTAAAATTGCATTGTTCGGTGTTCCTGAGGGGCGCAATTCACCGGGAACAGGGACCATGAGGGGGCCGGACTGCATCAGGGAACAACTCTACAGGCTGGCGAGGATTCCAGGTAAGCTGAAAATAGCTGACCTCGGCAATATGAAAAAGGGGGTCACTTTCAATGATACAATCGCAGGACTCACTGATATACTGTGCTGGCTCATCGGCGAAGATATATTCCCCGTTATCATTGGCGGCAGCAGCGCGCTGGTTTCAGCCATTGACAGCGCATTTACCCGTTTGAAAACCAGGTATTCGCTGATAGCTGTTGATCCCAGGATCGATTTCATCAACGAGAGCAGAGAGGCTGATTCCTTCAATTACCTGTACAATCTTCTGCACAGCCATAAAAGCACTTTCAACCATTACATAAATATCGGATACCAGACATATCTGAATGATCAGCAGGTTATTAACCGTTTTCTTAAACGCAAGTCAGAACTGGTAAGGATAGGCGATGTGAGAAAAGCCATCCATCTCACCGAACCGCTGTTCAGGGATTCCAATGTGGCGCTCTTCGATATTTCGGCTGTGAGGCAGTCTGATGCACCCGGAACCGTAAGCCCTTCACCCAACGGCTTTTACGGAGAGGAGATATGCCTGCTGGCAAGATATGCAGGTATTTCTGACAATCTCAAGGTATTTGGCCTGTTTGATGTGAACCCGGATCTTGATGTAAGATCTCAGACCTCGGGGCTGGCAGCGCAGATACTCTGGTTCTTCCTTGAAGGGTTCTCACAGAAACAATATGAGACTCCTGTACTGAGCAAATCCAATTCAGGAAGGTTCACAACATACCACGTAAGGGTCACCGGTCTTGACGGCGACCTTATCTTCGTCAAAAGCAACCTTACCGACAGGTGGTGGATGGAGATCCCTTCAGGGGACGACAGAAACCTCTGGCTGGCATGCTCCAATGAAGACTATATGCAGGCCAACCGTAACGAAGTACCTGAGAGGTGGGTAACGGGTTATGAACGGCTCCGTTCCTGATTGCCGGTTGGCTTAAGTTCGTTTGTCAACACAAAAGGTCCATTCATCAAAACAACTTTTTTTTAATGCCAAATAAATAAAAGTATATTTGTTTACGTTTTATATTTTTATTTATTTTACTGGTTCTGTTCACGCCTGTTAAATCTTTTGGAGAAGAAATGAAAAAACTAAAAATTGCATTTCTTTTTTTGACTCTGCCGGTCTGTGTTTTGTGGTCACAGCAGGATCCCCTTTCGAGCCAGTACATGTTCAATGCGATGAGCTATAACCCGGGTGTGGCAGGTACATCGGGAATGATCTGCGCCACAGCGCTGAACAGGCAGCAGTGGGTTGGATTTGAAGGAGCCCCCTCAACAACGGTTTTTCATGTTTCAGCTCCGGTCTCCCCCTTCAGGATAAAAAGCGGAGTGGGCCTGCTCATCGTGAGCGACAATATAGGTTTCAACAAGGACATAAATCTTTCAGCCGCCTATTCGTACCTCATGGATGTAGGCATGGGAAAGCTGGGCATAGGCATAAACCTGGGGATAATCAACAAGGCCCTTGAGCCGGCCTGGCAGATACCGACGGGTGACGGATTCACCCAGGCTACCGAGGACCCCCTGATACCAGTCAACAAGGAGAGCGTACTGGTATTCGATGCCGGCATAGGAGCCTACTACAAGGCCGACAAATACTACGCTGCCCTGTCGGTTACCCACATTAACCAGCCTAAAGTAAAGTACACCAAAGAGAATTCAACAGCCATATCCTATATCAGCAGGCATTATTACATCACGGGAGGCTATAACCTGCAGCTGCCCAATCCTTCGCTTGAGCTCCTCCCCTCGGTGTTTGCCTACAGCGACGGCAAGGTTGTGCAATTCAACGTGACAACCCTGATGCGATACAATAAAAAGGTATGGGGAGGCGTTTCATACAGGGCCGGAGATGCTCTGGCAGGCATTGTGGGCTTCGAACTCTATAACGGGATCCGGATCGGTTATTCGTATGATTTTCCCCTGTCGGATATCAGAAAAAGCACCAGCGGATCGCATGAATTTATGGTGAACTATTGTTTCGACCTCAGTCTGGGCAAAAGCCCCATGAGATATAAAAGTATCAGATTTTTATGATTATTTAAAAAAAATAACTTACTTGCATTATAAATTCTTGAGAAATATGAAAAAGGTTATCCTATCTGCACTGATAATAATAATCTTGTTGAGCGGGTGTGGTACTTCGAACACCGGGGAACTTACCGGTGTGCTGGGAAGGAAGAAGTTTTTTGAACCGGTACCAATGGAGATGGCATTCATACCTGCCGGAAGCTTCATGATGGGCCCGAGCGACCAGGATGCTGTGTTTGCAATGAACAGCCTTTCCAAGTCTGTCACCGTTGATGCATTCTGGATGGACCAGACAGAAATAACCAACAACAAATACCGCCAGTTTGTATACTGGGTGCGCGATTCGATACTCAGGACAAAGCTTGGCGAGGCAGGAATAGCCGAAAGAGAGTATTTCCTTGTTGACGAAGAAGGAAATGTCATTGAACCCAATGTGATCAACTGGGATGAAAAGATCGATCCGGAAGAAGAAACTACATTAGGGATCATTGAAGAGATGTATTATCCTCCCGAAGAAAGGTTTAACGGCAGGAAGCAGTTCGATGTCCGCAAGTTCAACTACTCATATTTCTGGGTTGACTACCAGTCAGCTGCAAGATCAAGGTATGTATATGATTATGAAAACAATACCGGCAAGTA
This sequence comes from Bacteroidales bacterium, assembly GCA_041303415.1. Classification (GTDB taxonomy): domain Bacteria; phylum Bacteroidota; class Bacteroidia; order Bacteroidales; family VadinHA17; genus LD21. The sequence goes on from JBFYPG010000176.1 coordinate 10,242, forward strand.
TGAAGGACAGATAACCAATCTGGACGGTACAAAGACCGACATCAGGGATCGTTCATCCTTTATCAAGCATGTAGTTCTTAACATTTATCCTGATACACTCTGCTGGATCAGGGATTTCACTTATTCATTCAACGACCCTCAGGCTGACCTTTACTTCTGGCATCCCTCATTTGACGATTATCCTGTTGTCGGGGTAAACTGGCCCCAGGCAACAGCTTTCGGCAACTGGAGAACCGACTTTATGAACTCAGCCCTGAGGAAACAGGGTATAGTTGACGTGCAGAGATACAGGCTTCCTCTTGAAACTGAATGGGAATATGCCGCAAGAGGAGCTCTTGACCTGTCGATGTATCCATGGGGCGGCCCCTATACCAGGAACTACAAAGGCTGCTTCCTGGCCAACTTCAAGCCGCTGCGCGGAAATTATATCGACGACGGAAACGTATACTCAGGAAAAGTCGCATCGTATGACCCTAACGAATACGGACTCTACGATATGGCAGGCAATGTGTCGGAATGGACCAGCGGAGCATATCATCCCTCTGCCTACATATTCCAGCATGACCTGCAGCCTAACTATGAATATAACGCAAAACCCCAGGATCCTCCCGTGCTGAAGAGAAAAGTAATCCGCGGCGGTTCCTGGAAGGATATTTCATATTTCCTCCAGACAAGCACAAGGGATTATGAATACCAGGATTCAACAAAACCTTATGTCGGATTCCGTAATGTAAGATCTTATATCGGAGCAGAAATCTAATTGAAATAACCCTAAAATAATCAGGTATATGAGCCTAGCAGAATTAGTACAAAGCAGCGGATGGAAGAATTTCATCGCAAAACTTTATGGTTTGGGTGCTTCTGTTGTTATTGTCGGAGCACTTTTTAAGATACAGCACTGGCCACTGGCAGGAACAATGCTTACTATCGGCCTTCTTACAGAAGCTGTTATTTTCTTCTTTTCAGCTTTCGAGCCCCTTCACGAAGAGATAGACTGGACACTGGTTTATCCTGAACTCGCAGGAATACCCGAAGAAGGCGAAGAACTCCAGGCACACGGCACAGGGAGACAGCGTGATGGCATTGCCCGTGGAACAGGCGGCGGTGGTTATATCGGCGGAGGTGCGGGTTCTGCAGCTCTGGCAAAATTCGACGAGATGCTCGAAAGCGCCGAGATCACTCCTGACCTTTTCAAAAACCTCGGTGTGGGCATGAAGAAGCTCAGTGAAACTACTGCCAACATGAACGCTATGGGTGATGTGACAGCAGCTTCCACAAAGTACGCAGGCTCGATCAATACAGCTATTGATTCGCTCGGCAAACTCACCGAATCATACCAGGTCACAACAAAAGCCATCAATGATACGGGGTCAACATACAAGAACATGGCTGACTCATTTTCAGTAATTGAAGTCGGAGGCAAATCATACCAGCAGCAACTGGAGACACTTAACAAGAACCTTTCTGCCCTTAATACTGTTTATGAACTGCAGAAAAAAGGCGCTGATGATCATCTTAAGGAATCCGAATCGCTTTACAAAGGACTTCAGGTACTTATGAAAGACCTGACCGATTCAGCCGGTGATACAAAGAAATACCGTGAACAGATTTCCAAACTGAATGAAAACCTGTCGGCTCTGAATAATGTTTATGGAAATATGCTTTCAGCAATGAATGTTAAATAATACAGCATTTGTTTTACCTAATTAAACTACCGTAAAATGTCTCACGAAAAGCTGTCTCCGCGACAAAAGATGATCGGTATGATGTACCTGGTGCTTACTGCCATGCTTGCACTTAACGTATCAAAAGACGCCGTGGAAGCATTTAAACAGGTTGATAAGGGTCTTACTATTATAAATAAGAACTATGAGCTTAAAAATAACCTGATTTACAGTGAGTTTGACCGGGCCGCTGCTGAAAACCCTGCAAAAGCAGGCAAATTCAGGACTTCTGCATACGAAGTAAAGGCACGCGCTGACGAATTATTTGACTATCTGCAGGGACTTAAGATTGAAATAGTGACTGAAGCAAAGGAACTTTATGCTATTAACGGAAGTGAAATCGACGTTGATACCATAAAAAAGTTTGACGAGAACAATATCCCTTCTCAGATCCTTATCGGCGCTAATGAAGACGGTAAAGCCTTCAGGCTTAAAACTATGATCGAGGATTATCGGTCATTCCTGATTGAGACTCTTGCAGGAGAAAATCAGACTGCTGAAAATGCAATCCGTACCAGCCTTAACACTGCTGACGGAAAAGATCCGGGCGGAGATCCCGAAAAATGGGAAAACCTTACATTCCATAATCTTCCGCTGATAGCCTGTATTACCATTCTTTCAAAAATGCAGGTAGATGTCCGAAATGCTGAGACCGAAGTGCTCAATCATCTTTATACCCAGATCGACGCATCATCATTCAAATTCAATAAGCTGGAGGCCATCGTAATCCCAAAATCAAATTGGGTTACCCTTGGGAGCAATTACGAAGCAACTGTGTTTATTTCAGCTTCTGACACCACCACACAACCTAATATCACAGTTGATGGTCAGCAGCTTGAAATTGACGAGTCAGGCAGGGGATTATACTCTGTCAGAGCATCATCAATAGGACCAAGGAATTACAGTGGTATAATCTCCATGAAAGCACCTGATGGCTCAGTTAAAACATATGATTTTTCAGAAAGCTATTCTGTAGGTGAACCTAATGTCATCTGCTCTCCTACAGCCATGAACGTTATGTACGCCGGAATTGAAAATCCACTCGATGTATCTGTTCCTGGCGTTGATCCGCAGGATATAAAAGTAAGGGTAGTAAACGGCTCACATGCAGCAAAGAAGCTTAGAAATCCGAGAGGTGAGTTCTTCCCTGGTACCTGGGCCGTTAAACCGGAGGCTGCAGGCAAAAATGTCCAGGTTATTGTGTCTACTGATGTTGATGGCAAAGTAACACAGTATAAACCTTATGATTTCAGGGTTAAGCCTATCCCTCCCCCCGAAGCTGTTTTTGGTGGAAAATCTACAGGAACCATTTCTAGAAACGTTGCAGTTGCACAGGAGGGTGTATTCGCAAGATTACCGGACTTTGACTTTGACCTGATATATGAAATTACAGGATTTACAATGATTTATACAGACAGAATGGGCGACAAGTATGAGTCCAGCACTTCAAGCAGCTTTACATCTGCCCAGAAAGCAATTCTTAATTCATTGACAAGAGGGAAAACACTCATTATTACAGACATCAAAGCCAAGGGACCCGATGGTGTCAAAGAAGTTAAATCAATTGTATTAAAAATCGATTAGTTATAATATCTGTACACTATGAACAAGAAAGTAGGTTTTGGACTTATCGTTATGCTAGCATTCACGGGGCTGATCCGCGCTCAGTCATTTGGCGATATTTACCAGAAATCAATACCGGATGCAAAAAAGATAGATTATCCTTACCTGAGGGAAGGCGATGTGATATGGTCAAAAAGATATTACCGTCTTGTTGACCTGAGAGAGAAGGTAAATCATCCGCTCTATTATCCAACCGAACGCACTCAGGACGGAAGGAGGAGTTTTATAACAGTTGTACTGGATGGAATAAAAAATGGTTCAATAACAGCTTATGATCCGGACCTTGGTGAAATACCGACAACATACGAAAATATTGAAGGCAAGATGGGAGCAGGTACCCGGTTGGAACAGGTTCAGATTGATGCTTATGGCAATACAAGGACCGATACAATCAAGGTTGATCCAAAACCCGAAGAAATCAAGCAGTTATTGCTCTATGAAGAGTGGTATTTCGATAAAAAGCTTGGAAAACTTGATGTCAGGATAATCTCTATATGCCCTTATTATATGGGATTCAGCGAAGAGCTTGGCAGGCAAACAAAAATTCAGCTCTTCTGGCTGAATTTTGATGAAGTGAGAGATGTGCTGGCGAAAAATGAGGCCTTTGTCTCAAATAATGATGCGCAAAGAATGTCTTTCGATGATCTTTTTATGCAAAGAAGATTCAGCGGAATTATTTATGGAGAGTCCAACGTCTTTAATGACAGGTGGATAAATTCATACACAATAGGCAAATCCACTCTGTTTGAAGCCGAAAGAATAAAAACAGAGCTGTTCAATTTTGAACATGACCTCTGGGAATATTAGAAATAGGCGAGGCGGTTTTTAACCGCCTCTTTTTTTTTACTCATTTTACCAGATACCAAAGCTTCCCGAACCTGTGCGGGTAATATAACAAAGCTTTCCAGCTGCTGCTGCATCTGTATCTCCTCTTCATAAACTGAACCGACGGGAAGAGATCCCCCAGTACAAAGAGAATCTTGCGGTGTATGCCCGGTATCTCCTTTATTATGTATTTATAAGGTATATCCCTGCCGGCAACCGGATTTCCCTTTGGACTTTCAAGAAAGAACAGGAACTTATCTGTGACAGCTTCAGTATACCTTATATATATATGGTCGTTCATCCATCCCGGAAATGTTATACCCCAGAATTCCCTCAACAGGTACAATTTGCCGGCAAGGATATTTTCAATACCAGCTCTCTCTGCCAGGCTGAACAGGTCTGTGTTCAGAATCCTTTCAGGATATTTTTCAATAAGCAGAGCAAGATCAGCATAAAGCCTGAGCTGTGACTCATTGTTCATCTCATGATAACCGAGATGCCTCACCAGATACAGGAAGTGAAGCTGTGCATCTGGTATAAATGCCTTTTCACCCTCAATTTCAGTCTCAGAGCTTCCGTCATAAAGCATTTTTGTCAGGGATTTCCCCCCTCCTCCAAACAATTCATGATGTATCTCAACCGAGAAATCGCCCTTAAGGAGTGATGGCAGATGCTTGCCAGTATAGGCAATTATCAGTTTATGAACGGGAGATTTAAGCGGAAGAGATCTGAATCCCCGGTCAAGCAGAAGCTTCCTGGCATTTATGCACTCATCCCCGGAAATAAGCACATCCACATCTGTCATCTGCCTGATGCCCCTGTTTCCATAGACTGTATGTTCCAATGCCATTCCTTTAAGGAGAACCGTTTTGATCCCGTCTCCGCCCAGAATACTTAAGACCTCCTTCACATGGCTGATATGGCTGCTGTTTCTTGCCAGGTTCAGCACCATCAGGTTCTTCAGAAAATCACGTGTTCCCGCGGGCAGAAATTCCAGCAATCCAAGCCTGTCGAGATTGTAATATGCCATTGCCCCTACTCCATGGGCATTTGTCATGCCGGCAAAATATTGCCAATCTTTGACTTCAGATATAACTGATTTGATTTTTTCTGTCTGTGCAGGATCGAAATCGAGCCGGCATAGCCTTATTAGAAGACTTAGCCCGTTCCTTATGTTGGCGGTACCTGTCATCAGGCAAACCTGGAGGTTTGTTTTTTATACATAGCGCTGTACATGCCGTCTTTCTTAACAAGCTCATCATGGGTCCCTGCTTCAACGATCCTGCCCTTATCGAGCACTATTATCCTGTCGGCAAGGCTTACATTGGTGAACCGGTGGCTTATAAGGATGGTGGTCCTCCCCCTGACAATGGTCCGGAGCCTGGTGAATATTTCGTATTCAGTATCCGCATCGAGCGAACTGGATGGCTCATCGAGTATCAGGACAGGAGCATCCCTGAAGAGAGCCCTCGAGAGCGCCAGCTTTTGCCATTCTCCCCAGCTGAGTTCGCGGCTGTCGTTGAAAAGGTTGCCGATAACCGTTGAATATCCTGCCGGCAAGCCCGAAATAAGATCATGTATCCCGGTTGTCGATGCAGCTGAAATGATCTTCTCCTCCGGTTTTGATTCATCAATGCTTCCCAGCCTTATATTTTCTCCTGCATCCAGGTTATAAAGCATGAAATCCTGGAAAATTACCGAGAGTTGTTTCCTGTACAGGTCAGGATCCATGTTTCTGATATCATTACCGTCATACCTGATCGATCCGGAATCGGGATCATAAAGCCTGCATAGAAGCCGTACAAGAGTGCTCTTGCCAGCTCCGTTCGGACCTACCAGTGCAATTATCTCACCCTTACTTATGTTGAATGAAATATTATCGATCGCCCTTGTGGTGTTTCCCGGATAACTAAATGAAAGAGTGTCAACGGTGATGCTTTTTTCAAGAGCCTCCGGCACCACGACAGGCGGTACCGCCCTGATGTTTTCCTCGAGATTAAGGAATTCAAATGTATCGCCCACGAAGAGAGAATCTTCATAAAGACCTGCCATTGAGCCGAAAAGCTCCCTGATATACACCATACCCTGCCTGAAGGCAAGGAGAAACATTGCCATCTGTCCCAGGGAAATGGTTTCGCTGATTGCCCGTGAAGCGATTATCAGGAGTGTTATCAGAACTGCCCCTGCCTTGAATAGATCCGATACAAGCTCGATAAGAGATCTCTTTCTGACAATGCTTATCTCCTCTTCCTTGGTCTTCAAAAACGATTTTCTGAAGAGTGAGATAAAGTAATTTCCAAGTCCGAACAGCCTTATCTCCCTTGATGGCCTGTCGCCGGTAAGAAGCCAGTTGAAATATGCCGTTTTTCTTGCTTCTGACGTCTGCTCCCTTTTGAAATTATAGAGTATGCCGGCAAAGTGAAGCCTCAGCAAGATCCCGGGAATATTGAATACTATCAGAAGCAATGCGACTCCCCAGGGGAACCAGAACAGAACTCCGGCCATCATGATAAGCGATACCAGTCCCCTGAACATTGATACGATGTTGTTGAGAATGCTGTTTGGTCTCCA
>JBFYPG010000177.1:0-6158 GCA_041303415.1 Bacteroidales bacterium
GGAGAGCCTGCACTGAGCGAAGCGAAGTGGGGTTGGGGGATGGGTACATGATGTTCTCCTATATAATTTCATACCTTTGCCAGATTAAATCTCAGTATGCAAAGAGGCAGGCGGTTACCGGAGTGGCTCAAGATGAAGCGTGCAAGCGGGGAGAATTATTCGCGGGTGAAAAGGATCGTTGAATTGAACAGGCTTCATACGATTTGCACGAGCGGAAACTGCCCTAACATAGGCGAATGCTGGAATGCAGGGACAGCCACCTTCATGATACTCGGAGATATCTGCACCCGGGCCTGCAAGTTCTGCAACACAAAAACCGGGAAACCCCTGCCGCCTGATTCTGATGAGCCTCAGCGGCTTGCGGAATCCATTAAGACACTGGCATTAAAGCACTGCGTGATAACTTCAGTCGATCGCGACGACCTGCCCGACGGAGGCGCATCATTCTGGGCCGGAGTGATAAGAACCATTAAGAAGGAAAATCCGGGAATTACGATGGAATCACTGATCCCTGACTTTGACGGCAGGCCTGAATACATACAAAAGATCATCGATGCTTCTCCTGATGTGATATCACACAATATTGAAACAGTCAGAAGACTTACACCGCTTATAAGAACGAAGGCAAAATATGACCGCAGCCTTGACGTTATAAGATATATAACAAAGAAGGGAAGAATATCGAAATCAGGGTTCATGCTCGGCCTTGGAGAGAGCGAAGAGGAGGTGATTGTAACCATTAATGATCTGTATGAAGCGGGATGCAGGATTCTGACTATCGGTCAATATCTTAAACCCTCCGGGGAGCACATGGAAGTTGTCAGATATTACCCTCCGCAGAAGTTTGAAGAATACCGGCAAACAGCACTGGTTAAGGGATTTGAGTTTGTCGAAAGCAGTCCGCTGGTACGATCCTCCTTTCATGCCGAAAGCCATGTGAAGGCTCGATAATTTTGATTATATTGCAGGAACTTTACGGGGGGATATCATTTGAGCTATAGTGTTAAATATGAGGATATTGGTTTAAGGGACTATAAGGAAACCTGGGATTACCAGGCTTCACTTTTCAAAGAACTGATCGTCAGCAAAAAAGAGACTGAAAAAGGATCTGCGGCTGTCAGGCCCGGAACGCTTATCTTCGTTGAGCATCCTCATGTTTATACCCTTGGAAAAAGCGGTTCGGAAAATAACCTGCTGATCGATTCCATACAGCTGAGGGCAAGAGATGCTTCATTCTTCAGGATCGACCGTGGAGGAGACATCACCTATCATGGTCCCGGGCAGATAGTCGGATATCCGATATTTGACCTGGAAGTAATGAGGATCGGACTTAAAGAGTATGTCTTCAGGCTTGAAGAAGCAATAATAGGAACTCTTGGTGAATACAATATTGAAGGAGCAAGACTGGAAGCAGGGACGGGAGTGTGGCTTGAGCCCGGTGTAAAGGGGAAGGCGAGAAAGATCTGCGCCATAGGAGTGAAGGCAAGCAGGTATGTCACCATGCATGGGTTTGCATTCAATGTAAACACCGACCTGGCATATTTCAGCCACATCAATCCGTGCGGATTTATCGATAAGGGAGTCACTTCACTTGAAAAGGAACTGGGACAAAAACAGGATATAAACCAGGTAAAAAACGTTGTCAGAAGGAAGCTCGGGGATCTCTTTGACCTTAAATGGACGAATATAAAAAGCTGATGGAAAAGAAATGGATAATAAAGGAGAAGGGAGACAATGTTGTAGTAAGACAGCTTGCCGGGGCCCTGGGAGTAACTGAATCACTGGCCAACCTGATGGTTCAGAGAAATATCAAAACTCCCGCAGACGCCCAAACATTTTTTCACCCGAGCCTTGAGTATCTCCATGATCCTTTCATGATGAAGGATATGAATATTGCTGTTGACCGTCTCTCAACGGCGATCAAGAGGAATGAAAAAATACTGGTATACGGCGATTATGATGTGGATGGGACAACGGCAGTAGCTCTGGTCTATTCTTTTCTTAGGGAACAGTATTCAAATGTAGAGTATTATATACCTGACAGGTATAAAGAGGGCTATGGAGTCTCATTTCAGGGTATCGACTTCGCGGTTCAGAATAATTGTAAGGTAATTATCACGCTTGATTGCGGGATCAAGGCGGTTGAAAAAATAAAATATGCAAAAAACAAGGGTCTTGACGTGATAGTATGCGACCACCATTACCCCGGTGATGAGATTCCGGGCGCACTGGCGGTGCTCGACCCGAAACAGCCCGGGTGCAACTATCCCTACAAGGAACTCTCAGGCTGCGGAGTGGGATTCAAGCTTATTCATGCATATGCGAAGATCCAGGGCATTCCATTCAGCTCAATATCGCAATATCTCGATCTTGTAGCGGTAAGCATCGCTTCGGATATCGTTCCGATAACCGGTGAGAACAGAGTCCTGGCATATTTCGGCCTTAAGCAGCTTAATGATTCGCCACAAACAGGTCTGAAGGAGATAATAAAGGAGGCCGAGGTTTCGCGGGCTCTTACGATTGAAGATGTTGTCTTTAAGATCGGCCCGCGGATAAATGCCGCCGGCAGAATGGAAACAGGAGGAAGGGCTGTTGAGCTCCTCATTTCCAGCGATACAAAACTGGCAACCGGCATGAGCAAGGAGATCAATAACTACAACAACGAAAGAAGAACTGTCGACAGGGTGATCACGACCGAAGCTATGAGAATGATATCAGAGGACCCGCGGGCAGTGAACGCAAAAACGACAGTGCTCTTCAATCCTTCGTGGAAGAAAGGAGTAATAGGTATTGTGGCTTCCCGGCTGATCGAAACCTATTACCGCCCGACAGTTATCCTTACAGAATCTAACGGATTTGCTACCGGCTCGGCCAGATCGGTTCAGGGATATGACCTTTACCAGGCAATCGAGGCATGCAGCGACCTTCTTGAGAGTTTCGGCGGACATATGTTTGCCGCCGGGCTCACCCTTAAAAAAGAAAATATCAAACCGTTCACTGAAAGGTTTGAGCAATATGTTAACAGCACCATAACCGAAGACCAGATGGCGCCCAGGGTGTTTATCGATACTGAATTGTCATTCCCGGAGATCAGCGAGGAATTCTTTAACGTGATGAACCAGTTCCAGCCTTACGGCCCCGAGAATATGGCGCCTATATTTGTTTCCAAAGGTGTTTTCGACAGCGGGACGGGCCGCATGGTTGGAGCAAACGGCGAACACCTTAAGCTTGACCTGTGTCATGAATCAACAGGGGCAAAAACGATCCCGGCGATTGCTTTCGGACAGGCAGATCATTTTGAGTACATCAGGAAAGGCAATCCGTTTGATATCTGTTATTCGGTTGAAATGAATGAGTTCAGGGGCAACAGGAACCTCCAGCTGAATATCCGCGACATCAAAACGCCTGAAAACTAACAGGATATAATCACATCTTAAGATCTATCCCGCAATAAAATGAGGAACAGTTTTAAGATATACCTTAAGGATTGTTACGGACTGGAGGAGATCAAAAACTGTTCTGTAGATGCTGTCATCACCGATCCGCCTTACGGAATATCATTTCAGAATAACTACTGGGATAAGGCGCTTCCCGATAAAAAGATATGGAGCGACTGCCTTCGGGTGCTCAAACCAGGCGCATTTACACTTGTATTTTCTTCTGTGCGCCTGCTCCATCGACTGATGGTAAATATCGAGGATTCCGGTTTCATCATAAAAGACATCCTTTTCTGGGCTTTCCTCAACGGTATGCCAAAGAGCAGGAATATAGCCGTTGACATTGATTCCCTGTCAGGTGTAGAAAGCAAAATTGTCGGCCGTTATACATATGTGCAGGGATACCGTAAAGGTGGTGCCGGAAATTATAAGAGCTGCAGTGAAAAACCCAAATATGAACCGGCATCACCTGAAGGAAAAAAATACAAAGGAGCTGGACTTGGAATCAAACCGGCATATGAACCGGTATTACTGGTACAGAAGCCGCCTGCCGCGAAACTGACGGTGGCTCAGAATGTACTGAAATACGGAACAGGTGTACTCAATATTGATGAGACAAGGATGCCATATGCCGGCGGAGAGAAGAAAGTTGGCCATAATCCCCACCCGGGCGGAAGGGTAACCCCAAATATCCTCAGAACTGATGAGTTTGCTGACGGCTACGACAAATTCTTCGTGATCCCGAAAGTACGTCAGCATGCCGAAGATTATAATTATCATCCCACAATCAAGCCGGTTGACCTGATGCTGCATCTGACAAAGCTGGTGACTTTTGAAAACCAGATCGTACTTGATCCGTTCATGGGAACAGGAAGTACCGGAATTGCCTGCAGGAGTCTCAACAGGGGATTTATCGGTTATGAGAACGATCCGGGCTATTTCAAAATAGCACAGAAAAGATTTAAGGATCTTAAAACCAAAACCTGAACTGAAATTTTATTTCATCCTTATCTTCTGTTAGTCCTGTATCATCTGTCGTTGAAGTCAATCCGTATTTTACTCTTAGTTCAGCTTTGTTGCCGATTTCCCATTCAGCCATGATGTAACTGCGGCTTCCGTCACCTGACAACGCGGGGATGCTGAAGCTGTGAAGAAGGTCATTCTCATACGCATAGATCCTTGAATTCCAGTCATCTGTTCTGAAAACGGAATGTCTGAGCCAGATAGTTACAGGAATCTGCCGGAAACTGTATTTCAGGTCCTGCAGCAGCATCATGCCATGGCTCCCTGTTTCATCCGTTGTCTTATAATCGATACGTGTTGAAACGAATAAATTCCCGGAGGGAGAATATCTGAATACTGCTTTGAATGTCCGGATTGTCAGTTCTTCTATCCCCGGTAATCCCCGCTCAGTATCGTTGTCCGACATTGAATGCCTTAAATTGTATGATGCCTCAATACTCAGTTTATCGTCCGGTACAAATCTTAACCGGAGCTCCTGTTTCATGGCCATGGAAGGATACCCGGTACTGTATTTCAACCAGGGAAACCGGACGATATCGCAGCCGGCGCTCATATAGAAATACCTGGCTGCCTCAAATGTGAAATTCCCGAGCAGCCCTTTTTCATTTGACGTTGATGAACCGCTCCCGGGGCCCCGGCCATGAAATGAGACAAATCCGGGCGAGTAGTCCCTGTAAAGAAAACTGATCTGCAGCCTGTCAGACGGCCTTATTGTAATTCCATGAACAACTGCCAGATCACGGGAATAATCAGAAGAGATCTCACCATACAGCAATATCCTCCTGACCAGGCTGTTATAATAAGCAGATACAACACCGGTTCTTTTCCCATAGAATTTGTACATATCCCCGGGATCGCTGCCTGCCAGGGCAAGAGGAATGGAAAACCTGCTTTCAGACCAGGTCATCCCAATCCTGACCGAGGGGATATTCAGATAAATATTTCCACCAAAGAATGTTTCAGGCAGGACATTTTTTTTCATGATCGACGATCCGGTGTTATGCAATCCTGACCTGTACAAACTTGTTATATAAAGCTCCCCGGAATCTTCAGCAACCGCGGATGCATCTGTTTTCCTGTGTGAAAAAAGCAATGAAAGCCCGAAGTTTTTAAATGATAATTCCGTTGCGGCACCCCTGAAGAAATTGTTCTCATCTGCCGAGGTATATGGCCTGATCTCATCACGGCCCGTCATGTAACCCGGAGCAGTCAGGGAGACTCCCGTACTCATCCTGGTGTTTATGTTTGTACCCTGGCCGAAGCGGGCTGAATAGTCGCCAGCTATGATTTTTCTCAATGCTCCTTTTCCTGTCCATGCAATGTATGATGAAAGAAAATCAGGCAGGGGAGGCGAACCGGAGAAGCACTTTTCCCCCGGATCCTTTTCTGTTGTGAAGCCTGCCGAAAATGGTCCTGCCGAAGCTTTATACTTTGTAAGAAATTTCAGCTGTGAACCCGGCATTGAAGTATCATGTTCTCCCGGCTTAAAAGCAAGATTCGTGATTATGCTGTTATTGAATCTCAGTTTTTCGGGCAGGTTCTTTTCTGTTGGTTTAAGGGAGATGAAAGGGATCATCATCTCCACTGTCTGGCGGTCAAATCCGGGGATCGAGGCAATTTCATAGACAGAGATGATGTTACCTGTTTTGCCGGTATGGTCAATGATTGCCTTTACCTGAAAATCAGAAAGAAAAAAGA
>JBFYPG010000178.1:0-42835 GCA_041303415.1 Bacteroidales bacterium
GGGAGGAAGGGATGATAATTTCTATGCTGATCTTGAATTTCTTGCCAGGAGTACATTCATCCTTAGGCAGAACAATGATGCATTTCTGGATTATGACTGGACACCACTGGTTCCGTCTGCACTGGATGATGTGTTTGTAAATAGATGGAAATCAGGCGATAAAACAGTTTATACCATTCTGAATATGAGGTCCGGAGGAGTTTCCGGAAATCTATTCGAAGCCGGAAATGAACCTGGCAGGCACTATGTATCTCTCTGGAACCACGAAAATATTTTCCCTGAAACCATAGACGGGAAAACAATGATCCCTGTTCAGGCTGAAGGCTGGCAGGCTTCATGGACAGGTTCAAGAAAAGAGGGTTCGGTCGATTGCATAGCGGAATTGCCTGATATTCTACGCTCGGAGCTTAAGGGTGATTCAGTGAAGATCCGTTACCCCGGCAGAGGCAGGGTGCTGATCTGGAAAGGCAATCCCTCATATAAGACAAACTTTAAGGAATTCAGCCTGCATTCAGATACGGTAATAAGCATCAGAAGCCTCTTTGGCTACTGTGAAGGAAAGATAGTTGTGCAGCTTGTTCAAGAGAAGAGGCTCAGGGATGAGAATGTCCTGAGGCTGAAAGGAGGGAAGCCGTGGCTTATAAGCAGGGTTGAGCCGACAAACAGAGCAGCGAATGTGCCTTCTGACATGGTTTTGATCCCCGGGGCAGCATTTTCCTGTTCACTGTCAACAAAGGAGAATTTTATGCCTTATCCCGATGTGAGCGGCAAAACAGTGGCTGTCGACAGTTTCCTTATTGACAGGCATCCGGTAACAAACTCACAGTTTTATGAGTTCATTCTCAGCACAGGGTATTACCCTAAGGATACAACAAATTATCTCAGGCACTGGGAGTCAGGAATATACAGGCAGGGACAGGACAACTATCCGGTTGTATATGTAAGCTATGAGGATGTGGCGGCATATGCGAACTGGGCTGAAAAACGCCTGCCCACTGAAGCTGAATGGCAGCTTGCTGCCCAGGGAACGGATAAGCGCCTTTGGCCGTGGGGCAATGAGTTTCATGGTACAAATTGCAACAATGCATTCGACAGGCCCACTCCGGTTGATGCATTCTCGAAAGGGAAAAGCCCCTATGGTGTAATGGATCTTGTCGGCAATGTATGGCAGATGACCAATGATATCTATTTCAACGGTGCTTACTACTTCATGGTTATCAGGGGAGGAAGCTATTACCGTCCCGACTCAAGCTGGTGGTATATTGAAGGCGGGCCTCAGCAGCTTGACAAGACACAGATAATGCTAATGGTATCTCCCGGCTTTGACCGGAATGCCACAGTAGGGTTCAGGTGCGTAAAAGATATTGATAAGGAAAACTTCAAATCAAAGAGGTGAGCCATGCACCTGCTATCTTATATTATTGATTGCTAGCAAAATAAGCCCCCTTCCTTGCCTGGCACTACCCTTTATACACATATCTAATGAATCTGTTAATAAAGTGAAGATTCTTCGCTTCGCCAAGGAAACAGGAATATGAGATAATTTGTTGATTATGAAGGAGATTCTTCGCTTCGCTCAGAATGACAAAACGCCGGGAAACATTGGGAAAGAGGCGGCGCGTTTGGAAATGATTTTTCTTCCAGATTGAATGATATTCCAAACGCGCCGCCTCTTTCCCTCAATACCCCTAAGAACCTGTCATTCTGAACGAAGCCGACGCAGGAGGCGTAGTGAAGAATCTCCCACTTATTAACCGAGTATTAAAAAATGTGTATAAAGGGTAGTTGCCTGGCAGGGAAGGGGGTTGGGGGATGGGTACATGTTAATTTAAACTTTCAGCTTCTTTTCGATCTCGGTAATCTGGTTCCTGAAGTGCTTGTCAGTATCGATAAGATTGTTGACAGTCTTGCATGCATGAAGCACTGTTGCATGATCCTTGCCTCCTATGTGCGACCCGATGCTGGCAAGTGAAGCCTTGGTCAGGTTTTTTGAAAAGTACATTGATACCTGGCGTGCCTGGACGATTTCCCTCTTTCTTGTCTTGCCCTGGATAAGATCAACTGGTATCTTGTAATAATCGCAGACTATTTTCTGGATGAATTCGATGGTTATCTCTCTTCTGGTAGTGCTGATGAGCTTTTCTACCATCATCCTTGCAAGCTCCAGGGTTATCTCCTTGCGGTTGAGTGTTGACTGGGCGTAGAGAGATATGAGAACTGCTTCAAGTTCCCTTATGTTGTTGGAGATATTTACGGCAAGGAATTCGAATATCTCTTCAGGAAGCTCGATTCCGTCGTTATACGCTTTCTTCTTAAGGATGGCCAGGCGTGTCTCATAGTCAGGACGCTGCAGGTCGGCCTGCAAACCCCACTTGAATCTGGAGAGGAGCCGCTGCTCCATGCCCTGCAGGTCAACGGGAGGCTTGTCGCAGGTAAGTATAAGCTGTTTCCCTGACTGATGCAGATGATTGAAAATATGAAAGAATGTATCCTGTGTCTTTTCCTTTCCGGCAAATTCATGAACATCATCGAGGATAAGTACATCTATCATCTGGTAAAAATGGAGGAAATCATTCTTGTTGTTGTTTCTTACAGATTCTACAAACTGCGTCTGAAATTTATTTGCATTTACGTAAAGCACGATTTTGTCAGGGTGCATTTCCTTAACAAGGATCCCTATAGCCTGGGCAAGATGTGTTTTGCCAAGCCCTGAATCTCCATATATCATCAATGGATTGAAAGCTGTTCCTCCGGGGTTATTCCCGACAGCTATTCCTGCTGATCTTGCAAGCCGGTTGCATTCACCCTCCACGAAGTTGTTGAAATTATAGTCGGGATTCAGCTTGGGATCAAAGTGTACTTTTTTAATGCCGGGTATTACGAAGGGATTTTTTATGGAAGGCTGGGTGACATCAAAAGGCACCTGTACAGGTTTGTTATGCAGGTCTGTCTTGTTTCTTGAAGGGTATCTGACAGTATAGGGTTTCCCATCAGAATATATTGCATTTTCCATCACGACGTTATATTCGAGCTTCGCATCTGATCCGATCTCTCTCCTGAGCGTCTTCCTGAGAATGTCAATATACTGCTCCTCGAGGTACTCGTAAAAAAACGGGCTCGGCACCTGAATTGTCAGTACATTGTTTTCCAGTTTCAACGGGATGATGGGTTCAAACCAGGTTTTAAAGCTGACAGATGGAATTATGTCTCTTATGATTTGCAGACAGTTATTCCATATGTCATGATGTGTTTTGTTCATTTAAGAAAGGCGGTTAAAATTTCAGGGTCGGTTCAAGCAATTTCAGATAGCAATATTTGTAAAAAAAAATCTTATAAAAAAAATTTTTTCACTTGATTATTTCAAAATAATTCTATGTTTTTAAATGTCAGCAATTTATAGAGAGAATAATTAAATGATTATGTATATGTCTGATTACCAATAAGATATAAATACTGTTTTCAGTTTGTTGGTGTATTACAATTCGTTATGCGACCTTTTTCAAATTTCAAAACAGAGGATTTAAAAGAAGGATAATCCTGAAGCTGGTTTTTCTTTCTTTTTCAAGATCAAGATACACTGATTTTTATTAATAAAGAACTAATACGGGAAAATTATTTTTTCCCGAACACGGAAAAGTGAACATACCGTTTTGGATTCTCTTTGAGATCCTGCAGGAGCAGATTAAGGCTCTCAAGGCTCGATGATAAATTAATGTAAAGGGAGTCATCCGTCAGTATCTGTCCGGCGCTGCCTTTTCCCTGGTTGAGGTTTTCGAGAAGGAGAGAAGTCCCTTCGAGGCTCTCCTTTAAATTCTTAACTGAGCCATACAGATCGGCTGCTGCAAGGGTATCTGTAAACGATTCAAGGTTGCTGATGGTATTGTCAAGCTTCGGTGAATTGTCGGAAAGCATCCGGGAGAACTTCGAGATATTATCGAGGGCTGCTTTAAGTTCTTTCTCCTCAGCGCCAAGGATATTATCAATGGTCCCTGTTGTGCTGCTCAGGTTAGCAACGGTTTCGTTAAGGTTGGCCCTGAATTCAGGATTCATGACGTCGTCAACCGATACTATGACTGAATCGATGATATCAAGCAGGTTGGAGATCCTTTGTTTTATGGGACCAAACTCCGATTCTATTGTAGTCAGGATTGATGCCGTGAGCTTGCCGGGAATGGTGTCATTGTATTCATAAAATCCTGGTCCGCCGCCTAAAAGGAACTGAACTTTCATTCCTGCAATGATTGATACCGGTACGATTTCTGCCATGGTGTTTTTCGGAAGCCTGAAATCCTTGCTTACCGAAAAGGTCACAAGCAGTTTCCCGCTTGTCTCGTCCAGCAAGTCAATTGCCTGAACAACTCCTACCCTGTAACCGTTGATCTCAACGGGGCTCGATTCCGACAGTCCGCCTATCTGGTCAAATACGGAATAATAATATGCAGTGCTTTTGAAAATGTCCTTTCCCTTGAGGAAATTGTATACCCAGATGAATACAACTATTGTCAGCAATGCCACGGCACCAACCTTGACTTCATGAGAGATCTTCATTATTCAGTTCAGTTTTGTTTCTTTCTTTTTTGTTCCAGTACCTGCTGTAAAGGTAATATTTTGTTGTCTTTTACCGCGATCACGAATGCGTCTGGATACATTGACTCAATTTTCTTGCGGTATTTGACTGCGTCGGAGTATTCCTGGAATGAGCCTGTTGCATATTTGAACCTGTCCTGCGCTTCCAGCTCAACGATATCCCTGATTCCCCTGAAGTTTTCAGGTTTGATCTCCTTCCTTGCCGATGCAGTTGCCACCTGAACCATGAAGACTGGCTGGTCTGGTGAAGTCAATGCTTCCTGCGGTTGTGATGCGGCCTGTTCACTCTCCCTCACGGTCGATATCCCGCTCTTGATGTCTATTTCATTCATATAATCCCTGCAGGCCCTGAAGATTGCGGACGCAATGTAATCCTGGCCTTTTCCGGAATTAAGGTATCTCTCCTCCTCGGCATTTGTGATGAAGCCGGTTTCAATCAGGACAGCCGGCATGGTTGTATTGTACAAAACCCAGAATCCTGCCTGCTTGACTCCGCGATCCCTTCGTTCAACCCTTGTATTAAACTGGTGCTGTATCTTTGCCGCAAGGTCGGTGCTCTGTTCGAGGAAAACGTTCTGCATCAGTGTGAACATGATATACGATTCAGGCGATTTCGGATCAAATCCTGCATATTTCGTTGAATAGTCCTCTTCAAGAAGTATAACCTCGTTCTCCTTCATTGCCACCTCCAGGTTCGCTTCGTCCTTGGTGTGTCCCATAACGAATGTCTCGGCTCCTGCCACACTTTTCGACTTTGCCCAGTTCGAGTGGATCGAGATGAAAAGGTCAGCATTGTTCCTGTTTGCTATCTGCGGACGCTCAATCAGGTCAACTGTCGAATCATCATCACGCGTGTAGATCACAGTTACGTCCTTAAGATTTTCTTTTAAGTAATTTCCTGTTTTCAGGGCAATAGCAAGATTGATGGTTTTTTCCTTGCTGACTGATCCCAGGGCCCCTGGATCCCTTCCACCATGACCGGGGTCAATTACTATTATCCATTTTCCGTCGGTTTTTGGACCGGAATTTGCGGCATAAATTGCAGTGGGACCCGGAAAGGTTGATAACAACGCAAGTGCACAGCATATATTGATGAGGTTCTGTTTTCCGTTTTTAATAACTGTGCCCATGTTTGGTTCGTGTTTTTTTAATAGTTTTGCCGCTGACATCCGAAGTCACACAAAAACTATACAAAAATAGTATTTAAGTTGTATTTCTTTAACGAAAAACGGTTGCTTGTAGTGTTCCTCGTGATGGCCAGGTCGCTTTTTTTATTCTCACAGGAAGATGTTTTAACACCCTCTGCATTTCCGCGGCAAAGAGATTCCGTTGTGACAGATACTATTTATCTGCTAAGGATATCTCCTGATGCAATTGACAAGCAGGTTACATACAAGGCAGCCGGTTCAAAGAAAAACGATCTTGTTAATAAAAAAGTTACCCTTGTTAATACTGCAGAAATCAATTATGATGATATAAATATTCAGGCCGATTCAATAATATTCAATATGTTGACCAATGAGATCTACGCTATGGGCATCAGGGATTCTTCCGGGAATATTACCGGCAAGCCCCGTTTTAAATCGGGATCGGAGGAGTTTGAATCAGACACGCTTAGGTATAATTTCAAAACCGGCAAGGCGATAGTTAAAAACATAATAACGCAGCAGCAGGAAGGGCTGCTGCACAGCGAAGTGACCAAGCTCCTCGAAGACGGGACTTCAAATATTTTCAATAGTACTTATTCAACATGTGATGCGGACACCCCTCATTTTTATATTGCACTTAAGAAAGCTAAGGTCTATCCCAACGAGAAGATTATCTCAGGCCCGGGAAATCTTGTTCTTGAAGGAGTGCCCCTTCCCATTTACCTGCCGTTCGGGTACTTTCCGATCCAGACCAAGCCGGCAGTGTCAGGCATACTGATACCTAAGCCGCATTATGAAGCGGGCAGGGGATATGCCCTGACCGAAGGCGGATATTACTTTGCCATCAACGATTATGTTGACATGACAATGAGGGGGAATATATTTACCAACGGTTCCTGGCTTCTCAATGCCCAGTCGAGCTATAACAAACTGTACAAATACAGCGGCAATTTCTCATTCAGCTATGCAAGGAACGTTTCGGGCCATAAAGGACTGCCCGATTTCACTGAAGCCAAAAACTACAGCGTGGGCTGGACTTTCAGCCAGAACCCGAAGGCAAGACCCGGGTCACGCTTTTCCGCAAGCGTAAATATGAGTTCAAGCGGATTTGACAGGAACAACAGCTATAACCTGAACGACCATGTCACTACTCAGAGGCAGTCAAGCATAAGCTATTCCAAAACATGGACAGGAACGCCGTTCAACCTGTCGGCCAGCATGAACCACAGCCAGAACGTTAAGAACAATACCGTTGCTCTCAACCTTCCGAAGGTAAGCTTCAATGCCGCAAGAATATACCCTCTGAAGGGCAAGGGAGGAGGAACCGGAAAATGGTGGCAGGAGCTGCAGTTCCAGTACTCGGCATCACTCGATAATCAGATCAATACTACTGACAGCGCCCTTTTTACAAGTCAGGTCTGGAACAACATGAAAAACGGATTTACCCATGAAGCCCCGTTAAGCCTTGCAGTCAGGCCCTTCAAGAACTTTTATATTTCTCCCCAGGTATCGTACAAGGGCGTAATGTACACCCGGAAATTTGTTCAGAGATGGGATCCTGACCAGGCAAAGGTCGTCATTGATACTCTCAGCGGAATGTTCTATGGTCATGCAATGAACCCTTCAGTGAGTGCAGGATACAGCCCCCAGATATTCGGGATATTTGATATGACCAATCCTGATTCGAGGATCGACGCCATCAGGCATGTCATGAAACCATCGGTAAGCTTCAGTTTTATCCCTGCCTTTGAGGGACTTAGTTCCAGAATGTATCAAACGGTACAGACAAATGCTGACAGCACTGCCAGTAAAACATATTCGGTCTTTGATGGCGGTATTTACGGAACTCCTTCGCTTTCAACCAGGAACGGAAGTGTATCATTCAACCTGACCAACATCCTCGAAGCCAAGGTCTTTGAAAGAGGAGATACGACCGGGAAAGCCAGAAATGTGCGATTGATCGATAATTTCAATATATCGACTTCTTACAATATTTTTAAGGACTCATTGAAGTGGTCGCCTGTTTCGATGGTGATGCGTACCACCCTTTTCGAAAAGATAGGAATATCCCTCAACAGCACTTTTTCGATGTACGGACAGAACAGCAAAGGTTCAGAGATAAATACTTTTTATTTTACTCAGACGCGTAAGCTGCTTCGCCTTAACACATTCCAGGTGAGCCTCGATTTCAGCCTGAGTGACCTGCTCAGGGGAAAGGATAGCAGGAAGAGCTCCCAGGCTCCTTCGGCCCGCCCCTCCGTTGGTCTGCAGCAGCCCGGACAGACAGGTCTTTCAGGTAGTGGGGCTGATCAGCCGCTTCCCGGGTTTGATGTATGGGGATACCCGGAATTCGATGTGCCATGGACCATGAATGTTAGTTATCATCTGACGTACAATAAGATGGCGGTAAAACCATCAACCTCGCAGACCGTAATGATCAATGGGACTGTCAAACTCACAAAGAAAATGAATATCACCTACAGCTCCGGATATGATTTTACCGGAAGGGAGATCACGGTTTCACAAATTGCGGTGACCAGGGACCTGCATTGCTGGGATATGGCCTTCAGCTGGCTCCCGACCGGCTATATTAAAATGTGGACCTTCTCGATCAGGGTGAAGGCTTCGGTGCTGGCAGACCTTAAGTACGAAAGGCGCCATGATTATCATGATAACTATTAAAAAAAGGACATGCCACGGCATGTCCCTGTCATATCTGATTAAATTTCTTATTCAGCAACAATCTCGAATTCGACCTGCACTTTCACTTCCCTGTGAAGCTTGACAGTAGCCTTGTATTTTCCGACCTCCTTGATCTGGTCCTCAGGCAGCGAAATGCTTTTCCTGTCGATGTCAAATCCTTTTTCCTTCAGTGCTTCTGCAATCTGTATCGTGTTTACTGAGCCGAATATCTTGCCGGAAGTGCTTGTTTTGGCTCCGACGACAAGTTTCAGGTCAGCCATCCTGCCGGCCAGCTCCTGAGCTTCAGCCTTGATCTTCTCTTCTTTATGCGCTCTTTGCCTGAGGTTCTCCGTGTGCATCTTCTTTGCTGAAGGCGTTGCTGCGACTGCGTAGCCTCTCGGTATAAGGAAATTCCTGCCATAGCCTGCTTTAACCTTTACAAGGTCATCCTTCTGTCCAAGCTTGTTGACATCCTGTAATAATATGATTTCCATTTTCTCTCCTCCTTATTTTAAAAGATCAGTAACATAAGGAAGAAGTGCAATATGACGGGCTCTTTTTACAGCCTTTGCCACTTTCCTCTGATATTTTAGCGATGTGCCGGTTATTCTTCGGGGAAGTATCTTTCCCTGGTCATTCAGAAATTTCTTCAGGAACTCCGGATCTTTGTAATCAATATAACGGATCCTGTTCTTCTTAAAGCGGCAGTATTTCTTTTTCTTGACTTCTACTGTTGGGGGAGTCAAATATCTGATTTCACTTTCGTTCTGTGCCATTTCTTATTCCTCCTTGCTTCTTTCTGATTCTTTCTGTTTTCTCTTCTTCTCTGCATATTCGACAGCAAACTTTTCCATTCTGAATGTCAGGAACCTTATTATCCTTTCGTCGCGGCGATACTGGACTTCAAGCTTCTCAATGAGGCTGCCGGCGCCCTTGAACTCAATAAGATAATAAAAGCCTGTCGACTTTTTCTGAATAGGATAGGCCAGCTTTTTCAGGCCCCAGTTCTCTTCATGAACGATATCACCCTTGTGATCGGTGATGACCTTCTTGAACTTTTGTACCGCTTCCTTCATCTGATGCTCAGATAAAACGGGAGTTGCAATGAAAACGGTTTCGTAGTGATTAGACATAGATCAATTGTTTATTAATGGTTATAAATATTTTGGCTCGCAAAAGTACAATTATTTTCGTTTAAACAAAAATTAATGAAGGGAAAATTATTCAACTTAAAGCCTTATCAGTGGGCATTAAGCCTACAGCGATACCCCGGCTATAATTATCAACATACATTACAGGCAAAGGCTTTTTGACTATATTTGCATGACGATAATTAAGGAATCCCGGATTAATACATTTATGGAGAACTTCATCGTTTCCGCCCGGAAATACCGTCCTGCAACATTTGATATGGTTGTAGGGCAGGACACCATTACCAATACGCTGAAGAGCGCAATCAGGAACAAGCATCTCAGCCAGGCGTACCTGTTCTGCGGACCAAGGGGTGTCGGAAAAACAACCTGTGCAAGGATCTTTGCCAAGACGATCAACTGCATTAACCTGAAGGATAACGCGGAAGCATGTGATAAATGCGAATCATGCCTGTCGTTTAATACCCTTAGATCCTTCAATATCCATGAGCTTGATGCTGCGTCAAACAACAAGGTTGAAGATATCCGAAGCCTGAATGACCAGGTAAGGATACCTCCTCAGATCGGCAGGTACAGCATATATATAATAGATGAGGTGCACATGCTCTCCTCATCGGCTTTCAATGCTTTCCTTAAAACCCTCGAAGAACCGCCGCCGCATGCCATCTTCATCCTGGCTACTACCGAAAAGCATAAGATAATACCGACCATTCTCTCCAGGTGCCAGATCTTTGATTTTAACAGGATCAGGATCGAGGATATTGTCGGCAGGCTTCAGTTTGTGGCTAAAAATGAATCAGTTACTGCCGGGGAGGAAGCGCTTCATGTGATAGCCCAGAAGGCTGACGGTGCATTAAGGGATGCCCTTTCTATCTTTGACCAGATCGTGAGTCTGTGCGGGAAAAATATCACTTACAGGGATGTCATTGAAAACCTGAACGTTCTCGATTATGAGTATTATTTTAAAAGTGTTGACGCAGCACTTAAGGGGGATATATCCTCAATACTGATGACCTTCAACGAGATTCTGGAAAAGGGGTTTGACGGGCATAACTTCGTGTCAGGCCTGAACAGCCACTTTCGCGACCTCCTGGTCAGCAAGGATGAATTAACTATCCGGCTGCTCGAGGCAACTCCTGCTGTGAAACAAAGGTATGTCCGGCAGACAGCCGGATGCCCGGTCGGGTTCCTTTACAAAGCTCTCGATATCGGAAGCTCGTGCGACATTTCATATAAGAGCAGCAAGAACCAGAGGCTTCATGTTGAGCTTGCACTGATCAGGCTGTGTCGTATCCTTGTGGACCAGGAGGAGCCGGTTGAAAAAAAAAAGCCTGACGGGAAGCAGCTGAATGAGCCTGTCCCTCTTCCTTCAAAATCCGGGATTATAAGAAAAGCAGAAGAACCTGCACCGTCCAGGCATATCCCGGTTGTTGAAAAATCGCCGCGCACAGTCTCTATTAAGGATGTGATCACTGAAAATGGAGCGGAAGCCGATATAAATACTGCTGGCTCCCATGATCCAGTACCCCGGACTACCCGCGCCGGGAAAGCGGAATTTACCGGAACCAGTTTTGCTGAAGCATGGCAGGAATTCGTCGATAGCCTTAAGGGCGAGGGTACCAGAATAGTAAGTATGTTCAAGTCGCTTAAGCCGGAACTGGAGGACGAACATACAATACGTATCCATTTGAGCAATGCAGCACAGAAGGATCTTTTCGTTCAGAATTACAAGCCAAAACTCATCAGTTTCCTGGAAAATAAATTCACCCTGCAGGAGTTGGAAATTGAGACAACGATCGACCTTGCTGAAACGAACGACCTGCTTTATACAGATGAACAAAAATATAACTACCTTCAGGCAAAGTATCCTGTACTGAAAGATTTTAAGAAAACATTCAACCTGGATTTTAATTGATTTTAAAATCTGATTATCAATTTATTGTTCCAAGTGAAAAACTACGGTGACAATTCGGGTAATGAAAATTACACCAGGTATCTCGCCAGGGAGAAATACTTTTCAGATCATATCGTAAATAATTCCAGGTCGATGATCAGCGTCATAAACAGAGATTATGTTTATGAGAAGGTCAATTCGGCTTTCTGTGAAGCCCAGAAAGGAGTGGAGAATTCCATAATAGGCAAATCTTTAAGTGATGTCTGGGGTAATGATACTTTCAATTCAAGGATTAAACCCAACATAGACAAATGTTTTACCGGTTCCACGGTCAGGTATGAGGCTTCCTTCAACATTCCCCAGGCCGGGAAAAGATACTTTGAGGTTATATTCAGGCCGTTTCCGGCTGAATCTGGTGAAATTACGCATCTACTTGCTGAGACTTTCGATATCACTGATCTCAAACTGACTCAAAAATTTGCCTCTGATAAGGAGGAGGAATTCAGGAGACTTGAGACAAACCTGCCTATCGGGTTCCTCAGGTGCAGCCCTCAGGGCATGATGATTCATGCCAACAGGTCATTCCTCCTGATAATGGACTGTGAAGACGAGAAGTCTGTACATAAAATGAACCTGCGGACCCTGTATGCAGAAAATAGTCTTTTTGACCTTCATCTTGAAGATCTTTCGGACAACAGGCCGAAATCTTTCGGCAGGGTACCCCTGAAGACCTGCAAGGGAAATGATATCTTCTGCAGGATAAGTGGATTCATGACTCTGGATGAATCGGGAAATCCCTTGTTCATCGATTTTTCGTTTGAAGATTCGTCGCGCGAGCTGATGCTTGAAAACAGGCTGCTGCAGGCTCAGAAACTTGAAACGATAGGTGCTCTGGCAGGTGGTATAGCTCATGATTTCAATAATATACTTGCGACAATTTCAGGTTACTCTGAGCTGCTGCAGAATGACCTCCCCAGGTCTTCATCCTCTTCAGAGAATGTGGTTAAAATTATGGCTGCCGTCTCAAAAGCACGCTCGCTCACAAACCAGATGCTTACCTTCAGCCGGCAGGTGGAGCAGGAGAAAGTGACCGTGAACGTTTGTGATGTTCTGAAGGAGACAATTGGTTTTGTGAGGTCCGCAGTTCCGTCACACTTAAAGATAAGCAGCAGGATAAGCATAAAGGATGCGCCTGTATTTGCCGATCCAACACAGCTTTTCAGAGTCTTCCTGAACCTTATGACAAATGCAATGCAGGCAATGGAGGAGCGTCCGGGGACAATATCGGTTTCGCTTGTCCTGGTAAAGGGCAAGAATGTACAGAAAGAGCTTAACAAGGATATTGTCGCAGATGAATATGCACTGGTCACTGTAAAGGATATGGGGAAAGGCATGGATCCTTCGTTGATGAGAAGGATCTTTGAGCCGTTTTTTACAACCCGTGAAGTGGGAAAAGGCTCAGGACTCGGCCTGTCGGTCGTGCACGGGATAGTAACCGAAATGGGAGGTGAAATAATGGTATCCAGCAAGGTCAACGAAGGATCTGTATTCTACGTTTACCTTCCGGTTTCTAAAGAATTCGAAACCTCCAGGGTAGCATCCGGAAGAAGGAAAATCCTCTTCATAGCAGGCAACAGGCATGAATCACGCATTCTTTCACTGGCCCTTCAGAGTGCAGGCTACGAAATGACGCTTACTACCGGCCCTGATCATCTCAAAAAGGTGATATCAGATCAGAACAGGCAACCCGACCTTATTATATATATGATTGAGGCAGAACAGATCAGGACAGATGACCTTATTGATCTTTATGCAGCTCATGAGATTAAAATACCCTGTATACTGATCTCTGAATCAAATCAGACTCAGGAGGAAGAAAAATTAGTAAATTCGGGGATTGTAAAACAGCACCTGATCAAGCCTGTTTCCCTGAGGGAAATAATAAATGCGATCCAGGTGTCAATTTAAATATATGAATATGCCCGGTATTTTGATAGTTGAGGATGAAAATGATCTCAGAGAGATGCTGAAAGTCTCGCTGATAAGGAAAAAATACACTGTTCTTGAAGCAGAGAACGGAAAGGACGCAATAATTCATTTTAAGCCCGCTGTAACTGACCTTGTAATAACCGACCTGATCATGCCTGAAGAAGACGGGCTCAAGGTAATCATGAAACTCCGTGAGGTAAAACCCTCCCTGAAGATAATAGCAATTTCAGGCGGAGGGAAGGCAGGACCTGCCAGTTACCTTAACCTGGCAAAAGCACTTGGCGCCGATGCTGTATACTCAAAACCTTTCTCGGTGAACGAGATGATAAGGAAGATTGAGGAGCTTCTGGAAGTTGAACAAGATTCATAACCGGATTGTTTTAAGTCTAACCAATAAAAACCAATAATATGTTAAAGAAGAAAGTAGAAGATATCTGCAACAGACAGGTTGAAAGAGAAGGTTATTCATCAAACCTTTACCTTGCCATGGCAGCATGGGCTGATAATTCAGGCTATAGCGGAATCTCCGAATGGCTTTATGCCCAGGCAGAAGAGGAGAGAATGCACATGCTTAAGTTTATAAAATATATCAACGAAAGAGGTGGAAAGGTCGTTGTCCCCTTATTCAAGAAGCCCCCGACCGATTATAAAGGAGTTGAGGAGATGTTCCGCGATGTACTGAAGCATGAGGAATTCATTACCGCAAGCATCAACGACATTGTTGCCCTGACCCTGACAGAAAAAGACTTCAATACACATAACTTTGTTCAGTGGTTTGTAAATGAACAGGTTGAAGAAGAGGCAAATGTGATGGCGATACTCGATAAGCTCAAGCTCCTCGGCAAAAACAATATGTACCAGTTCGACAGGGATATCATGTCACTGAGAGGTTCTGAAAAACCAGCTGCCACTGAATGAAAAGGACGATTCTTACCTCTGCTCTGATAGTTTTGTTTGCGGTTCCGCTGTTGAAATCCCAGGAGATCGTGAGCAACACAGCAATTACGGGGGTATGCTATGCCGGAAGCAAGGTCAAAAGGATCTATATCCCGCCTCCTGAACAATTTTTCCGCAAAGAAGGAACCGGGTCGGGAGCCACGATTAATGTGTTTTATTCCAATACACCGGCGAATATCGCGACTGCATTTGACTTTGCGGTCTCCATTCTTAAGTCCCTCCTGCCATCGGATGTGGCGATAAATGTAATAGTATCGTCAGGAAGCCTGGAATCAGGTGTTCTTGCCAATTCAGGTGCCAGCGCTCTTGCCGGCGGATGGGCAATTGATGCACTTGACCCGAACTCATGGTACCCGGTTGCACTGGCCGAAAAAATTTATGGCGCCAGCCTCAATGATGATCAGTCTGCCGATATCGTTATGAACATAAACACTGATGTGAACTGGTATCTTGGTACTGACGGTAATACACCAACATATCAATATGACATGGTTACCGTAGTTATTCACGAACTCATTCACGGACTGGGTTTCTTTGATACAATGTCAGCCGATGCTTCAACCGGATCATGGGGAGCTGCTTCATTACCGGTTATTTATGACACGTTCCTTGAAAATAACTCGGGAAACAGGTTGATTGACACACTTAAATTTTATAATCCGTCGGTTGAGCTGAAAAACGAACTGACCAGCGGACAAATTTATTTTAACGGGCCGCTTATCAGAAGTGCCAATGCCGGAACAAGAATAAAAATTTATGCTCCCTCCACCTATGATCCCGGATCAAGTATTTCACATCTGGATGAAGAGACTCCTGATCCGGATGGATTAATGACACCTTTTATAGACAGGGGAGAGGCAATACATAATCCCGGGAAACTTACCATGGCAATGCTCAATGACCTTGGCTGGATCAATACCCGCTTTGTACATGAAAACCCGCCTGACACGGAGGAACATCTTACCCAGATACAGCTGAGTGCTACCATCATCTCAGACACGACATATGACAGGAATAAAGTCGGCATCGTATGGTCATTTGATGAATTTGCCACAGTGGATACTCTCTTTATGAGCTCTCCGCTGTCAGATGATACTTTTGCAGCAACCATCTCAATTCCGTTTTTCGATGCAAGGCTTGAATACTATTTCTATGTAAATGACATCTTTTCAAGGACATACAGGTCCCCTTCATATATTGATGAGTTCAGGTATAGTGTGCGGATCGGTATGGATACGGTCAAACCTGTAATGATGCATACACCTGTGGAGTATTATCTTGAAAGGATCGATACCATGAAATTTGAGGCTCTTGCAGATGATAATATCGGCGTCGACACTGTTTACATTGAATATAAGGTTAATGAAGGTGCCACAATGACAGCAGGAATGAAGGCAGGGGAAAACTTCAGTTTTACTGCCTCGATAAATGCAGTACCTCTTTCACTTGAGGGAGGGGATTCGATTCTGTACCGGATCATCTCGAAGGACGAGGCTTCAGTGCCAAACATAGCCAAACTACCTGAAGAGGGATACTACTCGATCAGGATAGAGGATATCAGTTCAGTAGTAACAGGCTATTCCACTGATTTTTCAAATGCGTCAGGCGATTTCTTCAGCATCGGCTTCAGCATAGCCAAACCGGGCAATTTCTCCAACTTCGGGCTGCATTCTGATCATCCGTACCAGAGCCCTGATACCGACGGCGGAAAGTTTGAGTTTACTGCATTGCTCCGGCATCCTGTCAAGTATGATGCCAACGGTATGATAATAACCTATAACGAAGTAGCACTCATTGAGCCGGGTGAAGACGGTTCAGTCTATGGCGAGGATGATTTCTATGATTATGTGATTATTGAGGGATCCAGAAACTATGGAAAAACATGGTTCCCCCTGGTTGATGGTTATGATTGCAGGTTTGTAAAATCATGGGAAACAGCATACAACAGTGCAATAGTTAACGGCAACTCAAGTTATGCAGGCCGTGAATCCATGCTTCAGAAACGCTACATATTCCCTGATGTCTCCTCATATATCTCAGGCGGCGATACCATGATGGTACGATTCAGGCTCTATTCCGATCCGTATGCGCATGGGTGGGGGTGGGCAATAGAGAATTTACATATCGGACCTCTGATCGATAACGTTAACAACACACCTGCTGAATCATCGGTAGTTTACCCAAATCCGGGCAATGGAATAATCAGGATCCTTGACCCTGCATTCGCCGGGAAACAGATCAGGTACCAGGTATATAATTCCACCGGTGCACTGATCAGATCAGGTGTTGGTGAAACCAGCGAAGAGATGGCGATAGATATTGCTGATCAGCCCCCGGGACTTTATTTTATTGTTCTGGAAAATGCACCTGTCAGAAAAACACTGAAGTATATTCTGATAAGAAAATAAGAAAAGGCAAATATGAGCATTATTACAAAAGTCCTCGGCTTGTTTCTGGGAAATAAGTATGAGCGTGACATCAAGGAGATAAGCCCTTATGTTGAAAAAATCCGTGAAGAATACGCAAAGCTGGGTGAACTCTCAAACGACCAGCTCAGGGATAAGACTCTTGAATTAAAGAAAGTGATACTTGAATATATTGAAGGAGACGAGAAAGAAATCAGGGAACTTAAGGAAAAGGCCGAAGCGGAGGAAGATGTTTATCAGAAAGAAGAGATATACAACCAGATAGATAAAATTGAAAAACGCATTGTTGATAAGCTTGAAGAGATACTTGATCAGTGCGTTCCGCCTGCGTTTGCGATAATGAAAGAGACAGCAAGGAGGTTCAAGGAGAACAGCGAACTCGAGGTTGCCGCAAGGCAGTATGACAGGGATCTGGCAGCTACAAGGGAGAGTATTACAATTAAGGGAGACAAGGCTTTCTGGAAAAACCGATGGATTGCAGGAGGCAACGAGATCACCTGGGATATGGTCCATTATGATGTCCAGCTTATAGGCGGCGTGGCACTTCATAAAGGCAAAATCGCGGAGATGGCTACAGGAGAAGGCAAGACAGTAGTTGCAACACTGCCTGTTTTTCTGAATGCACTTGCCGGAAGGGGGGTCCATATAGTTACTGTCAATGACTACCTCTCAAAGCGCGACTCTGAATGGATGGGCCCCATGTATGAGTTCCACGGGCTTAAGGTAGATTGTATCGATAAACACCAGCCCAATTCGGCCGACAGGAGAAAAGCATACAATGCCGACATTACCTTCGGCACTAACAACGAATTCGGATTTGACTACCTGAGGGACAACATGGCTATCAATCCTGAAGATCTTGTTCAGCGCAAACATCATTATGCTATCGTTGATGAGGTAGACTCTGTGCTGATTGATGATGCGAGGACGCCTCTTATCATCTCCGGTCCCACAGCCAGGAGCGATATTCAGCAGTTTGATGAGCTCAAGCCAAAGGTCGATAAACTCGTCTCGGCTCAGAAGAGGCTTGTTACACAGATACTTGCAGATGCAAAAAAACTTATTACCGAGGGCAATGCAGAAGAGGGAGGCAAACTGCTCCTTCGCGCATTCAAAGGCCTGCCGAAAAATAATGCCCTTATAAAATTCCTGAGCGAAGAGGGCAACAGAACACTTCTGCAGAAGACCGAGAACCTTTATATGCAGAACAACAGTAAGGAAATGCCCAAGATTACCGATGAGCTCTATTTTGTGATTGACGAAAAACTCAACTCCATTGAACTCACCGAAAAGGGACTGGATCTTATCTCAACCTCAGTCGAAGATGCGAGTTTCTTTATACTTCCCGATGTCGGATCAAAAATAGCCGAGCTTGAGAAATCAGGAAAGAGCGATCGCGAAAAGCTGAAGCTGAAGGATGAACTGCTCCAGGACTATTCTGTCAAATCGGAGAGAGTCCATACGATGTCCCAGCTTCTTAAAGCATGGACCCTTTTTGACAAGGATGTGGAGTATGTGGTGATGGACAATAAGGTAAAGATCGTCGATGAGCAGACAGGAAGAATACTTGAGGGCAGAAGGTATTCAGACGGGCTTCACCAGGCCATTGAAGCCAAGGAGAATGTAAAGGTTGAAGCAGCTACCCAGACATATGCCACGATAACCCTTCAGAATTATTTCAGGATGTATCATAAGCTTGCCGGCATGACGGGTACTGCAGAAACGGAAGCCGGCGAATTCTGGAACATTTATAAGCTTGATGTGGTTGTCATCCCGACAAACGTTTCCATAATCAGGAATGACAGGGAAGACATCATCTACAAGACAAAGAGGGAGAAATACAATGCTGTAATCGATGAAATTGTATCTATGAACCGGCAGGGGAGACCTGTGCTGGTTGGTACAACCTCGGTGGAAATATCGGAGCTTCTGAGCAGGATGCTCAAGATGAAGGGTTTGAAACATAATGTCCTCAACGCAAAGTTGCACCAGAGGGAGGCAGAGATCGTGGCAGAAGCGGGAAAAACCGGAACTGTCACAATAGCTACAAACATGGCCGGCCGTGGTACCGACATCAAGCTGACCGATGAGGTGAAGAAGGCAGGCGGACTGGCAATTATAGGAACGGAAAGGCATGAGTCGCGCAGGGTCGACAGGCAGCTGAGGGGACGCGCAGGAAGACAGGGTGACCCCGGATCTTCGCAGTTTTTCGTATCACTGGAGGATGAGCTGATGAGGCTGTTCGGCTCTGAAAGGATAGCAGGCATAATGGACCGTCTCGGACTGAAGGATGGTGAGATGATCCAGCACTCAATGATCACGAAATCGATTGAACGGGCACAGAAAAAAGTGGAAGAAAATAACTTCGGCATCCGCAAGAGGCTCCTTGAGTATGACGATGTCATGAATTCGCAGAGAGAGGTTATTTATAAGAAGAGGCGGCACGCCCTTCTCGGGGAGAGGCTGAGTGTCGACGTCGCCAATTCAATGTTCGATGTAACGGAAACACTGGTGGATACCTATCATAAAGATGGTGACTTTGACGGTTTTGATTTTGACCTTATACGTTCATTTTCAATGGACTCGCCTGTGCCTCAGCAGGAATTCGTGAAATCGACCATGAATGAAGTTACTGACAGGGTCTATGCTAAAGTGCTGGAGACCTATAAAAGAAAGGTTGAGACGATATCACAGCAGGCTTACCCGGTTCTGAAAGATGTTTATGAACGTATGTCGCACGTGTACGAGAATGTTGTTGTTCCGATTTCTGACGGCGTCAGGGTGTTCCAGGTAGTGACAAATCTGAAGGTTACAGCTGAATCTGAAGGCAGGGAGCTGGCAAGGGCCTATGAGAAAACAGTTGTCCTGGCAACTATCGATGAAGCATGGAAAGAGCACCTTCGTGAGATGGACGAACTCAAGCAATCGGTTCAGAACGCAACCTATGAACAGAAAGATCCTCTTCTTATATATAAGTTTGAGTCATTCGAGTTATTCAAGACAATGCTCAACAAAGTCAATAAGGATGTTGTAAGCACCCTGATGAAGGGCTTTATTCCTAGTCAGGATCCTGATCAGGTAAAGGAGGCCCAGAGGAGGCGTCAGGTTGAAAACCTGAGAACATCGAAGAGCGATTTCTCCCAATATGGATCCGGTGGTGGAAGCCCTAAGGACAGGAACCAGAAGACAGAGCCTGTGAGGGTCGATAAAAAGGTTGGCAGAAATGACCCATGCCCCTGCGGCAGCGGTAAGAAATACAAAAATTGCCACGGCGCCCAGCATTCAGCCGCAGCCCCGGCAGCGCCATAGTGCAAGCCTGTTATTTTTCTTCAACAGCTTTTTGTATCCTGGAATAAACAGCCTGGTTAACAGGCACAAGCGGCAGTCTGAGATTATTTCCGCAGATGTTCATGAGGCTAAGGAAAGCCTTGACTCCCGAAGGATTGCCGTCTGCGAAGCATAACTCTGTCTTTTCAATGAGCAGCAGCTGGATCTTACGGGCTGCTTCGTAATCATTTTTCATCAGGTGGTTTACCAGCGTGCTGCATTCTGCCGGATAAGCATTTGCCAGAACCGATATTACTCCGGCTCCTCCGGCAGCCATCACAGGCAGAGTCAGCATATCGTCACCCGAGATTACAAGAAAATCCTCAGGTTTGCCTTTTATGATACGCATAATGTGGGCTATGTCGCCCGAAGCTTCCTTGACCGCAACTATGTTCTTGCATTCATGAGCCAACCTTAGGCATGTGTCGGAAGTGATGTTGCAGCTGGTTCTTCCCGGGACATTGTAAATTATTACAGGAAGGGGAGAGCTTTCGGAAATAGCCTTGAAGTGCTGGAATATTCCGTTTTGGCTGGGCTTGTTATAGTATGGAGCAACCGAGAGAATTCCATCAACGGATGAAAGGTCCATATCCCTTATTGAGCTGATCACTTCAGCAGTATTGTTTCCGCCGATTCCCACAACGAGTGGTACCTTTCCGGCAGCCTTCCCTTTGACATATAAAAGAACAGACTTTTTCTCTTCCCTTGAGAGGGTGGAGGCTTCACCGGTTGTCCCCATGACAACTATGTAATTCACCCCTCCGCTGATAACATGATCAACCACACGGCCAAGGGCATCATAGTCAACTGCTGAATCATCTTTAAATGGTGTGACAATAGCCACACCAGTACCTTTAAACTTTCTCATATTGATTTTTCTCGACTTGTTCGTTTTTTCCCGATTTGATCATTTCAAGGTAATGAATAACATTGGTCAGGTATTCATCAACATTTACCGGCTTCTTCAGCTCCATCATCAGATCAAAAGCAGAATTGCCGGATTCCTTTTCGAAAAGCCCCACTTTAAAGGTTGCTGCCGATAATGAAGAGACATATAGCAGAGGGAATACTTTTTCAAAATTAATATCGATAAGTATATCAAATTTTGTATTTATGAACTTATCAGCCTCCGGCGACACGGGCAGATAAAAATAACTCATCTCCTTTTTGCGCAGACACGTTAAATACCTTAAAGCGGTGTACTGGTCTGGCAGTTCCTTCTCCGGGTAGTATCCCAGTATGGTGAGGCTTATTCCCCGTTCATTCATCTTCTGATGGAATCCTGAAAGGATGGCAAATTCGCCGGTATTGGATGCATCCCAGACGACCCCAATTGATTTTATGCGGTTTATGTCGGTATAGGAAACTTTTCTCCTTGCCTTTTCAAGTTTTTTGGCGAGGATCGAGTTTCCCATTTTCAGCCTGAACTCCCTGAATAATTCCATAGTGCAAACCTAACAGTTTTTTGTAAATGTAAGCAGTGAAAGATACTATTCTTCCCCGATAAGTTTAAGAAACTCCTCCTCACTCATGAGAGGAATGCCTAATTCCCCGGCCTTTTCTTTCTTCGATGGACCCACATCTTCACCGGCAAGGATGAAAGATGTTTTCCCTGAGATTGACGATGAATTTTTCCCTCCGTTCTTCTCAATGATCTCCTTGTATTCATCTCTTGAATGCCTGGTGAACACACCCGAGATCACAATTGATCTACCCATAAGCTTCTCACTGGTTGCTATCTCTTTTCTGTCCTCATGGAACCTGAGTCCGTAACTTCTTAACAGGTTAATTATCAGTAAATTATCCTCATCACTAAAAAAGGAGATGATGCTCGATGCGATCCTTGGACCTATCTCTCTGACGCTAGTCAGCTCTTCAAGGTCAGCCTTTATCAGGTCATCAATTGACCGGAATTTTTCAGCAATGGTTTTAGCGACGGTTTCACCCACATGCCTTATCCCGAGTGCAAAAAGAACCCTGTTATACGGTGTTGATACAGATGCCCTGATACTGTTTATTATATTGAGAGCCGACTTTTCCCCCATCCTTTCCAGGGGAATGAGCTGTTCAGCTTTTAGTTCATAGAGGTCGGCATAGTTCCTGATCAGGTTATTCCTGAATAGCAGGTCGATCGTCTCTTCTCCCAGCCCGTCTATGTCCATGGCCTTTCTTCCGATGAAATGCTCGATCCTGCCTTTGAGCTGAGGAGGGCAATGAAGATAGTTAGGGCAGAAATGGTTTGCCTCACCATCATTTCTGACCAGTGCTGTACCGCATTCAGGACAATGACTGATGAACTCTATCTCCCTGCTCTCCCCGCCGCGTTCCGAATGGTCGACACCAACGATCTTGGGAATTATTTCTCCGCCTTTTTCAACATAAACCATATCGTTTAAGTGAAGTCCCAGCAGTGCTATCTGGTCGGCATTATGCAATGTTGCTCTCTTCACTGTAGATCCGGCAAGGAAAACAGGCTCCAGGTTTGCCACCGGGGTCACTGTACCTGTTCTGCCCACCTGGTAGGATACGGATATAAGTTTTGTTTTTACCTGTTCAGCCTTGTATTTGTATGCTATTGCCCATCTGGGGGATTTCGCGGTATATCCAAGCTCTTCCTGAAGCGCAAGGGAATTGACTTTAACAACTACTCCGTCAATGTCATAGGGAAGCTTCTTTCGCTCTGATTCCCAGTAATTGATATAGTCGATAACCTGATCCGTTCCTTTGCAGAGCTTCATGCCTTCAGATACCCTGAATCCCCATTTTTTTGCCTCCGCGAGGTTTGCATAATGTGTGTCATGAACCGGATCGTCTGAAAGGAGAAAATAGAGTATGCAGTCAAGCTCCCTTGCTGATACAGCTTTGGGATCAAGAAGCTTTAGTGTTCCTGCTGCTGCATTACGGGGATTTGCAAATTGCGGAAGATCAGCTTTGGT
This sequence comes from Bacteroidales bacterium, assembly GCA_041303415.1. GTDB lineage: Bacteria > Bacteroidota > Bacteroidia > Bacteroidales > VadinHA17 > LD21. The sequence continues at coordinate 23,098 of JBFYPG010000178.1, forward strand.
TCTCTCATCATTCAGCCTGTCAAACACAGCCCTGGGCATAAGCACTTCACCCCGTACAATAAATTCATCCGGGATATCTTTTCCGCTGACACGCAGGGGTATGCTTCTGATAGTCCTGATGTTTGGTGTGACATCATCGCCCCTGGACCCGTCTCCCCGGGTAAGAGCCCTGAACAGCACACTGTTCCTGTATGTGATGCTGACAGATGCTCCGTCAAATTTAAGCTCGCAAACAAATTCAACCGGACCTCCGGCTGCAATTTCAGCCTTCCCGGTAAAATCCCTCAGCTCTTCTTCATTATAGGTATTGCCAAGCGACATCATCGGGTAACGGTGGTCATACTGCCTGAATTCGTTCCTGATGTCGCTTCCGACTCTCTGCGTCGGGGAATCAGTGGTGACTAGAGAAGGAAAAATCTTCTCCAGGGTATCAAGTTCATTAAGGAGGAGATCGTATTCAAAATCGGAAATCAGAGGTTCATTGAGTACATAATACCTGTGATTATGTTCTTCGATCTCCCTTCGCAGTTTTTCAATACGGTCTCTGGCTTCGGTTTCTTTCATTTGTTATCAGCAGAGTTACTTTATTCCCAAACCCCGGCAATTTCGCCGCCGCAGTTGATGCATTTTCCGCCAGATATCTTGTATGCAGTAATCCTGTAACCCTGTCTTGATACTACCGTAGTTCCGCAGGAAGGGCATTTTGTATCGGACATTTCGTTACCCGGTACATTTCCTATATATACATATTTCAGGCCTTCGGCAGAAGCGATACTTGCTGCGTTCCTGAGCACTTCAACAGGAGTGGGAGGGAGCTGTTCCAGCTTATGAGTAGGATAGAACCTGCTGAAATGGATAGGAGTATCTCTGAATCCGTTCTCGCTGAGCCATTTGCACATCCTTCCTGTCTCGTCAGGGTTATCTGTCCATGTGGGCACGATAAGGTGAGTGATCTCAAGCCAGATACCCATTTCCCTGTAAATCCTGAGTGAGTCAAGAACCGGCTGAAGCTTGGCTCCAGTCAGCTTGACATATGTGCTGTCGCTGAACGATTTAAGGTCAATATTGGCGGCATCCAGCACTGAGCACATTTTCCTGAGGGGCTCAGGATTTATATATCCGTTTGATTTAAAAATGTTCTTTACTCCTGATTTTTTTGCTAACACGGCAGTATCCAGGGCATATTCATAAAAGGTGTTGGGCTCTGAATAAGTGTATGCTATTGACCGGCATTTGTTTCTGATACTCTCCTCCACAACTTTAGCGGGAGGGAGGTCATAGTTCCGGGTTTTGTCAGGACTTGCCTGGGAAATAGTCCAGTTCTGGCAATTGAGACAGGCCATGTTGCATCCTGCCGTTGCAATGGAATATGCCCTTGATCCGGGATAGAAGTGATAAAGAGGCTTTTTTTCTACTGGATCGACGTTGGCAGAACAGGGATTCCCATATGCCATCGTATATAATTTCGAATCACGCACGATCCTGTTCCTGCAATCACTCACTTCGCCTTCCCTGAGCACACATTCGTTGGGGCATATCCTGCACATAATTCCCCTTGGTGTCTCTTCCTGGAACATCGCAAGCTTGCGGTAGATCTCCTGCCCGGAAGGAATGATGCCATCAATAGCGGATGCACAGGGAAATGTGGCTATACCTGCTGAAAACGCAAGGCATTTCTTAACGAAATCCCGCTTGCTGCTATCAAATGATTCCTCTTTCTTCCTCATCTGTTCATGAAAAAATAAAGCTAATATTTGTTCCTGTCTGTTCCAAGAAGAATACCCGCAAAAATCAGACCCGACAATAAAAATATTGAAGCTTTTAATCCTATCAAGGGTATTGCTACTCCTGATATGAGCATAAATCCGAATGCAGAACCTGCAAGATCCGCACTGTATGTGGCAGACGATTCTGACCCGTTATCGTCTGCTATCGTCAGCTCACGGAAAATATGACCCGTTATAAACGATGGCAGCAGTACAGATATGAGAATAAGTATTATCGCAGGGATGCTGTTTAATGACAGGATAAAACTGGAAATCAGTGCAATAGCTGCAAGATATAGTGCCATTGAAAGTGCTTTAACCTTCAGGCTGATGGAATTAAGGAACCTGATCTCTGTCCCTGCTCCGGCAGCAAGACCGGCCATGAGCACGGCCAGGATGATACCGGTGAACTGATACATGTTTCCTGCCGTCAGCTGCAGGATGAGCAGGATCATTATCTCGAATCCGGCGAGTGCGGAAGCACTGCAATACATCAGAAGATTTTTCCTGCGTATTGTGACAGCCGGCACGGCAAACACAATAAATAAAAAGATAAGAGAAGGAACCTTTTCGTTGATATCCCTGCTGAAACTGTAGGTCTGGAAATGAAACGCTGCAACAGGGAACAGTGAGGAGTTCTTCTTTGTTTCCGGATCAAGAAGAGAAACGATCTCTGAAGATCTGGCCGCAATGAGATCATCTGCAAGGAAATCTGAGCCGACATACACGTTGGTTATTTTCCTCTCTTCAGTCAGGCTGCAGACTGAAACCGCAACTTCAGATCCTGAAGCAATGAAATAGAGCTTATTCCCAGCGACAGGCTTCACGCTTTCAAAAACCTCATTCAGGCTGTTGTAGATCGATGAGAAGAACCTCAGAGACTCCCTGTTCGGATAATTATCCCAAATCCCGGGTGAGCAGACAAAAACCCCGTCTGCTGAAAGGTTTTTCCTGACGCTTTTGAAGAATTCAATTGTATAGTACCTGTTCAATGAGAGGGTGGAAGGGGGAGGCAGCAGAAGCAAAATAGCATCAAATTTCTCTTCGCTGGTTTTAAGGTACCTGAATGCATCTTTTTTTCCGGTCACAAGGTTCACACCTGCAGGGACAGCCTTTGCAGATACAGCACTTGCAAGCCACGGATCCCTCTCGATATAAAAAATTGTTTTAACCGGATACTTAAGTATCTCAGGAAGGTGCGAGTTCAGTGAGCCTGAGATCACAAGTACTTTTTCAGGATTTGCCCGCTGTAACAATCCATAGTGCACATTTTCTTCCCTCTCTGCTGCGTCGTCAGCGTATGCCAGCAGCCGGTGATTATAGTACAAGCTTCTCTCACCCGAGTATTCGCCATAGGTAATATTTCCGTATGGAGTATCCCTGGTATCTGTAACATTAATTCCCGGAAGAAGAAGCTGTCTGAAGAACAAGTCCGGACCTGATAATATGACAGCTGTGGCCGCAACAGCAATTATGACCTTTACCAGGATTCTGGTTTGCTTCCGGACTGTATAGTAAGAGAGGATGACATAACCCAGCGACATCAGAATTATTGTCAGCAGAAGCTGATAGGTGCCCAGCAGACCGGCTGTAAGGACTGACAGTGTAACGCCTGCGACAATCCCTCCTGCGGTCTCTGTTGAGAATGATCTGCCGGGTATAGATCCATTCAATGTTCTGGCAGCTGCAATAAGTTTTATAAAGCTGAATCCCGAAATCACACAGAACGGAACCAGGACCAGGAATGTTAATACCATTGTTGCCAGGAATGATGGAGTCTCTCCGGTTTCCAGAAAAAACCTGGAGATCAATATGAGCATAGCAAGTGATACAAAAGGGCTTGCTGCAAAGATAAGGTTGATCCTGCGTATATCGTTCATTTCTGACTTCCCGGCGACAGCGGCTCCGATTCCGGAAGCGATCAGCCATGAACCGAGGTATATACCGGTTGCAAGCTCATACCCTCCCGAGATATTCATTATCTCCCTCATTAGCAGGATCTGGACAGACATACTGACAAATCCTAATATGAACAGATTGATCCTGACGTCAGAGCGGCCGGTTCCTCTGAATTCCTTTTGTACTGGCGGTGTTTCGGTTTTTGAGAATATCTGTCTGAAGTATGAAAAATGCCATAATAAATGGAAGACACCGGTAATTGCCATACCTGTCCCGGTCTCCACATGCCATTTAAGCACTGACTCTATCCCGGGGATCTCCCACTTGTAATTGATCTGTAACGCCAGAAAGAGACCGGCCATGGCAGTTACAATGAAAGCGGCTGCAAGTATCGAATTCCAGAGTCTCCTGTGGGATGAAAGCGAATAGAGACCTGCCTTGTAGAATATGTAACTGATAAAATACAGAATTGAGACAGTCACAGCTGTCCCGGTTACATGATACATGGTCATTTTTTGTTTTCTTCGAGCACTATGCCCTCGTAAATGAACAGCTCAGCGCTTTTCCAGCCTTCCCAGCCCAGTCCTGCCTTGTCCCTTGAAGTGTAGCCGAGGAATTGTTCAACTGTCCACCCGTTTTCTGTCGCAACCTGAGGCAGCATGGTGCCTGCCCTTAAGTCATTCTTTATATAAATACCGTGTTTCCCGAGAATAATCTCATTGATACTGGTTATTTTTTTCATCGGGCCCAGGACTGTAATTTCGACTTCGACTTTATCGAATTCCTCCTTTGTGAGAGGGTAGAACCTGTGGTCCTCGAAGGCTGATGATAATGCAGAGGACTGTACAACTTCATACAGGGGATCTGATGAAAGGAATCTTCCGATACAACCTCTCAGCTTACCATCGATCTTAAGAGTAACAAATGCTCCATATTGATTTTTAAGGGCTTCAGGTATTTTCTTGTTGTCAATTGCATAGTTTTTATCTTCATAAAGCATTGTCCTGATGCTGTTGCGGGCAATTGAGAAAAGCATCTCCTTTTCCTGCCTGGTGAATGAAAGGTCATCCATTGACGATTTATCTTCATTTTTCTGTACCTGTTTTTTTTCAATGAGTGCAATTGCATGATACCCTACCACCCCCTCCCTGTCGCCGTAGGGTGTGTCTCCCGAATTAGCGTAATCGATGTGCCTGAATTCAAGACTTTTATCTCCTTCGGCAAGATTGAGAAGCATAAGTCCTGAAGCCCACCCGCACATGCTTGTTGCAAGTCCGGCTATATTCCTGGCTGAATTGTTCCTGAGCGTTGTCAGGAACACCTGCGGATCGCCTGATATGATGCTCTGGGCAGTCAGGTTATCTACAAATACTGCATCTTTGTACGAAGGGTAATGCGAAAAATCGCTGCTGATAAGGAACAGGTTCTCAGGAGTGAAGTATGGTTTGAGCGCTTCGGCAATCAGCTTAATGGTATTGTTGTTGTTTGTTCCGATTATTACAGGGACTATCTTTGGAGTCTTTTTATAATAGTATTGAATCAGCGGTATCTGAACTTCAAGGCTGTGTTCCTGGGCATGTGAGGTAACGGGGAAGTCGAAAACCTTGTTTTCGCTTTTGAGCTTTCCGGCAATTTCCCTGTTTACAACCGCTTTCCCGAGAGGTGTTATGTAATCCCCGGCATTGTAAACCGAAGCACCATCGAATGACATTATATGGCTTGATCCGATAATAAAAATGTTATCATAGTCAGCGTCTTCAGAAGTGGTTGACAGGGCTGAAGCTGCCACTTTACCGGAGAAAATATATCCTGCGTGCGGACTTATGACAGCCCTTACTTTAAGGTCTCCGGGCGATTTTTTGCAGCCGGCAAAGAGATCTGCAACATCCTGTGTTAATGCTGCCTTGTCGGCCTCATAGAACCTGCCTGCTGCAACCGGCTGTCTGTCAGTTGATTTATTCTGGGAATAAATATCCATAACACTGGTGATTGAGATGACTATTAAGAGTAACCTGCGCATGACAATGATGTATAATGGCGTAATAAAGTTATGCCAAAAAAATGAGAAAAAAATGTAAGTGGATGAGTTTAACCGCAGGACTAAATGAGAACCATCGATTCCTTGAGGATCTCGCCGTTCTCATCCGTACCGTATATCTTGATGCCAAGGCTTACAGTCGGTGATCCGATCATATCAATAACAGGACTCAAAGCATCCTTTAGGTCCTCGACTTCCATACTGTCAAATTCCTCAATATTGAAATATAGATGAATTATCAGAGTGGCTTCAGGTTCCTTTATGGCGCAGAGCACCTTGACTATTTTTGCCAGCCAGATGGAGGAAGCAGTGTTGAAATACTCAAGGTTTAACCTGAGGTTTGTTGTATGCCTGGGATCTTTTGCATAGTGTGCTACCCACTTCAGGACCTGATCATAAAGGTCAGCAGCATTTTCAGGAATGGACCTTCCTGATAATATGAGCTCTCCTGTAAAATGATTGAGATCGATCTGGGGCGTTTTGCTTGATGCCTCAATGTAAATATTTTTCAGTTCAGCCACGATAAAATAAGTTAACGCTTAAATAGTTATGAATTTACTGTTAAAATTAACACATCTTTTTCACAATTAAATGATTCTTCATCAAATCTTCATCAAAAATATATGTCCGGTTGTCAAATAATTTAAGCTGTTTGCATAAACGCATGACTTTTCTCAGTAAAGGAGTGACCGGTTATAAAACTCTTTTATTTTAAGTCAATACATTAAAATATTATCTTAGCAGCCTGAAATTTCAGGAACGGATGGAGAATATTCTTAAGGAGAAAATAAGAGAGGCTGTAAAGGTACTTTTCAATGGTAATGCATGCGACGATCTCATTCAGGTTCAGGAGACAAGAAAGGATTTTACGGGTGATTTTACGCTTGTTGTTTTTCCTCTTCTCCGTTTTTCAAAAAATACTCCTGAAAAGAACGGTGAGATAATCGGCAGCCACCTTGCAGCGACTTTCCCGGCAGTTAAGGGATACAATGTAATCAAGGGATTCCTGAACATAGAAGTATCAGATGCCTGGTGGATCGGCAATTTCAGTGCAATGGCTGCGGAAAACGACCTGTTCGGGAGATGCAGGGTCAGCAAACCCGAAACAATACTTATTGAATATTCATCGCCGAATACAAATAAACCGCTTCATCTCGGGCATATACGCAATAATCTTATAGGCTTCTCTCTATACAGGATCCAGTCGGCATGCGGGCACAGGGTCATCAAAACAAATATTGTAAACGACAGGGGTATCCATATCTGCAAATCAATGCTTGCCTGGCAGAAGCACGGCAATAGCGAGACTCCTCATTCGTCAGGGCTCAAAGGCGACCACCTGGTCGGCAAGTATTATGTGATGTTCGAGAAAGAATGGAAACTGGAGGCAGAGGCGCTCATCAGCAGCGGAATGAATGAAGAGGACGCAAGAAACTCGGCACCCATAATGAAGGAGGCACGGGAAATGCTCATTAAATGGGAAGCTGGTGATAAGGAGGTTATGGATCTGTGGTCGATGATGAATTCATGGGTTTACGAGGGATTTGATGAGACATACCACGCCCTCGGGGTGGATTTTGATAAGATCTATTATGAATCGGAAACATACCAGCCCGGGAAGGATATTGTCTTTAAGTCACTGGAGAAGGGGATCCTCTACAGAAAAGACGACAGCTCAATATGGATCGATCTCACGGCTGAAGGACTTGACCAGAAACTGCTTCTGAGGTCAGACGGTACAGCCGTTTATATCACGCAGGATATCGGAACGGCTGTGCTCCGGCAGGCTGATTACAGCTTTGACAAGTGTATCTATGTTGTCGGCAATGAACAGAACTACCATTTCCAGGTTCTGAAAGCCGTCCTTAAAAGGATGGGATACCCGTGGTCCGACGGACTGATCCATTTTTCATACGGCATGGTTGAGCTGCCTGAAGGCCGCATGAAGTCGCGCGAGGGAACGATAGTGGATGCAGATGACCTTATCTCCGAAATGAAGGAGACTGCAAGGGAAGTGTCGATTGAGCTTGGAAAGCTTGGTGACTTCACTGCAGAAGAACGGGAGGAAATATTCAGGAAGATAGGGCTGGGCGCGCTTAAGTACTTCATTCTTAAGGTGGACCCCCGCAAAAACATGACATTTAATCCTTCTGAGTCAATTGATTTTAATGGCAACACAGGACCATTCATCCAGTACACGTATGCGAGGATAAGATCGGTCTTCAGGAAGGCTGAACAGAGCGGGGTAGAATATGACCCGGCACTTCTGCCCGGATCCCCGGCGGGTCCGAAAGAGATTATGCTGATAAAGCTTCTCAGAAACTTTTCAAAAGCCGTCTCCGAAGCCGCATCAGCAAACAGCCCAGCTGTTGTAGCTAACTATTGTTACGACCTGGCAAGGGAGTATAACCAATTCTATCACGATTTTTCGATCCTCGGAGAGGAGAACCAGGCTTTAAGGAACCTGCGGCTTGCCATTTCGGAAGTCGCCGGGAAAGCGCTGTCATCCGGCATGTGGCTCCTCGGAATCGAAATGCCCGACCGTATGTAATCCTTCTTACTAATAACCAATAACCAATAACCAATAACCAATAACCAATAACCAATAACCAATAACCAACAATGTTTGAAAACCTGAGTGAACGGCTGGAGAGATCCTTTAAAATACTTAAGGGACAGGGAAGGATATCGGAAATCAATATTGCCGAAACACTGAAAGAGGTTCGCAGAGCCCTGCTTGACGCTGACGTTAACTTCAAGATAGCCAAGCAGTTCACAGATACTGTTAAAACCAGGGCCCTGGGACAGGAGGTGCTGAAATCGGTGAATCCGTCGCAGATGATGATCAAAATTGTGCACGATGAACTGGCTGCTCTTATGGGCGGCGACAAAACCGAGATAAACATCAAGTACAATCCTGCGGTCATCCTTATTGCAGGACTTCAGGGTTCAGGTAAAACAACATTCAGCGGTAAACTTGCGAAATGGGTCAAAAGTAAAAAAGGAAAGAATCCCATGCTTGTTGCCGGCGACGTATACCGGCCGGCGGCCATAGAACAGCTTAAGGTCATCGGTTCGCAGGTGGAAGTGCCGGTTTATACCGAAGAGGGAAATATGAACCCTGTTCAGATCGCCCGGAATTCTGTACGCGAGGCAAAAATGAAGGGTATCGATGTGGTCATCATTGATACTGCCGGCCGGCTGGCTGTCGACGAAGAGATGATGAAAGAAATATCTTCAGTGAAAGATGCGGTAAATCCTCATGAGATACTCTTCGTGGTTGATTCAATGACCGGGCAGGATGCTGTAAATACTGCAAGGGAATTCAATGAAAGGCTCGACTTCGACGGAGTGGTGCTCACCAAGCTTGACGGTGATACAAGGGGAGGAGCAGCTCTTTCAATACGATCGGTGGTCAATAAACCCATCAAGTTCGTAAGCACCGGTGAGAAGATGGATGCGATGGATATTTTCTACCCGTTGCGGATGGCCGACAGGATACTCGGAATGGGAGATATAGTCACCCTGGTTGAAAAAGCACAGGAGCAGTATGACACTGATGAGGCAAGGAAACTTCAGAAGAAGATCGCCAGGGACCAGTTCGACTTAAATGATTTCATCGACCAGATACAGCAGATAAAGAAAATGGGCAATGTCAAGGACCTGATGGGGATGATCCCCGGCGTTGGCAAAGCTGTCAAGGATCTCGATATTGACGATAATGCTTTTAAGAATATAGAGGCTATTATCAGGAGCATGACCCCTGAAGAGAGATCGAATCCTGTTGTCCTTAACGGAAGCAGGCGCAAGAGGATTGCGATGGGAAGCGGAACGACGGTTCAGGAGGTAAACAAGCTGGTAAAGCAGTTTGATGAGACCAGGAAGATGATGAAAATGATGACCAAGCCAGCCAACGTGGCAAAACTGACGGGACGCAGATAAACAGGCAATATGTACACACTTATCGATGGTAAGAGGACAGCAGCCGAAATCAAAAGGGAAATTGCTGATGAAGTTCAGAAACTGAAGCAGCAGGGCCTCAAAGTACCCCACCTGGCGGCAATTCTTGTCGGCAATGACGGCTCAAGCCAGACTTATGTGGCAAATAAGGTCAGGGATTGTGAAGAGGTCGGATTCCGGTCGTCACTCTTCAAATATGACGAAGATGCGTCTGAATCAGCTCTGCTCGATAAGATCAGGGAGCTTAACAATGATAATGATGTCGATGGGTTCATCGTACAGCTGCCCCTGCCGGATCACATAAATGAGAACAGTGTGATCGAATCAATAGATCCTTCAAAAGATGCCGACGGTTTCCATCCCGTTAATATCGGCAGGATGGTGATAGGTCTTGATGGTTTCCTGCCTGCCACACCCTATGGCATCGTTGAACTTATAAGAAGATACAAAATCGAGACTTCCGGGAGAAAATGCGTGGTAATAGGCAGAAGCAACATAGTAGGCAGACCTGTCAGCATATTGCTTTCGCAGAAGGGGATGGATGCAACTGTAACTGTGGTGCACAGCCGGACAAAAGACCTGGAAGAGATTGTCAGGCAAGCTGATATAATCATTGCTGCACTGGGTTCGCCGGGATTTGTCAGGGCCGGGATGGTGAAAGCAGGTGCAGTCGTCATTGATGTTGGAACAACACGGATCAGCGCTCCCGGAACTAAATCAGGATGGAAGCTCGCGGGAGATGTTGATTTCGATAACGTTGCCCCGAAATGCTCCTATATCACTCCCGTGCCAGGCGGCGTTGGGCCAATGACAAGGGTTTCCCTGCTGAGGAACACTCTTGAAGCCGCTAAAAGGAGAAAGTAAAAAATTCCGTGTTTAGAGATCCTCGGGGAAAGTGTAACCGATGAAATAAAGGTCAAATCCGCCCTCTCCGCCTTCTCTGTCAGAAGAGAACATAAGCAGATCATTTGTAAAATCGTTGTGAATCCAGAGCCTGGGGCGGAACTCGTCAGCATCACTGTTAATATCAGGCCCGAAATTTACAGGTGAACTCCAGGCGCCGTTTCTGAACACCGAATAATACAGGTCATAATTGCCCATGCCACCGGGCCGGTTGGAGGCAAACAGCATAACATCCTTGTAAACGACCGGGCACTTGTCATCATATTCACTGTTTATGCTGTCAACTTTTGCAGAAGCTGAATAAGTGCCATTTATCCATTCATCAATAGGAGTCTCTGCCGGCCTTCCTTTAATATAAATGTCAAAATTACCGCCGATGTCGGATGAAAAATAGATTGAGTCCTGGTCAAGGTCAAAGCTTATATAAGCATCATTGGCTGCTGTATTTATAAGCGAGGCAGGATAAGGACCCTGTACCTCAGGGAGACTGCTTCCGAATGCCGGATGGTTCCTGAAGTAATAAAAATCAAGGTCACCTGCCGCGTTTTCTGAAGTCGTCAAAAGATATTCATACCCGTCAACTTTACTGAACAGGCTGTAGGGACCGAAATCATTGCCGTCAGTATTAGCAGTTTCAATAAGTTTGTCAAGAAATGGAAGGCTTGATATCGAATTTGTGTACTGAAACTCGCCTGTAGTCTGGTCAAAGATAAATCCTGCTTTTCCCTGTTCAAAGTCAAATTGTCCGCCTGAACTGCCCCTGTTCGTTGAAAATAATATGTAAAATTCGTCATCCAGCTGGTAGCAATTGACATTATAATCGTCATAACCTGAATTTATGCCTGCCAGGTTAGTTACGCTGTCCGGGAATGTTCCAAAAGGGAATTTTATGGGATTTTCCGTCTTCTTGCAGGAAATAAAACCAAGGCAGACGAGAAACAGTACGAATATTGCAGATTTTACTGATGATCTTTTCATACAGGCCGTAATAGACAAAGTGAAAACGCAAAGATATTAATAAATAGTATAACCGGATATAAATGAAAAACCGGGAGGGTGCCCGGTTCTTCTGAGGTAGAATTTAGGTTAATTCTAGGGTAAATTGGGTATAGGGTAAAAATTTTGTATTATAGTATAAAGATGAATATTTGGCAACCGGGGTTGCGTGACAGTTGCAAAAAATGAATAAAAACCTGTCTGTTTTGTCTTATAATATTGAATATTAGGTGTTTAAAAAAGAATAATATTGTTCATAATTGAATTATGACTCGTTCCCCCTTGTTAAAATAAGTATTAATTTTGTTCAGTTACCACTAATGCAATGGAAGAGGAAAAATTTGGATTCTCGCTTGAAGATGAGGTGATGCAGGCTGTCCGTAAGTTCGAGAGAATGCGAAAGAACAATGAGAGTTGTTTTTTCGATGTCAATGAATTTGAGTCAATAATTGATTTTTATATTGAAAGCAACAATTCACTGAATGCTTATGAAGCTGCCGTTCTGGCAACCAGGCAACATCCCAATTCGATTTCTATCCAGCTCCGTAAAGCACGGGTGCTGCTCGATAAGGGAAGAGCCGTTGAAACGCTGAAGATTCTGAGGAAACTCGAAAGCATTGAGCCCGGGAACCATGAGATATATATCGCAAAAGGAACGGCAATGGGCATACTCGGGGATATCCAGGGCGCAAAAAAAATGTTCGATTATGCCATGAGCCTCGATTCTGATTCGGCTGAAAATATCCTGTTCTCGATCGTATCGGTTCTTCAGAATCTCAATTATTACGAGCATCTTATACCGTATCTCCGGATGCTGATCGAACGGGAGCCGGAATTCAAGGCTCACCAGTACGACCTGGCCTATGCATATGAAAAGACAGGTGATTTTGAGAACAGCATCTCTCTGTATCTCAAATACCTTGAGGATGAGCCATTCTCCGACAGCGCATGGTACAACCTCGGAATAATCTACAATAAGCTCGAACAGCAGGAGAAAGCAATCGAAGCTTATGATTTTGCCCTTGCGATAAATAAGGAAAACTCCTTTGCGCTTTTCAATAAGGCTAACATTCTCAGCAACCTTGAAAGGTATTCCGAAGCAATTCCCGTGTACCACGAATACCTTGAAATTGAACGCGACAGCTTTGAGGCAATGACTTACCTGGGGGAATGCTACGAAAAAACAGATGAAATTTTCCTGGCAAAGAAATACTACCATGACGCCATTGAGCTCTCCCCCGATTTTGCTGATCCATGGTTCGGACTGGGTGTAATTGAACTGAATGCAGGAAATGCCGATGACAGTCTCATTTATTTCAGAAAAGCAGTGAGGCTTGATGATGAAAATCCCGAATTCTGGTATCTGCTTGGCAAGGCCCATTTTGCAAAAGGAGAAAAAAAGGCTGCTCTCAGATGCTTCAGGGAAGCCCTCAGGATTGATGCTTATTATAACGAAGTGTGGACCGACCTTGGTTTGATGATCATAAAGGAAGGCCTTGTCCTGAAGGCAATTCCATACCTTGAACATGCATACAAAGTCACCGGGAATGTTCCCGGCATAAACTACCTGCTTGCTTCATGCTACCTTCATGCCGGCTCAGGTGACAGGGGTTATGATCATCTGGCAATTGCCCTTGATACCGGGAAAGACCTCTATAACGAGTTTTCTGATCTTTTCCCGTCAGGGTCAATGACAGCAGGAATCGCCAGGCTTCTTGAGAAATACGATCTTATCTGAATATTCTCTCATCAAACTATTTACTATGAAAGAAGTACTTCCTTTTATGCCCGACCGTCCCTCTAAACCAAGAGAGACCGGACTAACAATGGTCATGGATAAAGGCCTGAGCATCAGAGAAGCTGAAGACTTTATGTCTGTCGGCAGGAAATACACCGATTTTGTGAAACTCGGTTTTGGCACTTCGCTGGTCACACCCGGTTTCAGGAAGAAAATTAAGGTCTATAAGGAAGCCGGCGTAATTCCTTATTTCGGGGGAACACTTTTTGAGGCTTTCCTGGTTAGAAATATGCTTAAAGAATATATCAGGTTCCTTAAAAAGAATGAGATCGAAATGGTGGAAGTCTCAGATGGCTCATATGATATAGACCATTCAAGGAAGCTTGAATATATTGGTTTACTGGCAAAGAAATTTACTGTGATCTCCGAGGTCGGCTCCAAAAAGAAGGAAGTGGTATATACTCCCGAACAGTGGGTTGCAATGATGAAAGCTGAACTCGATGCCGGATCCGTAAAAGTAATCGCAGAAGCCAGGGAATCAGGCACTACAGGTATTTATAACGAAGACGGCTCAATAAACAACAAGATAATCCAGGCTATCTCAGAAAATGTAAAACTTGAAAATGTTATATGGGAAGCTCCGATGAAATCACAACAGGCCTGGTTTATAAAGCATTTCGGCGCCAATGTAAACCTTGGCAATATTGCACCGAATGAGATAATACCGCTTGAAACCCTCCGTCTTGGACTCAGGGGCGATACATTCTTCCAGTTCCTTCCCGATAATTTATACAAGTGAGCGGGAACCGGCAGCTGCTGAAATAATTATCTGTCGAATGAGAAAATTCGGTCTGATCGGATATCCCCTCGGCCACTCTTTCTCAGCAAGATACTTTGCTGAAAAATTCACAAGGGAGGGCATCAGGGATTGTGAATACAGGAACTACCCGGTTGAATGTCTTGACGAATTCACTGAGCTGGTGGCCAGCGATAAAGAGCTCTGCGGCCTCAATGTGACAATCCCTTATAAAACAGAGATCATAAGGTATATAGATGATAAAGAACAGGCTATCGACGATATCGGTGCAGTAAATGTAATTAAGATCAGGAGGGCAGGTGGGAAGACCGTTATATCAGGATTCAACAGCGACGTCACAGGTATAGAATCCTCCCTAATGCCTTATTTTGCTGAAGGTATAAGGAGGGCTCTCATACTGGGAACAGGGGGTAGCTCAAAGGCCGTTGCATATGCTTTGAAAAAGGCAGGGGTAGAATTCAGTTTCGTATCCCGGACAAGGAAGGATAATCACCTGGTATACAGCGATATTACACCGGAACTACTCAGTGCTACCGGTCTGATCATAAATACTACCCCTCTTGGCATGTTCCCGGATGTAGAAGTGACGCCCGCTGTTGACTTCGCCACGCTCAATGACAAACATATACTTTTCGATCTTGTATATAACCCGGAGATGACGTCATTCCTTAAGAAAGGGAAGGAGAGAGGCTGCAGGATAGTCACAGGCCTCGGTATGCTCTATGCACAGGCAGAACGTTCGTGGGAGATATGGAACAACGATAACCTATAAAAAAATCTCCTGAGGATACTCAATATCCTCGAGGAACAGACCTTTCGCAGGAGCTGACTTACCCGCCTTGCCCCTGTTTCTGGCAAGAATGATGCTCTCAAAATCCTCAGGACCAATTTTTTCACGTCCAAGCTCCACCATAGTTCCAACTATTGCCCTTACCATGTTGCGAAGGAACCTGTCAGCCTTTATCGTGAAGATAAACATATTGTTATCCTGAACCCATTCAGCTTTAATGATCCTGCAGTCATTGGTCCTGACATCACTGTGAAGCTTGCTGAAGCTCGTGAAATCCTTGTGCTTCAGCAGGATACTGCAGCCTTTATTCATGGCGGCAATATCCGGGGGATGCTGTAAGAACCATGCTGACTCTTCAGTGAAAGGGTCCTTTGCGGTTGTAATGTAATACCGGTATGTTCTGGATACAGCACTGAACCTTGCATGCGCATCGGGTAGCACTCTCCGGATCCCTGAAACAGAAATATCTTTTGGCAGATAACGGTTCAGCCTGGTTATCAGCTTCTTATTGTTTGCAAGTTCACCTGATGAACTTTCAAAATGAGCGCAGAAAACCCTGGCATGTACTCCTGCATCAGTCCTACCGGCGCCTGTGGTGTCTGTCTTTTCATTCAGAATAGTGCTGAGAGCATCCTCGAGTATCTTCTGAACCGTTACCGAATCTGGCTGCAACTGCCACCCGTGATACGATGTGCCTTTATATGAGATGAATATGAAGTAACGCGTTTTCACCTTCGCTGTTTCTGCAAATATAGTTATTCACAAAATGAACTCAATTGTTCAAAATATTTATAATTATTACCGGCACTCTGCTTGGAAATCGATCTTAAAATGTAAATTTACCTCCGCCAAAAAAACCGTATTAATTGTCTAACTTAAAATCCATACAATGACAGAAAAGAAAAATACACAAGCAGTTGGCATGGCCTTTATGGGAATGATCTTCTTCCTGTTCGGGTTTGTTACAACTTTCAACATCACACTTGCTGACAAGTTTAAGGCAGTATTTGACCTGTCAAATGCTGAAGCTCAGCTTGTTAACGGTGCTTTCTTCTTTACCTATTTTCTTCTCTCATTTGCTGCTGGCAGCATCATAAAGAAGATTGGATATAAAAGTGCGGTAATTCTTGGACTGTTGCTGGTAGCTATGGGAAGCTTCCTCTTTTACCCTGCAGCCAAAGCGCTTTCATTCCCGTTCTTCCTGTTCGCTATCTTCATCATGGCTGGTGGCGTAGTGTTCCTGCAGGTCGCTGCGAATCCATATGTAACAGCGCTGGGTGCGTCTGAAACTGCATCAGGCAGACTGAACCTCACCCAGGCTCTTAACTCGATCGCAACTTATCTTGCACCGATCATTGCCAGCTATTTCGTATTCAAGGGCGCTGAAAGTGCACTGAGTGCCGCCGAAGCTGCTGAATCAGTTCCGATGCCTTTCATGATAATTGCTGTTCTTGTGATTATCATTGCTGTTGTAATATACTTCCTTAAACTCCCGGTAATTCCAACTCAGGGAGAGGAAAAAAAGAGTGTCTGGAAATACCCTCATGTTATCCTTGGCGCCCTGGGAATCTTTTTCTATGTAGGTGCTGAAGTAGGATCTGCGGCAATGCTCCAGAGATATTTCCAGGAAGCACTTGAAATGGCACGCACTGATGCCGCAATGATGATCGCTCTCTACTGGGGAGGTGCCATGGTTGGAAGGTTCTACGGATCCTTTATGCTCTCAAACGTCACACAATCAAAGAAATACCTGTATACCGGACTGGTTCTCCTACTTGCACTGTTTGTCGGATGGTTTGTAAGACGTGAAATAACCGACGGTCTTATCTTCGCAGGAATTGCACTCATTAACTACCTGGCAATGCTTCTCGGAAAAGGAAAAGCAAACAGGTCGCTTGCAGTTTTCGGAATGATAGCAGCTGTCCTTCTGCTCGTTGTAATGCTGGCCAACGGACCGATCATACTCTGGCTGGGACTCTCGATAGGCTTCTTTAACTCCATTATGTTCCCGAATATCTTCGCACTCGGGGTCGATGGCCTTGACAAGGCTGAACTCAGCATGGCTTCGGGAATCATTAATACCCTTATCGTGGGCGGGGCTATCATCCCTGTGCTTATGGGCCTGATGGCTGACGGACTCGGTGTCAGGTTTGCATTCGTCCTTCCGATTATATGTTATCTCTACATAGTGTACTTTGCACTCGTGGGCAGCAAACACAAATAAAACATGCTGTTTAAATAATATTAACAGAGGCTGTTTCATAAATTGGGACAGCCTCTGTAATTTTATTGCTGTAATTATTATTTTTACAGTAAATCATGAATTAATCCTGATCTCATGCCAAACATCGATATCCTGATCAAAAAAATCAATAACGGAGATAACAAAGCATTCCGTGAACTATACGGAAATAATCCGGACGAACTGAAGAGGAACGGTAAAAGATATGAAAACCTTCTGCAAAGATTCAGCAAGGAATTTGGAAGCGGTGATGCAGAGTTCTTTACTTCACCGGGACGTACCGAAATAGGAGGAAATCATACCGACCATAACTGGGGACGTGTGCTTGCCGGTGCCGTCAACCTTGACAATGTATGCGTTGCTTCAAAAAACAACACCAACATTATCCGGGTATTGTCAGAAGGCTATCCCCGGTTTGAAGTTGATCTTACTTACCTTAAACCTGATAAAAACGAACAATTTACATCTGCTGCGCTTGTAAGGGGCATCTGCTCACGTCTTAAGGAGGAGGGCTTTGCTGTCGGCGGATTTGATGCCTGTATCGACGGGGGAGTACCCAAGGGTTCAGGACTGAGCTCATCAGCTTCATTTGAAGTGCTGATAGGAGCAATTCTTAATCACCTTTTTAATAATGGTAAAGTTGATCCGATCAGGAATGCTATAATCGGACAATACTCCGAAAACAATTACTTCGGAAAGCCCTGCGGGCTGATGGACCAGACAGCCTGTGCAATGGGAGGACTTATTACAATAGATTTCAGGGATCCTTCAGCTCCGGTGGTAAAAAAAGTCGATTTTGATTTCGTGGCAACCGGATTCTCACTTGTAATAACTGATACCGGAGGCAACCATGCGGACCTTAATGATGAATACGCCTCACTCCCCACAGACATGAAAGCCGTGGCTGCACAGCTAGGGGCCAAAGTACTGCGCCAGGTGAGCCTGGAACAGGTACTGGACATTGCTCCTGAGATAAGGGAGAAAGTGGGTGACAGGGCTATACTCCGCGCTATCCATTTTCAGAAGGATAACCAGCGTGTCGCAGACCAGGTTGAAGCACTTGAGCGGAACGATTTCAAGTCATTCCTGAATATGGTCATCGATTCTGGTTACAGCTCATACATGTACAACCAGAATATCTTCCCTGTGAACAATGTAAGGGAACAGGGCGTATCACTCGCCCTTGCCCTCAGCGAGCTGGTGCTCAAGGGCTTGGGCGCATGGAGAGTCCATGGAGGAGGCTTTGCCGGAACGATCCAGGCTTTTGTTCCTCAGAACCTGCTCGATAAGTATATAGCCACCCTTGAGCACCTTTTCGGTAAAGGATCGTGCCATAATCTGTTCATACGGCGCCAGGGGGCAGGAAGAGTCGAACTGTAAACGAACCATCTTAAGCAATGAACATCATTAAGGAAGAATCATTCAGTACCATTCATAATGGCAGAGCCGTTGATCTTTATACTCTCAGGAATAAAAATGGCCTGGTATGCCAGATAACTAACTATGGCGCCATCATAGTCACTCTTTTTGTACCTGACCGTGAAGGAAAACTTACAGATATTGTTCAGGGTTATGATACTGCAGAAGAATATATAAATGGTAACGGCCCTTATATGGGTGCTATATGCGGACGTTGCGCCAACCGGATCGCGGAGGGCAAATTCAGTCTCCATAACAGGAATTATACCCTTGCTGTCAATAACGGCCCTAACCACCTTCATGGAGGAATTAACGGATTCAACAGGGTGGTGTGGGATGTTGTCAGATCAGGCCCCTCCGTCCTCCAGCTGCTTTACCTTTCAGCCGACGGAGAGGAAGGGTATCCGGGAAACCTTAGGGTCACAGTGACTTATACACTGACTGACAGAAACGAGTTAAGGCTTGACTACTCTGCCTCTTCCGACAGGACAACAGTAGTAAACCTGGCCAGCCATTCCTATTTCAACCTTTCGGGTGAGGGCTCGGGAAGCATTTATGACCATGAACTTCTGATAAACGGCGACTTCTTTACACCTACTGACAGTACTAATATCCCCACCGGAGAGATACTATGCGTAAAAGGAACTCCGATGGATTTCACCCGTCCTCGGAAGATCGGTGAATCGATAGAGATGGATAATGAGCAGCTGAAATTCGGCGCCGGGTACGACCACAACTGGGTTCTGAATCATCGTACAGGCACCCTGGGGCTCGCCGCTATGGCACATGATCCTCGATCGGGACGGGTAATGGAGATCCGGACAACACAACCCGGAGTTCAGCTCTATACGGCCAACTGGATCGACAACGAGAAGGGCAAAGGAGGTAAAAAATACCAGCGCAGGTGGGCATTCTGCCTCGAAACACAGCACTTCCCAGATGCTGTAAACAAGCCTCATTTCCCATCAACGATTCTCAAACAGGGCAAAGAATACAGACATACAGTTATTCATAAATTCAGTGTAACATAATATGGCGCAACGGCACAACGGCCAGCAACCAGCAACCAGCAACCAGCAACCAGCAACCAGCAACCAGCAACCAGCAACCAGCAACCAGCAACCAGCAACCAGCAACCAGCAACCAGCAACCAGCAACCAGCAACCAGCA
>JBFYPG010000179.1:0-18461 GCA_041303415.1 Bacteroidales bacterium
GTCGACTGTTTTTCCGCTTACTCCTTTTGCATACGGCATTAATTCCTTTACACCTGTGTATCGGTCGTACTCATAGAAGTTGCCAAGATCAGGAAGTGTTCCGCAGTTAGGCTTATTGACCACCTTCATTATTTCAGCCAGCCATTTTCCGTAGGATGAATTTCCGCCGTGGTTCTCAACAATTACGTTGATTCCATATTTAGATGCGTACTCTGCCAGCCTCCCTAACCCGTCAATAGCTGCAGCCTGCATCTGACCCATGGTACCTCTTCCGCTCGCATTGACCCTTATGGAATGACAACCAAGAAATTGTGCAGCTTTAACCCATTTGTAGTGATTTTCTATAGCTTTTGTTCTTGCGGCAAGCGAAGTATCAGCAAGGTTTCCTTCACCGTCAACCATGATCAGAATGCTTTTTACACCATATTTTGAACAAGAATCTTTCAGTTGCTGAAGGTACTGTGTGTCCTCAGCTTTCCCCCTCATAAATGTGGAAACATATTCAACTGCATCCAGTCCGTAGACGGTCTTTGTAATCCTGGGAAAATCCAGGTTGGTGATTGTCCCTTTACTCAGTGTCCGGTGAAGTGACCATTCTGCCAGTGAGATCCCGAATCTCTGTTCCTGTGCAAATGAGTTTAGTATTGTAAATCCTGTAATCAGGAGAGTGGCTAAGAAGAATTTTATTTTCATATTACTTGTTTTTAATAGACGTGCAATATATAAAATTCTGTCAATCTTTTTATCGATAATAAATCATGGCCGGTATCTGGTTATTGAACATTTCAGTTATTTTTGGCATCAGCTTGGAACAGGGTTAAACTATTAATTGCGTAATGGCTTCAAAATTATTCAGGACAAAATCACTACAGGCAATGATGCTGGGTGCATCAGACTCGGAACATAGTCTTAAACCTGCATTATCGGCAATTAACCTGATGTTCATAGGGATAGGAGCAATAGTAGGCACCGGGATATTTGTCATTACCGGAACTGCTGCAGCCCAGTATGCAGGGCCGGCTCTAAGCATTTCCTTCATGATCTCTGCAGCTCTCTGTATGTTCGTCGCTCTATGTTATACTGAGTTTGCTTCAATGATACCGATATCAGGGAGCGCCTATTCATATGCCTATACTACTGTAGGTGAATTTATTGCATGGTTTATAGGATGGAATCTTGTTCTTGAGTACATTTTCGGCGCTTCGCTGGTTGCCGTCGGCTGGTCAGGATATATTGTCAGCTTCCTCAGAGATTTTGGGATTGTAATACCCCCGGAACTCAGCAGTGCACCATTTACTTACGATAACGGATGGGTTGCAACCGGGGCAATTCTGAATTTCCCGTCAGTGTTTATTGTTGCCCTGATAACGACTATCCTTGTTTTTGGGATTAAAGAGTCAGTTAAGGTCAATAACGTAATTGTTATAATCAAAGTTGTTGTTATCCTGCTCTTCATAGGATTCGGCCTCTCATATATCAATACCGAAAATTATGTTCCGTTCATCCCTGAAAACACAGGCGAGTTCGGGAAATTCGGATGGAGCGGGATATTCAGGGCATCAGGGATAATCTTTCTTGCTTTTGTAGGCTTTGATGCAATTTCAACAGTTGCCCAGGAGACGAAGAACCCGCAGAAGGATATGGCCTTCGGAATACTTGGATCACTGATTGTGGTGACGATTCTTTATATATCTGTTTCACTTGTTCTTACGGGGATGGTAAATTACCAGCTGCTTAATGTTCCGGATCCGATAGCTGTGGGTATTGATTCTGCCGGTCAGAAGCTGTTCTGGCTGAGACCAATTATCAAGATAGGTGCTATTGCGGGTATGAGCTCGGTTATCCTTGTCCTGGTAACCGGCATGCCAAGGATACTTTATACAATGTCGATTGACGGCCTCCTGCCTCCGGTGATGGGCCGCGTACATAAAAAATACCGTACACCTCATATTACAACAATAATTGTCGGTGCAGTTGTCGCATTGATCTCGGGGCTTTTTCCGATTGACCTTATTGCAGATATGGTCTCAATAGGCACTCTGCTTGCATTTGCAATGGTATGCATAAGCATAATTATCCTCAGGGTCAAACGTCCCGATATGCCCCGCCCCTTTAAAACGCCACTGGTCTGGTTTGTCGGTTCAATTGGTGCATTGGGATGCTTCTACCTGATGACTTCACTGCCCATCACTACATGGGAAAGGCTTCTGGTCTGGACGATCATTGGATTCCTTATCTATTTCCTGTATGGGATGAAGCACAGCAAACTGAATGATTTCACCAGGCAACAGCCTGGCAAATAAAGTGTCACCAGATTTCAGGGTTGCTACAGGAAGTTTTTAGGAACCTTCCGTTTCAGTAACAGTAATATGATAAGATACGTATTAGCACTTTCCATTCCAAAAAGAGACTCCAGATTGAGGCAAGGGAATTATAAAGTGTAATAATTACCCGTCATTATTTTCATATCTTATTCTGTAAAATACATAACTTTACATTATCCTGAGGTGAATCTGATGGAAGATGCAGAGCAGCGACTTTTAAATGGTATCCGGAAGGGTGATCTCACTTCCTTTGAAGATCTCTATAAAAGATACTATGTTTACCTTTGTCTGGTAACCGAACATATTGTAAGAAATCATTCCGATGCTGAAGAAATTGTATCTGATGTATTTGTGAGGTTGTGGAATTTAAGAGAAAGGACTGAAATAGTTACATCGGTCAGGGCGTACCTGGTCAGGGCTGTTCACAATGCTTCGCTGAATTTCATTGAACAGAATGCAGTAAGGCTGAAGTCAACCGGAAGACTCAGCAGTTCTGACCTGAAAGTACTTGCATGGGACAGCGACTATCCTCTCGGTCGCCTTTATGAAAAGGAGTTACAGGATATTCTGGCAAATTGTATTAATGAGCTCCCTGAAGCCTGCAGGGAAATATTTCTGATGAGCCGCGATAAGGATTTAAAATACAGTGAGATCGCAAGAAAGCTGGGTATTTCGGTAAATACTGTAAAGACGCAGCTTAAGATCGCCCTTTCCCGCCTCCGTGATGCTGTAAGAAGCTACAATTCCTCATTATGAACTCATGAATTCCATATAAAGAACTTTACCGGCACTTTCACCCTGAGTTCAATTTTTCCTGTCTTTATATACAGTTAATAATTCTATGGAAACTACTCAAAACAAAAAAACGGAAGAAGATCTTATCTGTGGTTACCTTAAAGGTGATTTAACCCCTGAAGAGACCAGGGAACTGATAGACTGGATCAAACTTAATAAAGCCAATAAGCAGACTTTCGATGAATGCTGCGAACTTTGGATAACAACCAGGTCTGCATCAAAGAATCCGGGCTATAATGCCCAGGAGGGATTCTGGAAATTCAGGCAAATGATCAGAAAGAGCGATCAGCAAGTGACAATCCCTTCAAAGGTCAGGTTCCTGAGGACAGCGATCAGATATGCTGCCATATTTATAATTGCATTCTTATCCGGAGGATTTTTATTCTATCAATTTGATCACAGAATTTCTTCCATGCCGGCTCAAGGTAAAAGCGAACTGGTCATTCCGTTGGGATCAAGAGCCAGTTACACACTTGCTGATGGTACGGTGGTAACTCTTAATGCCGGAAGTACATTAAGGATCGATAACCATTTTGGAATTAAAGACAGGATTGTTGAGCTTGAAGGAGAAGGATATTTTAAAGTGTCAGAAGACAGGAAAAAACCATTTATTGTAAAAACCTCATACCTGACAGTCACAGCCCTGGGAACCGAATTCAACGTAAAAGCTTATCCCTTCGATAATACGATCGAAACTACGCTGGTAGATGGTTCTGTAAAAATCGAACCCAATTCCGAAACAGGCAGTGGGGAGATTACAATACTTCAGCCGAATCAGAAGCTTACCTTTTACAAGGAAGATTCCAGATTTGAAGATAAATCAAACATGCCTGGAGGCAAATCAAAATCCGAGATTAAGCCGGTAATGGTTCAGAGCAAAGCATCAGCAATAAGGCTTGTAAAGGAAAATGTAAACATCGAACCTGTAGTTTCATGGAAAGAAAACCGGTGGATATTTGATAATCAAAGCCTTTCACAGATAGCTGTTGATCTGGAGCGAAGATATGACGTACAGATACAATTTAAATCCGAAGGACTCAAATCCTACAGGTTCACAGGTACTATCCTTGCTGAGCCTATTGAACAGGTTCTTGAAGTGATAAGTATTACCGCTCCTATCAGTTTCAAACTTACCGGAAGGGTAATCACATTGTCTGAGAATAAAGACTTTATTGAAGTCAACAGGAATCTATATACGCAACCCAAATAACCTAACTTGAAAAATCTGCCTATGAAGAAAAACAGGAATCAAAGTTAAACAAAGCGCAGGATCGATTAACCCTGCGCCCGGTTTTTAGAAATTATAACCAATGTCGCTTTCTTCAGGAGAAACATTGGCATGTTAAACTTTAAAAACATTCAAAAGTATGAAAAAAAAACCTCAAAACCTTATCCCTCACTCGATATTGTGGATAAAAAAACTACTTCTGATTATGAAACTTTCTCTTATCCTAGTATTCATTACAGTCCTGCAGGTAAGCGCGAATGTTTATTCACAGACCAGCGTAACACTGGATATGAAGGATAAATCTGTTCGCGAAGTTCTGAAAACCATAGAACAGCAGACAGAAATCAGGTTCTTCTTCAGTGATGACCTGCTGGCCATGAACGACCTGATAGACGTAAAAGCAGAAAACAGAAACATCATCAGTGTTCTTGATGATCTTTTCGTGCAATCGCCCCTGACCTATAAAGCCTATGAGAACAACCTGATTGTAATTGTCCCGAAAAACTTTCTACAGCAGAAAAAGATCACAGGTACTATTACAGATCAGTCAGGCGCTCCTTTAGCAGGCGTAAATATCCGGGCAACCGGAACGGCTGTCGGAGTCATCTCAGATGCTGACGGCAGATATTCAATTGATGTTCCTGTTGACGCAAGAATGCTGACATTCACATTTGTAGGAATGGAAACGCAGGAAGTACTGATAGGCGACAGAATCCAGATAGATATCACCATGGAGGAATCGGCTATTGGCCTTGAAGAAGTGGTGGTGGTTGGATATGGAACCCAGAGGAAGAGTGATATTACCGGCTCTGTAGTTTCAGTTTCGAACAAAGAAATAACCGCCCGCCCTGTAACCAACGTATTCCAGGCCCTCCAGGGTAAAGCAGCAGGTGTCGATATTACCACCTCACTGCGCCCTGGTGAATTGGGGAGAATTTATATTCGGGGTGCACGTTCACTCACCGCATCCAATTCGCCTCTTTATGTTGTTGACGGTATTCCCATTATGTCGGGTTCCGGGATTGAAACACTGAACGAGCAGGATATAGAATCCATAGAGATACTGAAAGACGCCTCGGCAACCGCTATCTACGGTTCGAGAGGTGCTAACGGGGTTGTGCTTGTGACAACAAAACGCGGTACTGAAGGACAGTTTCAGCTTGACTACTCGGGTTCACTTTTAAACGAGCAGATGATCTGGCGTTCTGATTACATGGACGTTGCGGAATTCATAGAATTCTCCCGCTGGGGTGCATATTATGCATCTTATAATGCAGGCACCGGAACATATTCAAGATTGCCGGGTAATACTCCAACCCTTGCCAACGATGCCACCATCAATTATTTTACAGCTGAACCCACTGCATGGCAGAACATCCAGAAAGGCTGGGCAAGCGGCACATGGGACCCCTCCCAGGTCGAAACATTCGACTGGCTGGGAGTGGTAACGCAGCCTTCATATACCCAGGAGCACTCGCTCAGCGCCAGCGGCGGTACAAAGACAATGAAAGCTTACGGTTCGTTAGGTTACCTCGATAACCAGGGTACTACAAAGGGACAGGAGTACCAGCGGTACACTCTCAGGACCAATGTAGAGTTGACCCCTAAGGACTGGATTACATTCGGTGCTGGTGTAAACGGATCATGGCAGTACCAGGATTACGGGCAGAGCAGAACGGGAGGTAGCTCCAACGTGACAGCCGACCTGATCGCGGCAGCCGCAAGAATTGAGCCTTATTCCCTTCCTTATGATGCAGATGGAAACCGTATCGTGCATCCCGGGGGAAAGGCACGCGTGTGGAATGTTATTGACGAATGGAAATATTCGACCAACCAGCGTGAGACTCTGCGTCTCCTCGGCTCTCTCTTTGCAGAAGTGAAGCTGCCTTTAGGCATCAGGTACCGCATGAACTTCGGTCCCGACTTCCGCTTCTACAGGAACGGCTATTATAACGACTCCAAGTCAATTGTCAGGGAACTCAGCGCTGCCAACGCAAGTGTCTCCAACACAAAAGACTTCTCCTACACCATCGATAACCTCCTTTATTACGACAATAAATTCGGTGCCCATACTATAGGAGCAACACTGCTCCAGACGGCATCAAAATGGACCAGCGAATCGTCGGCAATTGCAGGCCAGGGTATCCAGGTGCCGAGCCAGATGTGGTACGCCTTAGGTAACCTTACCAGCGCCCAGCTCACATCATGGAGCTCCGGACTTACGGAACGCCAGCTGGCATCTTATATGGCACGCGTAAATTACAATTATGCCAACAAATACCTGCTTACATTATCAGGACGCTGGGATGGCGCTTCACAGCTTGCAGAAGGAAATAAATGGGCATTCTTCCCGAGCGCTGCAATCGGATGGCGCATCGACCAGGAGAGCTTCCTGAAGGGTATAACCTGGATAGACCAGTTAAAGCTGCGTTTAGGTTTCGGTACAGTAGGTAACTCTGCCGTAGATCTTTACTCAACCAAGGGCGCTATCACCCAGATTACCGTACCTTTTGGTACCGGAACCGAGTCCGGTTATACACTTACAAACACTGTTGCAAACCCTGAACTTGGATGGGAAAAGACAACCCAGTACAACCTTGCTGTCGATTTCTCGTTCATGAAAGGGAGAGTTAACGGAACCATCGAAGCTTACAGGTCATCTACTAAGGATCTTCTTTTAACTGTAGCCCTTCCGAGCGTTTCAGGCTTTACCTCGACAATTGCAAATATCGGTGAAACAAGCAACAGGGGCTTCGATATCACCATTAATTCTGCCATTCTTGAACTCAGCGATTTCTCATGGAATATAAATGCAACTGCCGCATGGCAGAGGGACCAGATAGAATCACTGATGAACGGTAAGGAGGATATGGTTGCAGATACCTGGTTCATTGGCGAATCGATAGGAGTAATTTATGATTACGAAAAGATCGGCATCTGGCAGGATACTCCTGAAGACCTGGCAGAGATAGCGCTTTATAATGCTAACGGATCCCAGTTTGCGCCTGGTAAAATCAGGATCAAAGACCAGAATGGCGATTATCGTATCGACGGTAACTACGACAGGGTTGTTATCGGCAACACAAGCCCGCGCTGGACAATGGGACTTACAAATACATTCAGTTATAAAGGTATCGAGCTGTCTGCATTCTTTACCGGGCGCCTCAAATATATGGCAGGCGTAGGCGAAGGTCTCACAGGCATGTATGGCGACCAGCGCGAGCTGGATTACTGGACGCCCGACAATACCGATGCCGAATACCAGAGGCCTTTTATGAGCGAGGCAGGCGGCGACACTTATGCTTTCACCTATTATAAAGATGATTCATGGATCAAAATCAGAAACATATCGCTGGGATACCAGTTGCCAATGAGCCTGCTGGGCAAGGTTAAGATAAACAGCCTGCGGGTCTATGCGCAGATACAGAATGCCGGCATGCTCTGGTCGCGGAATAACTTCCGGGATTCCGAATATAACACTCTCTATTTTAACCGCGGGTATGTATTCGGTATCAACGTGGGATTCTGAGAAAGTACTGAATGAATTTTAACCATTTAAGAAAATACACGATATGAATAAGTCTATAAAAACCATAATAGTGCTATTGGCTGTATTCCTGATTGCATCAGGTATCAGTTCATGCAAAAAGGATTTTCTCGACGAAGAGCTGAAGACCCAGAGAAGCACCGATTATTTTAAAACTGCCGAAGGGATTGCGGACCTCTCCGATGCATTGTACAACCACTACAGGAATTTCTTTATGGGCAGGGAGCAGTCAGTTTCCACTAACGCATGCGGTACTGACGAATTTATTGTAGGAGGCGACCAGGCTCAACAGACATGGAACGATTATAACTCCAACCTGGGTTCCATAGTTCCTAATGTTCCAACCTCCAATGTAACAAAAACCTATGAGATATGGGACATGATGTACAAGGCCATAGGCGATGCCAACATGCTTCTTGCAAATGTCGATGCCGTTATAACGGATGCCGGTAAAAACAGTCTTTATAAAGCCGAAGCGTCGTTCCTTCGAGCGTTCTCATATTTCAGGCTTGTACAGCAGTACGGACCTGTTGTGCTGACACTGAAGCCATCCTCAGGCGTTGAGAGGTACTTTACACGCGCAACGAAAGAGGAGTGTGTTAACCAGATCATTGCCGATTTCAGGACAGCATACGCAGGGCTTCCTGATGCTGAAGCCCTGGAGGGAAAGCTTTACAAGGATGTGGCAGCCCACTTCCTGGCAAAGGCGCTCCTGTACAGGTGTTCTGAAATAAACGACGACTGGAATTCCTCGTACAAAACAGCAGACCTTGCAGAGGTAATAACACTTGCCGACGAGGTAATTGCACATCATGCCCTTGCAACTAATTTTTCCGATATTTTCGCTTACACGGGGCCTGACGGCGCAAACGAGAAACTCCCTGAGGTGATTTTTGCCGCACAGTTCTCAAGCACAACTACCGTTGCTAATGATGGTAACGGAAACTACAACCATCTTCTTTTTCTTTCGGTATATCAAACACTTACAGGTTTTGTACGTGATATAGCTGGTGGGCGCGAATACCAGAGATGCAGGACAAATGAATACGCATACAGTGTATTCGACATGGAGAACGATTCACGCTTCTGGAAAAGCTTTAAAACAAAGGCAAACCTTAACAATATTTCAAATCTTGCCCAGCTTAACGGAACAGACCCTAATACAAGTACAGCTGTAACTTATGCACAGGGTGACCTGGGATTGATCTACATTATCAATAAGGCGGGCGACACCAGGTTTAGTGATCCTACTGCCGGAGGAACCCCGAAGGTAAAAAGTACACATACCGGAGTCTATTTCAATAATCCTGTTACTGGCAAACCGACACCCCATGCCTATGTACGCTACCTTGCCAATGGCAGCGGTTACTTAAGCTTACCCGGTAACGTCAGCAGGTTCCCGTCGCTCAGCAAATGGCTTGACGGATCCCGCACAGCAGTTGCTGCAACTGCCGGCCGCCGCGATGGAATATATGCGAGGGTAGCCGAGACATATCTCATTAAAGCTGAAGCTCTTATCCGCCAGGGCAAATATACTGAGGCCATCACGGTTATGAATATTATCCGTGCACGCGCACAGTTCAAGGCCGGTGAAAACAGGTCTGCATACAGGGATGGAGGCGCCGCTGTTCTTACCAATTCAAATGCACCGCTGAATGCAAACGGTGTATTGATAAATTCGTATTGCACTTCAAATTCATACTACGAATCGCTCAATATACCTGTATCAACAGCTGCCACGGACATTACCACCGGGATCACCCCGGCAAGCCTTCCTTCTGCAGACGAGGCCATTATAACAACACTCGGCCTTTCAAGCACCTACGACAGGATGATGTGCTTCCTGCTCAACGAGCGTTCACGCGAGCTTTACGGTGAGCTTTACCGCTGGGAAGACCTTGCCCGCACGAAAACGCTTATAAGCCGGGCCAAGACTTACAACGCAGGATCAGTAGCAGCTCTCGTGGAGAAGCATTACCTGCGCCCGTTACCGCAGACTTTCCTCGATGCTATTTATACAGCTGACGGGCATGCCCTTACTGCTGATGAAAAGGCCGCAATGCAGAATCCAGGGTACTAAGTTCATAAAGTAAACTGCAAATTACATTCGGAAAGCTGTCTCAATCCTGAGACAGCTTTCTTATATTCAGAAAATAATGATATGATATGAAAAATAAGCTGATACTGACTATTTGTATTCTGTTTTTAACACTCAGCATCTCTCAGGCACAAAAAATGCCGGGCAAAAAGAAAACCCTGAGAGTGATGGAACTCACCAATAACTATTTCATGAAGAAATGGCCTGATGCCGGCAAACCTATCGTACATCCCGACAGGACACGTCCTGCGAACATATGGACAAGGGCTGTCTATTACGAGGGTTTAATGGCGTTTTATAATGTCAGTCCCCGGACAACTTATCTTGATTATGCTATAAAGTGGGGAGAGAAACACAACTGGGGCTTACGGGAAGGATACACTTATACCCGGGATGCTGATAATCAGGCTTGCGGCCAGACATACATTTATTTGTACATGAAGGATAAAGATCCTGTAAAAATTGCCACCATTAAAGCTTCTGTCGACAGTATGATGCATACATCAAAGATTGATGACTGGAACTGGATTGATGCTATACAAATGGCGATGCCGGTATATGCCAGGCTGGGATTTGTGTTCCATGATTCGGGCTATTACAACCGTATGTTTCAGATGTACAGTTATACCAGAAATATACAGGGAGGGAACGGCCTCTTTAATCAGAAAGATGGCTTATGGTGGCGTGATAAGAATTTTATTCCTCCCTACTATGAGCCGAATGGTGAGGATTGTTACTGGAGCAGAGGGAATGGTTGGGTATTTGCTGCTTTGGTACGAACCCTTGAGTATCTGCCGGAAGATTCGCCCTATTATTCGTTATATCTTGACGATTTTAAGACGATGGCTTCGGCGCTTGTTCCTGTGCAGCGGAAAGATGGTTACTGGAATGTAAGCCTGCATGATTCGACTCATTTTGGAGGGAAAGAATTATCAGGGACTGCCCTCTTTACTTACGGCCTGGCATGGGGTATTAATAAAGGCTATCTCGACAGGACAATTTATCTTTCTGTAGCTCTCAGGGCATGGAACGCCATGGTCAGATATTCTGTTCATCCTGACGGTATGCTCGGTTTCGTGCAGGGAACAGGTAAAGAGCCGAAAGACGGCCAGCCGGTCACCTATGAAAATCCTGCCAATTTTGAAGATTTTGGATTGGGTTGTTTCCTGCTCGCAGGAAGTGAGATATACAAACTTAAACCTTAATTGACGGGAATGTGGGATGTGTCAGTCAGATCTGATTTATTGCATTATGGAGTTAAATCAAATTAATCGATATGAAACTTAAAAACCTTGTCCCGTTATTTTTTGTATGGCTCACAATGCCAGTACTGTCTCAAAATACTTCAGTAAAGATTACAGACAGTAATACAGCCCTTCACACCATACAGCCCGATTACAAGATTCCTTACGGGCCGGTAAAAGCTGAGGACATAACTGCTGTCTTAAACCGTCTTCTTGAATATGTAGACGCTTCAACACCTTCGAAAGTTATTGATAAACAAGCTGGCACAGAGATCACTAACATGGCTAAGCTCACCTCAAATGTTATTTTTGAACAGGGTGTATTCAGGCTTATTAGCTATGAATGGGGTGTGGTCTATGGTGCTATGCTGCTGGCTGGAGAAGTTACCGGTAATTCCAGATTCACAGAATATACCACAAAAAGGATGGATCTTATTTCAACCATGGCTCAGTTTTATAAGAGGCAATCCGGAGATCTGCAAAGAAATAGTCCTGTCAGGTCAGTGCTTGATCCCAGAGCTCTTGATGATGCAGGTTCGTTGTGTGCTGCTATGATCAAAACAATAAATGTCAGCAACAATCAGCTTCTTCGTCCATTAATAAACAATTACATCGATTATATATCCTATAAGCAACAACGTCTTGCTGACGGAACGCTTTCCCGGAACAGGCCGCTGCCAGATGCATTATGGCTTGATGATCTTTATATGAGCGTTCCGGCATTGGCTCAGATGGGTAAACTGACCGGTGAGAAAAAATATTTTGATGATGCATGCAAGCAGGTCAGTCAATTCTCCGGGCGTATGTTCAATAAGTCGAAAGGACTTTATATGCATGGCTGGATCCAGGGTATGGATCCTCACCCGGAGTTTTACTGGGCACGGTGTAATGGATGGGCACTGCTGGCCATGTCGGAGCTACTGGACGTTTTACCGGCAGATCACTCCTCTGCAAAAGCAATCATGGAACAGTTCAGGGCTCATGCAGCAGGACTTGTCTCGTATCAGCAGGGTACGGGCCTCTGGAATCAGCTGATAGATCGTAACGACTCATACCTGGAAACATCTGCAACAGCAATTTTCACATATTGTATTGCTCACGGCATAAACATGGGGTGGCTTGATCCCAGGGCTTTTGGGCCGGCAGCAGTCCTGGGATGGAACGCGGTACAAACGAAAGTAAATGAACAGGGGCAGGTTGAAGGAACATGTGTCGGTACGGGTATGGCATTCGACCCGGCATTCTATTACAATCGTCCTGTCAATACTGCGGCAGCCCATGGTTACGGACCTGTAATTCTGGCCGGATCAGAAATGCTTCGGCTTATTAAGAATTTTCAGATTGTAATAAATGATTCAGCAGTGATGTTTTACCCTGTCGGAACTGACTGGAAAAGCTACAGGTAGCAGCTATTCTTCTTAAGTATTAATATCTCAGCATGTCTGATCCCTTTGTAAAAACGGAATCACTTGGCAACCTTCATTTACATTAACCGGGTCTGGACGATCATAGAATTCTTTATCTATTTCCTATACGGGATGAAGACCAGCAAGCTGAATGGGGTTGATAAATAAAATTGTGTTTAGCCGGAATAAAAATCCGTTGGTTTTTGTCAGAAAAGAAGTCCGGTAGATCCTTTTGTTGAAAGCAGTCTGGGGTTATTTGTAAGGGAAGAGATTTTCTGATTATTCAACTATTTCTGAAAATTAATTAACTGACTAAATATGAATAACAAAGAAAAAAAATCGCTAAATTACCAAATGCACCTTTTGCACAGGAATAATAAAAAAATTCTGATGTCTTTAATTCTGATGGCTGTTTATTTATCTGTATTTACCTCAGCCTCTTGTCAGCCCGATCATTCATTATTGTTTCCGCAGGATGATTTTACTGTAGAGACAAAAACAGTAAATACTTCCACCGGTGAAAAGAAGGTCACATACCGCTCTTATTTGCACATTCTCTATGTGTCGAACCCTGTTGAAAAGGATTACCAGAGCCTCAATGTAAGCGTTCCTGTTGAAATTGATGGTAATTCCTTTAATGCTTCAAATGCACCGATACTTTTTGTAATTGGTGTCGGAGGTTATATGTCAGTCAATAATGCACGTACCGGTATGGGAGGTTTTCAGGGTGGCCCCGGGAGATCCCCTGCTGCTTCAGGGAGCATCAGCAGCAGGGAAGATCTGGCGCTGGCTGCAGGATATGTGGTGGTTGCCCCCGGTTGCCGCGGACGAGATAATAAAGCAGCAGATGGAACATTCTATGGTAAAGCACCGGCAGCTATTGTCGACCTGAAAGCGGCTGTACGGTATATTCGTCATAATAAAGGTGTTTTACCGGGGAGCACAGACAGGATAATATCGGTCGGGTGCAGTGCCGGAGGTGCGCTCTCAGCACTCCTTGGTGCTTCAGGTAATAGTCCTCTTTACGAAAAATACCTGAAAGAGATCGGTGCAGCAAATGAGAAGGATAACATATTCGCCAGTGCCTGCTTCAGTCCTATAACCGACCTGGAGCATGCCGATATGGCTTATGAATGGAATTATGGCACCATCGCGGGCCGGTCAGGAAAGGTGGACCAGGAACTCTCAGAACAACTGAAAACCCTGTATGCAGAGTATCAGTCCTCACTGGAACTTAAGGGAAGGGGCGATTTTGGAACCCTGACAGCAGCCAATTACGATGAGTATCTCCTTAAATATTACCTTTTCCCGTCAGCAGATGAATACCTTAATGCATTAACTGAGGAAAAACGTAATGATTACCTTGAAAAGAATAAATGGATAGTATGGAGAGGGAATAAGGCCACATTCACCTTTATTGACTATGCTGCACATGCCGGAAGAATGAAAGGTTTGCCTGCCTTTGACGATTTTGATTTGAAACAGCCCGAGCCCAATCTGTTCGGCAACAAAACCACTGACTCAAGACACTTTACGAATTTCAGCCTGCAGCAATCCACAGGTAATCAGAATGCTGAAGTTGATAACGGTGTAAAGGAGCTGGTAAACATGATGAATGCCATGTATTTTCCGCGACGAAACAACAGCGGTTGTGCAGGATACTGGTGGCTCCGTAACGGGACCAGTGACAACCATACCTCGCAGACAGTGATGGTTAACCTGGCAACAAGTCTCGAGAACCTGAATAAGCATGTGAATGCCCTGCTGTTTTGGGATGGAGGACATTGTGCCGATTATGATCCGGAGAGTTTTATCAGGTGGATAGGTGAAATAACTGTCCTGTAAACTAATTTAAATGTCAATCCCTGTATCTTTATAGATAGTTATATGTATCAAAAACTTATTTGTACAGGATTAGTTTGGTTAAACATTACGATTGTACTTGCACAACCAGACTGGAGCAAAGGACAAAACGAATGGATTGATTCGATCACTGAAGCGCCTGAGCATACCTTATATCAATTATTTGATTCACCCTCTAGGGGAGAGAATACGAAAGCCAGTTATTTAATTTATCTGCCACCGTTCTATCAGGATAACTTAAACAAAAGATATCCGGTTATATACTGGCTGCATGGAGGGGGTGGAAATCAACGGGAAGGCGCCTGGATGGTTGAACAAATACATAATGCCATTAAAGAAAGTACAATGCCTGAAGTAATAGTTGTTTTAGTACAAGGTCTTCCGTCTGTACGTTATGTAAATACGAAAGATGGAACAAGACCTGTTGAAGATGTAATTATTAAGGATTTAATACCACATATTGATTTGACATATCGTACTTTAAATAAAAGGGAATACAGAGCTATTGAAGGAATGTCAATGGGTGGATATGGGGCTTTACACCTTGGCTTGAAGTATTACGAACTTTTTGGTGTGGTATCTGCCTTAGCTCCAAGTATATTGCCCATGAAAGAAGAGAATATTCATGTGCAGGAAAATTTCGGTTATGATGAGGAATATTATTCGCTAAATGATCCCTGGACACATGTTAGAGAAAATGCAGGCTTTTTAAGAGGCAGGACAGAACTAAGGATTCTTATTGGCGATAGATATGAAAAGCTCTCGAATGTAGTCAATAGCTTTCACTTGTTGCTTGATGATCTGCAAATTAAGCATCAGTATTATGTGATTGCCGGGGCAGAACACAGATTTGCAGATATCATTTCAAAGGCCTCCTTCAATACTTTTTCTTTTTGGGCAGAATCTTTTAAGGGTATCGGAATGGATCAATAGAGATTTAAGGAGCATTAATGGCCAACCTTAACACACATCAACCTGCTCTGGTCCCTGATCAGCAGCTTCCCGTTTGCGAGCGCAAGAGGTGCCCAGTTCTGAGTTGAACCACCGACTTGTGAAGCTACAGGATCGTTGCCTGATCCGGTTCCTCCTTCTCCAAGCAATTCTACTGATGAAACCGGCTTAAAGCCTGAAGGATCCGGTTCGATAAGATATAATTTTTTCATACCGTCGGTTGCGAGCAGCAATCCGTTTGAGAGAATCATGCCTCCTTTGTCAAACCCGGGTGCTCTCATTGTTTTCCATTTTACCTGGCCGTCAATGCTCATGCACACGAGTCCGTCTTTCCTTTCATTGGTGGAGTACTGGGCATAAAGATGACCGTTGTACAGAACCGGAGGCTGGGTATGCGATCCGAAATCGAGGTTTCTGAAAACCTCTGAAACACCATATGTGCCGTCAGATTTCTTCTCAATTTTCAGCATCACTGTTCCTGCATTGTATCCGCCTGTGATAAGTGCTCTTCCATTGCCTGCATCAAAAGCGCTCGGGATAGGGATGCCGCACTGCCATCCTGAATAATCCCAGAGGATTTTTCCAGTAAGTGGGTCTATGCCAACCACTTTGCCGCCGCTGGCGGTTGCTCCACGGCCTGCTGAGGCGGTCATCATTACAACATGATTCTCTGTGCCGAATTTTACAATTGACGGGCTTACATAGCCTACAGGACCAATTGACGGGGTTTTCCATACAACAGCACCTGTTAGCTTATCATAAGCGACAACACCTGCCCCGGGTGCCTGTGAAGCCACAATAACCAGATGGCCGTAAACCAACGGACACTGGGTTATTGCCCATCGCGGGATACGGTCGCCACCAAAGTCCTTCCACACATTCTTGTTCCAGAGCGGCTTGTGTGTGTTTATATCTATGCAGTAGAGGTCGCCGTAGGGACCGCACGAGTAGATCCGGTTGCCGTCGATGGCCGGAACACTCCGCGAGCCGGGGAACTGAACAGCCCCGGGAGCATCATATCCGAAGCTCCAGAGCTCTTTTCCTGAAGCAAGGTCAAAGCACCTCATCTTATCACCAGTCTCGTCATTCCTGTCAAGCAGGTAAACTTTACCGTCTTTTACAACAGGTCCGCCAAAGCCTATTCCCACACTGGTTGTCCATACAACTTCAGGTCCGTTTTTCGGCCATGAACGCAGGAGATCTTTCTGGTCCGAGATGCTGTTCCTGTTAGGTCCGAGGTACTGAGGCCAGTCCTGGGCACTGACATTTATTATACCGGCAGACAGGAATAATGCCAGTAGATACTTTTTACTTTGTTTCATATTCATTACACCTTTTTAATAATTCAATTATTATTTGATACTTAAAACAAACAAATTTTAGTATAAAAATGTTTACATGCACGCATTTTGTGGTTGAAAAGAAACAAGCGGGAGTATGAAGACCAGAAGAATAAATAGGACTTTATAACTTTTCATCAGGTGTAAGTTTTGTATTATCAGGGTACAAAGAAACAAAAATAAATAACCGCAAAGAACGCTAAGCTGACGCAAAGCACGCAGAGTCAAATACCTGAATACCTGTTCTTCGCGACCTGCTAAATAACTATATGAAGAACTTACACAGAGCATCACAGAGAACTACAGAGAGCCACAGAGATTTTTCCTCTCCCTGAGAACTGGGAGCAAATTCCCGGCCTGATCTGTAGTATGAATACTCTTAGATATAAATCTTTGTATATTTAAGGAACTTATTAATAATAACTATGAAAAAATTCCTCAAGATCCTTCTCTGGTCCCTCGGCGGACTTCTCGGATTACTGATCCTGTTTTTTATTGTAGCATGGATCTCCATCAGTGCCGCTACTGCTAAAACTCTCAGGCGGAGTACAGAACTTCAAAGCGGAGAAGTCAGAACTCTGACAGCAGACGGCTTCACTTTCAGGGATCTTAACAAGAACGGTAAGCTTGATGTTTATGAAGATCCGGGAAAACCGGTGGAAGAAAGAGTCAATGATCTTCTTTCTCAGATGACCATTGAAGAGAAAGCAGGAACCATGTTTTTCAGCATGATATCCATGAGGAAAGACGGATCCATATCCGAAAAGCCATCACTCTCCGATCCTTTTTCTTTCATGATAAACGGAACATCAAAGATGATGTTCATGAAGAATATTAACCATTTCAATATACTCTTTGGCACCGGAAAGAAGGAGATGACCGAATGGTATAACAATATCCAGAAGCTTGCCGAAAGAACCAGGCTGGGAATCCCCGTTACCATTGGGACCGACCCGAGGAACCATTTTTCAAACAACCCCCTTGCATCTGCTCTGGCCGGTGATTTCTCGCAGTTCCCTGAACCGATCGGGCTTGCAGCTATCGGAGATTCCCTTACAGTATTTGAGTTTGCAGATATTGCAAGACAGGAGTATCTGGCAGCAGGAATCAGGGTAGCACTGCATCCGCAGATTGACCTTGCTACCGAACCAAGGTGGGGGAGGATAAACTCTACATTCGGAGAAGATGCGGCTCTTTCGTCAAAACTTACATATGCATATATTAAAGGTTTCCAGAGCGACAGCATGGGTGTGAACAGTGTAGCCTGCATGACAAAGCATTTTCCGGGCGGCGGACCCCAGAAAGAAGGGATTGATCCGCATTTTGAGATCCAGAAAGGACAGGTCTACCCGGGATGTAATTTTGATTATCATCTGTTTCCCTTTGAGGCAGCTTTCAGGGCAGGAACGGCAGCGATAATGCCTTACTACGGCGTTCCGATGGATCAGAACACCGAGGAGGTAGGATTTTCTTTCAGCAGGGACATAATAACAGGCTTGCTTCGTGAGAAGTATAAATTCGACGGAATAGTCTGCACCGACTGGGGAATAATTTCAGACTGGATAGTTTTCGGTAAGGTCATGATGCCGGCAAGAGCATGGGGCATGCGCGACTATTCGGAAGAGGAGAGAATGGAAAAGGTGATCAATGCCGGTGTTGACCAGT
>JBFYPG010000180.1:0-15924 GCA_041303415.1 Bacteroidales bacterium
AGAAGAGGCGATTCGCAAAGACATTTTATCCATGAAGTATTTCACTCGCGAATCGCCTCTTCTTCCACCTGATAAACAACAACATACCTGTCATCCCGAGCGCCAGCGAGGGATCTCCTTCTCTCTTTCTGCAATTGACTAAAATTGAGATGTGATGTAAGATTAGGGTGCAACCGGGGGCCTGAATACACCCACCTTTGGACAGCTCTGAAGGAGCTGAATATGAGGATTATGGAAAGAATCTCTCATCAACCCTGATACCCGATTCAAGCAGCAGAATCCTGAACTCCTCCTCAAATGACTTCTTTTTATGGTGCTCCCGCTGGTTCTTAACATAATCGATAAGATCCCCCAGATCTTTAAATGAACAGGTAAATGAACCGTAACCGTCAGACCAGCCAACGAATGCAGTGAAGAGCCCACAGCCCTTCATCCAGATCGAGGATGCAACCTTGAGATCCTTAACAAAATCTGCTGGTGCAATTGACGGATGGATGTCAGTAAGAATGTGAATGTGATTTTCAATACCATTAATACGATACAGGTGGCTGTCCTTGTTTTTTATTATCCCCGTCATATAAGCATAAAGCTGATCAGACTGATCCATCTTAATTGTTGGCTTACTATCCTTTGTTCTGATAACAATGTGATAGAGATGTTGACGATAACTAGACATGTAGGGAAGTATTAAATTATTAATGCAGCGAATAAAGACTAAGGTACAAAAAGAACCTGTAAACTCCAACAATATTAAACCCTTTCAGGGTTTGAAAGCATTTATTAGTCTTCTGCCCCCGGTTGCACCGGGGGTTATTCATATTCAGCCCCGAGGGCTCGGGGCTGAGAATAAGGGTATATAAAGCGGTACTTATCAACTTTTATAACGCAATTGCGGTACCCAAATCAGAAATCCGATATTTGATAATCAACACATTATAAAGATCCTATCGTATGAACAGAATTAATAAAATAATAAAGAGCATCAGAACTGGTTGCTGATACTCTTAATTCATGAGATTGAGGGTTTCTCAACTGTCTAACCCTCTTTTGGCGGGATCATAATAATATCTGCTCCTCCTTCTCCATCGCCGCCCCTGACGCATCTCATTGCATCGGGTGTGAGTATTTCATTTTCATTTAAAACTGAGATTAAGCTCTCAAGGTCTCTCTTTGCCATTTTAAAATTTGCTGATCTTTCCATTTTTTTTAATTTTTAAGGATTATTAATGATGTTTAATAGTCATTGATGCCAAATTGTTACCATGAATTTTTGAAAAATTTTTCCAGGAATTAACCAATAACATCATAATATGTTGTGGGACAATTGAATAGATATTTTGATTACCTGGAAAAAAGGATACAATTTTACCAGGTTTCTTACTTAATCCCCCGGAAATCTTCGAAATTAAGGGTAACAAATCAGTAGCAATGTATATTAAACTCAAAATTGTGATGAGAAGCAAAAATTTGAACAGAGTGATAGTCGAAACCTGATAAATTATTAAGTTATTCTAAATCAATAATATAATGTCGCAATACTTTCTTTCTTCAAGGCCGCTGTCAACAGGCAAATATGTATTACACAGGATTGGCTGTCCATTATTATGGGTCAGGGAACCGGGGATATTCCTCGGTACTTTTGAAGATGCAGGCAAAGCAGTAACGGAAAGCCGGAGATTTTACCGGAAAGTGGGGACCTGCCCTTTCTGCATGAAGAAATATCGTAAAAAGAAGGCACGATATTCAAACTTTGCATTGACGGATTATTCCGGACCGCAGGCGAGGTCAGCCGGTCTGATACCGTCGTGGGATTCTTTTATGTTGTGCGGGGTGAACTAGGTGCAAGGTGAAGAGCTTAGGTCAGTCAGGCAGATAAGATTTTGCCAGTTCCTCGCTGTCGCCGGATTCAAGCATCAGCTTCTCAAGTCTTTTATGGAGTTTCTTCCTGACTGATGCATATTCAGGATCATCGTAGACATTCTTCATTTCAAGAGGATCAGCCTGCCGGTCGTACATTTCCCATTCATCAATATCATAATAATAATGCATCAGCTTGAATCTTTCAGTGCTCATTCCGTAGTGGCGCTTCACCATATGCGATCCCGGGTATTCGTAATAGTGGTAGTAGTGTTCTTTTCTCCAGTTTTTCGGCGTTCTGCCTTTAAGAACAGGCACCATGCTCCTACCCTGCATATCTGAAGGAACTTCAACTCCTGCCATCTCAAGGAATGTCTCTGCAAGGTCAATATTTGAGACCATATCATTATTCACGCTTCCCGGTTTAACAACTCCTGGCCACTGAACCAGGAGCGGGGTCCTGTAAGATTCCTCGAACATCCATCTCTTGTCGAACCAGCCGTGCTCGCCAAGATAAAAGCCCTGGTCGGATGCATAGATCACAACAGTGTTTTCATCGAGTCCGCTTTTTTCAAGGTAATCCAGCACCTCTCCCACGCTCTTGTCGACTGCAGCTATGCATGCAAGGTAATCCTGAAGGTATCTCTGGTACTTATACCTGACGAGGTCGTTACCGGTAAGTCCTGACCGGTAGAAGTCCCTGATAACCGGATTATAGGCAGAGTCCCATGCAGCCATCTGTTCAGGAGTCATTCGGGTGAGCCCTGTTAATCCCATCTTCTTCCTGTCTTTATACAGTTTAAGATCCTCTTCAATGCGCATTGTTTTGGATATTGTCATATCCTGTGTTTTTTCTGCTGTTCCCCTGCCTGAGTAATCATCGAAGAGAGTTGCAGGCTCAGGGAATGTCACATTCTTATAGGTTGTAAGCTCATCTGGTCCGGGCTGCCATTCGCGGTGCGGCGCCTTATGGTGCATCATGAGCATGAAAGGCTTACCGGATTCTTTTGCCCCGTTCAGCCATTCAATGCATTTTTCAGTGATCAAATCGGTTACATAGCCCTCTTCGCGGTGAGTGCCTTCACCGGTAATAAAGTCAGGGTTGTAATAGCTGCCCTGTCCCGGCAGGATCTCCCAGTAGTCAAAGCCGGTAGGATTCGACATCAGGTGCCACTTGCCTATCATTGCTGTATTATAACCTGCTTTCTGGAGAAGCTTGGGGAAGGTTTGCTGTGAGCCGTCAAAAGGTTTCTGACGTTCGTTGGCCAGGAATCCGTTCATGTGGCTGTATTTGCCTGTGAGAATGACTGCGCGGCACGGGCCGGATATTGAATTTGTGACCAGGCACCTGTTGAAGAGCATTCCGTTGCGGGCCAGCCGGTCGATATTCGGCGTTGGTGCAACATCCTTCAGGATGCCTCCGTAGGCGCTTATGGCCTGGTAAGCATGGTCGTCGCTCATTATGTAGATGATGTTGGGCCGCTGAGTCTGCTGCGAAGCGGCGTTTGCTGCTATTAAAGAAGCAATTCCGAGTGCAAATAAATGTTTTTGATTGATCATATTATTTAATCTGAGAATCCGCATTTACGGCGGTTTGCGCCGGGTGTATTGGTAAGATCATCGCCAAGGTCTTTTCGTGCCTCTCCGGCAAGAGCTTCGAGGTCTTTCACCTTTTCGGGATACATGCCGGAGACATCGTACCATTCGCCGGGATCGCGGCGGAGATCATAGAGCTGAGCCTTTTCGATCTTTTCAGTTGCGGTGGGTCCCGGCCATCCGTCGATTCCAGGTCCCGGTCCGCGGTAGGTTCTGCCGCTGTGAGGAAGGACAAGCTTCCAGAAATCGCGCTGGACAGCCTCGAGGCTGTTTTGCTGGTAATAGTAAAAGAATTCATGTCTCGGTGAAGCAGATTTATCGCCCTTCATCAGGGGAAGGATATCGACCCCGTCAATCTTTTTGTCAGGAAGAGCGGCTCCTGTTAGTGAGGCAAGCGTGGGAAGAATATCAATTGAGCTGGCCATCTGACTGCAGATATCCCCTGCAGGAATCACTCCCGGCCATCTCATTATACAGGGGACCCGCTGTCCTCCTTCCCAGCTTGTTCCCTTGCCCTCCCTCAATCCCCCGGTGCTGCCGGAATGATTTCCGAAATTGAGCCATGGCCCGTTGTCGCTGGTAAAGATTACAAGAGTATTCTTCTCAAGTCCGTTCCTCTCAAGTGCTTTCATGATTTCACCGACGGACCAGTCTACCTCCATCATAACGTCGCCGTAAAAGCCCTGTTTGCTTTTACCCCGGAATTTATCCGAAACCCCTAACGGGATATGTACCATTGAATGAGGAAGATAAAGGAAAAATATTTCCTTCTTATGTTTCTCAATGAACTTTACAGCACGTTCGGTATATGTTGTTGTAAGTTTATCCTGGTCGGCAAGCGTAAGAATCTCTCCCACTTTCTCATTACCCTCTACCAGTGGAAGGAGCGGATATCTGTTCTTGTTGTCAGCTGTGTCTTTCAGCCTCATAGGCACGCCGTCGAAATCGACAGGCCACATGTCGTTAGAATACGGAATTCCGAAATATTCATCGAACCCATGCTGAAGCGGGAGAAACTCTTTTTGATACCCAAGGTGCCACTTCCCTATTATTCCGGTATAGTATCCCTTTGTTTTGAGCACCTCGGCAATGGTGGTCTCTTCAGCGTTTATGCCGTTTTTTGAATATGGCATCAGTGCTCCGGTAATTCCTATCCTGTTGGGATAACAGCCTGTCAGAAGTCCGGCTCTGGAGGCGCTGCTTACTGCCTGCGGGCAATAGAAACGTGTGAACTGCATTCCCTGGTTTGCCATGCGGTTAAGGTTAGGTGTTTCATACTGGCTGGCCCCGGTGCGGCCTATATCACCATAACCCATGTCGTCCATGAGAATGATAATGATATTAGGCGTCGATTGTCTTAACTGGGTTGTTTTTGGACCGCATGAGTACATAGTTAAAACTGATGCGGAGCCGATGCTTATTACGGATCTTAGTGTAATCATTCTTTCTAATAATTTTTTCCGCCCCTTATCTCCTGGAGCAGGTTTGTCATTTCCTTCACGATAAGCGGATGTTCGGATGCCACATTCTTCTTTTCCCCGATGTCAGTCTCGAGGTAATAAAGCTGCGGCAGGGTATTGTTACCAGTCTCTGTGTTAGTGTTGACCTGAATTTCAGGGCCCGGACCAGGTTCGATGAATTTCCAGTAACCTCTGATCAGGGAGAGCTTATTTTTTGATACCTGCTCAACTACCCAATCCCTGCCTGCTTTTGATTTTCCGAGAATGGTATTGAGATGGTTCCGGCTGTCAGGTCCGGAGTCCCGGGGAAGGGTCACACCTGCAAGGGCAGCCAAGGATGAAAGAAGGTCAATCTGGCTGAAAAGTGCGTCTGAAGCCCCCGGCTTTATGATTCCTTCCCATCCAGTAATGAACACAATCCTTGTTCCGCCTTCAAATGCGCTGTATTTTCCTCCTCTCAGCGGTCCGGCAGGTTTATGTTTTTTCAGCAGCTCAACAGCCTGGTCCTTGTAGCCGTCATCGACCACAGGGCCATTGTCACTGGTAATTATTATGAGTGTATTTTTTTGAATATCAAGCTTTTCAATAGTATTAAGTATCTCTCCTACTGACCAGTCGAATTCCAGGATTGCATCACCCCTGGGGCCCATTCCGCTTTTGCCGGTAAAGCGGGCATGTGGCATCCGTGGTACATGAATGTCGTGAGTTGCGAAGTAGAGGAAGAACGGATTATCTCTGTTATCTTCAATGAACTTAACCGCTTTACCTGTAATGACATCAGCCATATCCTCATCGACCCAGAGTGCTGATTCACCGCCGGTCATGTAACCGATACGGCTTACTCCATTCACAATGGTCATATCGTGGCCGTGGCTCGGATGCATTTTCAGCAATTCAGGATTTTCCTTTCCGGTAGGCCAGGTTCCAACCTTTTCCCTGTAACTGACAGTAATCGGGTCAGCGGGATCAAGTCCGGCCACTCTCCCGTTTTCAACATAAACACAAGGCACCCTGTCGCCCGTTGCCGGAATAATGAATGAGTAGCTGAATCCGATATCATTCGGGCCCGGAGTGATTTCGCCATTCCAATCAGGTCCTCCCTCCGGACCAAGTCCCAGATGCCATTTGCCTACTGCACCGGTCACATATCCGGCCTTCTGCATAAGGGTAGCTATCGTGGTTCTTCCGGGGAGGATTATCGCGGAGGCATCGCCCGGAAGCACACTGGTGC
This sequence comes from Bacteroidales bacterium, assembly GCA_041303415.1. Lineage (GTDB taxonomy): Bacteria > Bacteroidota > Bacteroidia > Bacteroidales > VadinHA17 > LD21. Next base: position 6,145 of record JBFYPG010000180.1, read on the forward strand.
CTTCCCGCCTCCAGGCATATTCCCCGGTAAGCAGTGAATAACGCGAAGGTGTGCTTGTGGCTGACGTACAGTGGGCATTTGTGAAACGAAGCCCGCTTTTTGCCAGCCTGTCAATATTTGGCGTTCTGATTCCTGAGGCGCCGTAGCAGCTTACATCGCCATAACCCAGATCATCGGCAAGGATGATTATTATGTTTGGTTTTGACTGACCGGAATCATATGCCTTCTGAGGAAAGGCATGAATTGCCAGGAATGAGGCGGTGCTGATGCTTAAAGCGGATTTAATTGTAATCATTCTTTCTTTTTTACCACGGAGTTTCACTGAGTTAAACACGAAGTTTCACGGAGTTGATATATTTAATTCAAATGAGAATTGAAAGATGTCTGAAGGTATATGTGCTTCTTTCATAATTTCTTCCATTCTCTTTACAATATCCGGGTGCGATGCTGAGATATCATTGGTCTCAACATCGTCGACTGAGAGATCATATAATTCGGTATTGCCCTGCGGGACTTTATTTATATCCCGCTTAACTGCTTTCCAGTTGCCCATTCTTGCAGCGGTTTTGCCTCCCTGCTCATGAAATTCCCAGTAGAGATACTCATGTTCTTTCTGTTTCTTTCCCAGCAGCTCAGGCAGGAAAGAGATGCCATCGGTGATTTCAGGCTTTTCAGATCCGGTTATTTCAGCAAAAGTCGGAAGTATATCCCAGAATGCTGACATATGGTCTGATACTGATCCCGGCTTAACCTTTCCCGGCCATCTGACAAGCATAGCTGTGCGTATACCACCTTCATACACATCTCGTTTATAGCCTTTCAGAGGACCGTTACTGTCGAAATAATCAGGATCAGCGCCGCCTTCGAGATGGGGACCGTTATCGGATGCGAAGACCACTACACTGTTTTTATCGAGGCCCAGTTCGGTCAGCTTATCGAGTATTTCACCTACATAAACATCGAGTTGTCTGACCATAGCTGCGAAAGCGGCATGAGATTCGGGCTGTGAACCATACGGACCTTTCCTGAATGAGGGGCCGCCGTCAACACCGCTGAATACTTTTTCAGGTTCCAGCCTGCCCCGGAATTCCTTCATATATTCTTCTTTAGCCACAAGTTCAGCATGTGGGATGGTGGTCGGGTAGAACATGAAGAAGGGTTTATCGCTGTTCGCATCAAGAAAATCAAGTGCGGCCTTGTGTATCAGGTCGCCGCTGTAGGCTCCTGTTTTGCCGCTGTCGTTGGCGGGAAGAAGGATTTTTTCATGATTGAGCCAGAGATGGTCAGGGTAATAATTATGTGCAAGGCTCTGGCAGTTATAGCCGTAAAAGAGATCAAATCCCTGTGAATTCGGGTCACCTTCAGTATCAATATAGCCAAGCCCCCATTTGCCGAAAGCTCCGGTGGTATAGCCATTTGCCTTTAACATCTCAGCTAATGTATACGACGATGCCGGCAGGGGCCACTGGCCTTCGGGTTCCCATCCTTTGTTGCCGCGGATGGGCGTATGTCCTGTATGAAGCCCTGTCATGAGGCATGACCTTGAGGGGGCGGAAACTGTACAGCCCGTGTAATGCTGTCTGAAGAGCATTCCTTCGCGGGCCAGCCTGTCGATATTGGGAGTTGAAAACCTCTTCTGCCCGTAACAGCTGAGATCGCCGTAACCAAGATCGTCGGCAAGGATGTAAATAATGTTCGGAGGCTGGTTTTCCTTTTTCGTTGTATTGCATCCGGCAGCAGCGAGGGATGCAAAGAGTAGAATGGTGGTTTTGGGATTCATGTTGCGTGTTGCGTGGTAAGGGTTGCGGGTTATGTGTGATTCTTTCTAATCCTTATTATAAAGGCTTCTGCCTGCAGGCGATGATAATGATCCCGAAGACCAGGAACAGGATGAGCCACAGGATTATTTTCCAGGCATAATCGTCATTCTTCTCCATATAATAACAGATTATAGATTGCCTTAAAATTAAGACAAAATAATATTATAAGAAACCAGTTTAGAAATTGTCTCTGTTATTTAGAGTAAAAACCCCCTTTCTTATTTCCCCCAAGGGGAGGGCCGAGCGTTAAGAACCAGCCCGGTGGGCTGGTTTAGCGAAGGAGCCTGCCTGCCGCGATGGCCTGCCCCCTTGGGGGAAGGTCGGGAAGGGGGTATTTTAACTATTTTATTTATAAGAATCCAGGTGCACGTTTTTAACTGCACGTCCTGACGGATCGATCATATTTTTGAAGGATGCATCCCAGGCAAGAGCTTCGGCTGTGCTGCAGGCCACCGAGGGCACTGAAGGCACGCATGATGCAGCAGGGTCGGACGGGAAATGTTCGGCGAAGATCGACCTGTAGAGGTATTCTTCCTTCGACATTGGAGGATTTATCGGGAAGCGGTATTTCGCGTTTTTCAGCTGGTCGTCGGTCACCTCTTTTGATGCCATATCCCTGAGAGTGTCTATCCATTTGTAGCCAACACCGTCAGAGAATTGTTCTTTTTGTCTCCATGCAATGGATTCGGGCAGGTAATCCTCAAATGCTTTCCGCACAACCCACTTTTCTATCCGGCCATTCTGTATCATCTTATCGGCAGGATTGAGTCTCATGGCCACATCGAGGAATTCCTTGTCGAGAAAGGGAACCCTTCCTTCGACGCCCCAGGCGGCGAGCGATTTGTTAGCCCTGAGGCAGTCATACAGGTGGAGTTTGCCCAGCTTCCTGACGGTCTCCTCATGAAATGCGCGGGGATCGGGAGCTTTGTGGAAATAGAGGTATCCGCCGAATATCTCATCGGCGCCTTCGCCCGACAGGACCATCTTCACTCCCATTGATTTGATCACCCTGGCCATAAGGTACATGGGTGTTGAAGCCCTGACCGTCGTGACATCATAAGTCTCGATATGATAGATCACATCACGGATCGCATCGAGGCCCTCCTCAAGAGTGAAGTTGATCTCATGGTGAACGGTTCCGATATGAACGGCCACTTTCCTGGCGGCAGCCAGATCGGGTGAGTCCTGGAGCCCGATGGCAAATGAATGAAGCTGGGGCCACCAGGCTTCAGCCTTGTCTCCCGATTCAATTCGCTTTGGAGCAAATTTCTTTGCTATAGCAGAAATAACTGACGAATCAAGGCCACCTGAAAGCAGAACTCCATAGGGAACATCCGACATGAGCTGGCGGTGAACAGCATCTTCAAGGGCTTTACGCAGGTCGGGAAGGGATGTCGTATTTTCCTTCACGGCTTCATAATCGGTCCATTCGCGGTTGTACCATTTCTTCATGACGCCATCACGGCTGTATAGGTAATGGCCGGGCAGGAACTCCTGGATCCTGTTGCAGACGCCTTCAAGAACCTTTAATTCGGAAGCAACGTAAAAGTTACCGAATTTGTCCCAGCCTATATATAAAGGTATGATGCCAATGTGATCCCTCGCGATCAGGTAGCAGTCGTTCAGCTTATCGTAGAGAGCAAATGCAAAGATACCGTTCATCTCTTCGATAAAGGCCGCTCCTTTCTCACGGTAAAGGGGTAGTATCACTTCACAGTCGGAATGTGTCAGGAATTCCCATGAATTTTCATACTTCTTCCGGATCTCCTGGTGATTATAAATCTCTCCGTTCACAGCAAGTATCAGATTGCCGTCACTGCTTTTAAGAGGCTGTCTTCCTGACTGGGGATCTACAATAGAAAGGCGCTCGTGGGCAAGAATTGCTTTTTCACAGCAATAGATTCCCGACCAGTCGGGGCCCCGGTGCCTTACTTTCCTGGACATTTTCAGCACGTCGGCCTTAAGATCCATGTAATTGACCCTGAGGTCAAATACCCCTACTATTCCACACATAATATATATTAATTAAATAGGCAAATATAGTAATAAAATGTAAGTAAATACTCAAAATATGTAAAATATATAAATATAAAGTTATTACATTCCTATATTTATTAATATGACAAAAGTCATAGTTTATCCGATTTCAGAAGGAATAAAAGCAAAGAGTTCCGGGCTAAAGCCCTGATAGTAGGGAGTGTTCACAACCCCAGGCTGAAGCCTGGGGTTAGTTATCCTCATCATGGATCACCCAGGGTAGGACTTTTTGTTTATAGAAAAACAGGACACTCCCCAAAGGGCAGCCGGAGGGTAGTCTAAGCAAGACACTAACCCCGGGCTTCAGCCTGGGGGACATTGGTACCTACCCATGCGGGCTTAAGCCCGGAATTCTTTCGGTTTGAATCTCTGTTTTTTCGTTTTAAATCACTCTTTCTATATATGTTGTTAAAAAAAATTAAATATTCGCATTTCTTGTATGCTAAAACACATATAATGAACCGTAAAGTAAATGGTTTTTCTATATTGCGGCTCACAAAAATAAAACTGCAACATCATGAGAACTATATCTTTTAGATTAATTCCGGCACTAATATTGGCCATCCTGATCATCGATCCGGCATCAGGACAGCAGGAATACGGATGGCGCGGACCTGGAAGGACGGGCATCTACAGCGAAACCGGATTACTGAAATCGTGGCCTTCAACCGGACCAAAACTTATTTGGGAAGCTGAAGGCATAGGACCGGGACATTCAAGCGCAACGGTAACCAATGATGCCGTTTACATAACCGGAGTAAGGGGCGACAAGGACCTGCTTACTGCATTTACCCTTGACGGTAAGAAGAAATGGGATGTTGAATACGGAAGGAAATCGCAGTCCCCTAACTATCCCGAAAGCCGCTGCACTCCCACTTTCGCATACGGTAAAATATTTGTCGTCAGCGGAGCAGGTGAGCTCACATGTGTTTCATCTGAAGGAAAAATATTGTGGAGCGTTGATCATTATTCAAAGTACGGTGCATCTGTTCCGCGGTTTGGAATATCGGAATCGCCGGTTGTGGTCGATAATAAAGTAATTGTTTCGCCTGGCGGTCCAAAAGCAGCTATGGTGGCATTCAATGTCAACAACGGGAACGTCGTCTGGGAGACCGAATCGCTTAACGAAGAGGCCCAGTATGTCAATCCTCTTCTTATCGAAAGAGGCGGCAGGAAGCTGATAATCACCCATACCCCCACCCTGGTAATAGCCGTGAATGCCGCTGACGGAAAGATTGTGTGGAAATTCAACTTCAAGTCGGTTAACAATAATCCCGGTGAAGGCAGAAACTACATCCAGACACCCATTTATAAAGATGGTTATTTGTTCGTTGCAAACGGTTACGGACAGACAGCTGCAAAACTGAGGCTGTTTGATGACGGCAGGGCGCCTGAGCTTGTATGGAAGAACCCGGAGATTAATCCGCATGTCGGAGGCATGGTGCTGCTCGGGAATTACCTCTACAGTTCTACCCACGACAACAACTCAATGGGAAGGTGGATCTGCGTTGACTGGAACACAGGCAAGACAATGTGGACGACCAACTGGAATAATAAGGGATCAATAATTTCTGCCGATGGAATGCTTTATATATATGAAGAGAGACAGGGCAATGTTGCACTTGTAAAGCCGAATCAGGAAAAGCTTGACATCGTGAGTGAGTTCAGGGTTGAAAAAGGTACCGGGCCATACTGGTCACATCCGGTAATTGATAAGGGCAGGCTTTTCCTGAGGCACGGCGATTATATGGCTGTTTATTCGGTGAAATAAGATAAATTTGAGAGCATAACAATTTTATTTAACTTATCAGATGAAAAGGATTCTTATAATAGTATTGTCGCTGGTAATTATCGGAGTACTGGGTTATGTAATATTTTTTATAATCGGATCTGATACGGCAGTATCTTCCGCAGGTTCGGTCGATATTAATGATAATCAGCTGATAAGCGAATGGAGAGAAGAGAACAGAACAGGTGTATCTGCTGAAACCGGACTGCTCAAATCGTGGCCTGAAGAAGGGCCTCAACTCATATGGTCAAATACTGAACTGCCAAAAGGCTATTCTTCACCAACTTTCGGCAATAATTCAATCTATATTACGGGAAATGAGGGAGAAAATGATGTTCTTATCGCGCTTGATGCAAATGGAATCATAAAGTGGAAAACCGTTTACGGCCGGAGCTGGAATCCGTCAAACCCGGAAAGCAGATGCTCACCCACAGTTGAAGGTGACCGGGTTTATGTATCAAGCGGAAATGGCGACCTTGCATGCATCGATGGAACAAACGGTGAAATAATATGGTCATTGAAAGCCAGTGAATTGCACAGTGGAACCTTTGGGATGTGGGGGATTGCAGAATCTCTCCTTATTGACGGACAGAAGATTTATTTCTCACCGGGAGGTCCTGAAACAATGACCATTGCCCTTGACAAAACAAATGGAGAACTATTATGGAAATCAGAAAGCATTAATTCAAAACCCGGATACGTCTCTCCTATCCTTATTGATTATGCCGGAAAGAAAATGATTATCAATGTTGGTTTATCATACATTTTTGCCATAGATGCCTCAAACGGAGCAGTTCTTTGGAAAATAAAGCACGAAGATACAGTTGATCATTCAGGTTATATTTCCACCTGGCCGGACCTCGATTTCATCAAGTGTGTAACACCGGTTTACCATGAAGGGAAAATATATATTACTGGCGGATATGATACCGGAGGGACAATGCTGAGGCTATCTGAAGATGGCAACAGCGTAAGTGTGGAATGGACTGATAAGGTACTTGATGTTCACCATGGAGGGGTTGTTCTGATAGACGGCTACATCTACGGTTCAAACTGGCTGAGCAACGGTGACGGTAACTGGTGCTGCATAGACTGGAATACAGGGAAGACAATGTGGGAAGAGCACTGGAACAACAAGGGATCAATTATAGCTGCAGACGGATTCCTTTATATATATGATGAGCGCCGGGGAAATATTGGGCTTCTGAGGCCGGATCCGGAGAAGTTTGATCTTATAAGCAGTTTCAGCTTCAAGGCAGGTTCAGGTCCCTTCTGGGCTCACCCTGTAATTAATAATGATGTGCTGTACATAAGACACGGAGAAGCTCTGATGGCATATAATATAAAGGAATAGCAGAACTTAGTAAATTAATAAATTGAGGGTGCTTCGAGATAAGACAAATAAAAGCCTGGCGACAGTATTTATTGTAATACTGGCTGCAGGTGCCCTTATATGGTGGTATTCAGGTGATCACTATCCTGCTGATGTCGTCGTTCGTGTTCCGGGAATGGATAGCAGACCGAAAATTGAACCCAGGTCTGACACGGTGGTCATTGGTGAGTTTTTCGATACTATTGGTCTGTTTGATGAGTATGTAGCAGGAAGCTGGCCCAGGTTCAGGGGTGCGTATTTTGACAATATAAATCATGACACAACTCCCCTTGCAGAGTCGTGGGATTCTGCCGGTCCACCGGTTGTCTGGAAGCTGAGGGTGGGCGAAGGATATGCAGGCCCGTCGGTTTACAACGGAAGGGTATATGTTATGGATTATGATGAGCGGAGGAAGGCAGATATGCTGAGATGCTATTCGCTTAAGTCGGGAACCGAGCTCTGGAGGAGATGGTATTATGTTGAACTCAAAAGGAACCACGGATATTCCAGGACCATCCCGGCAGTGACCGATAAATATCTTGTCACAATAGGGCCCCGGTCGCATGTTATGTGCCTGGATCCGCTTACAGGCGACCTCTTCTGGACCCTTGACATGGAGAAGGAGTTTGGCATACCTGAAAGCACAAAGGGTAAGGTTACTCCCGACTGGTATACCGGACAGTGTCCGCTTATTGATAATGATGTTGCGGTACTTGCGCCCGGAGGTAAAGCGCTGATGGTAGGTATTGACTGTGCAACCGGGAAGGAACTATGGAGAACTACAAATCCTGATACCCTGCGAATGTCACACGGTTCAATTTTGCCTATGGTCATTCATGGCAAAAGGATGTTTGTTTATAATGCAATTGGCGGAGTGATCGGTGTCTCTGCCGAAGGTGACGACAGGGGAAAACTTCTCTGGAAAACAAAGGAATGGAACCCTGCAACCACAGCTGCCTCTCCCCTTCTTCTGGGAAATAATGAAATAGCCGTTTTTGGAGCCTACGGTGCAGGAGGAGCACGCCTGAGAATAAATTTTGACGGGGCTGCTTTCTCTGCGACCGTGGTTGAGATGCACAAATCCATGGAGGGACTCTCGAGCGACCAGCATACACCAATTCTGCTGGACGGTATGATCTGGGCTGTGCTACCTGAAAACGCAGGAGCTCTCAAGAAACAGCTTGTATGCTATAATGTGAATGATCTGAGAACTCCGGTATGGTCAAGCGGAAAGGAGAGCAGGTTCGGAAGAGGACTTGGACCATTCATGGTCAGCGGTAACAGGATGTTTCTCCTTGACGATGAAGCAATGCTTTACGTTTTCAGGCTGGCTCCAACAGGCGCCACACTGCTTTCACAGTATAAGCTAATGGATGGGATTGAAGCATGGGGCCCGATGGCTATTGCCGGTAATTACCTCATTATGAGGGATTCACGTAATATGGTCTCACTTTATGTCGGTAAAAACGGACAACTATGAAAAAAAAATTCATTGCATTTATATCGCTTCTGGTAATCCTTGCATTCGTTGGGTATATTATCTATAACACTGCCAGACCGGCCGGCGAAAAGCCTGATGTTACTGCCGCTGTTGAAAAGAACGGACCTGAAGATCAATGGAGGATAGCTCAGGAGATCTTCGTCAGTGCAGGGCTTAAAGCCCTTGCAGTTTCTGAGAATGGCACTCTTTTCACAGGAGGAGAGTCATTTGTAAAATGTTACAGCAGTGATCTGAAAGAGATGTGGAGTATTGAAGCGCCCGCCAGGATAACAGCACTGGCTGCATATAATGATACTCTATATGCTGCAACAGAAGAACTGGTATTTCTGATAAACAAGGAAGGGAAGACAATAGGCGAATGGGGACCCTGGGAAGCAGGCTGCCTTTTCACATCGATAACGGCAAACAGCAATCATGTTGCAGTTGCTGACGCAGGGAACAAAATTGTTTTTATCCTGAAGAAAAGCGGTGAGGTTTCATCGATGATAGGCCACTTTGCTGAACAACTGTTAATCCCCAGTCCGTACTTTGACGTATACCTGACACCGGGCAACGTCCTCTACATGGCTCACACAGGCAGCTTCAGGATTGAAAAACGAAGCATTGAAGGGAAGATGTTATCATCATTCGGAGAGCCGGGCACAGAACCGGGAGCTTTCTGCGGGTGCTGCAACCCTGCGCATTTTACCGCAACCCCCCTGGGATTCATTACAGCTGAAAAAGGGATCAACAGAATTAAGATACTTGGCCCTGAAGGTGAATTTGTTGAGTATGTGTCATCGGATAATGATTTTAAAGCTTCGGTGCCCCTTGATGTGGCAACGGCAGACGGTGTTACCATTTATGGGGCTAATTCGGCTGATGGGAAGCTGTATGTGTTTATAAGAAACCAAAGCAATGAATAAAGAAATGACGAAAGACGCACGGCACACGACACAAGGCCAGAAAGACTTGATAAACAGGGAATCTTTTATCAGGACAGTTATCCGGGCAGGACTAGTTTTAATTCTTGGTGCGGTTGCATTTATCCTTAGTGGCAGAATCTCAAAGACTAATGATTGCATCGGATGCCCCGGGAATGGAATATGCAACGGAGAGTCAGATTGTGGTATTTTCTTAAGTGAAAAGAGATGAAAGAAGAAAAGAATAAATACCAGTCGCGGAGGGATTTTGTAAGAAAGGCAGGCAAGGCTATTGCAGCAGTGTCGCTGATTGCAGTCCCCCTTCTGCTTACAAAAAAGAGTACAGCGTCTGGATTAGT
>JBFYPG010000181.1:0-18192 GCA_041303415.1 Bacteroidales bacterium
TTGTCAAAATATGATTCTTCCCTCAGGATGAGTTGCTGGTTCCTGGCAATCCTCTCCGAAAACTCATCGGGCTGCCTGAAGACAATATCAAACGGCTCCACCGTCAGTGAGTCTGTTCCTCCGAGGATGGCCGACATAGCCTCTGTCTGGGTTCTGAGAATATTCACATACGGATCGTAAACGGTTTTGTTCCACCTGCCTGTCACACAGTGAATCTCCATTTTTGCCGGCTCTGTGGTGCCCGGCAGGAAAGTATTCATTATTGCCGACCACAGCAGGCGGGCAGCCCTCAGCTTTGCTATCTCCTGGAAATAACTCGATCCTGTTCCGAAAGAGAATCTGATCTTTGAGGCCGCATCATGAGGTTTTATGTCCCTGTCACTTAGCTGCGAGACATACTCTGCCCCCATTGCAAGTCCGAATGCAAGCTCCTGAACAATATCGGCGCCTGCATTCCCGAAATTAGAGGCATTAATATGAATTGCCCTGAACCCGGGAAGCTGCGACACCATCCTGGCGACATCCGCGAGGTAATCGAGTCCTTTTTCAACCGGAATGCATAATGTTCCGTTAAGCATCAGGCGGCTGAGGGGGTCGGCTTCAACAGCGCCGGATATTTTCTGAATATCGGCATTAGTACTGTCAATATATTCCAGGAAAAAACCAGTCAGTTCCTTTGCCTTGCCGTCTGTCATGAAATTGAGTTCAACAGCTTCAGGGCAGATGTCTTTAAGCAACAGTCCGATGTTCTCACGGGTGATGTTTTCGGGATCAGCAATATAAAAACCGGGCGAGTCGATGCCTTTCATCAGAATGTCGAGCGCTTTCCTGTTTGCAGCCCCGAAATCGGTTACATTAATGTTCTGTCTGATCTTCCAGGCGTTGTTATCCGTCCTCCTGCCCCTCAGATAAGGAAATTCACCCGGGAGCGAATCAATATACTTCAGGTTCTCAAGATCCTCCTGCCTGTAGAAAGGCATCACCTCGAATCCTTCGCTGGTTTTCCACACCAGCTTCTTATTAAAGTCGGCCCCTTTAAGATCGGCGGCTATCTTATCCATCCATTCCCTGGTGCTTACCGGCGGGAACTCTTCAAATAGTTTTTCTTTCCTGCTCATTTTCCGGCGAATTCCATCAGGTACGACTTTATGAAATCAATAAGGTCGCCATCGAGCACTGCCTGCACGTTTCCTGTCTCATATCCGGTGCGGTGGTCTTTTATAAGCTTATAGGGGTGGAGCGTGTATGACCTTATCTGGGAGCCCCACTCTATCTTCTTCTTTTCTCCCTCTATCTTAGCCTGCTCTTCCTGTCGCTTTCTCAGCTCCAGTTCATAGAGCTGCGACCTGAGGATCCTCATGGCATTCTCCTTGTTGTTGAGTTGCGATCTCGTCTCCTGGTTTTCGATGACGATCCCGGTAGGGTGATGCCTCAGCCTTACCGCTGTCTCAACCTTGTTCACATTCTGTCCGCCTGCGCCGCTCGACCTGTAGGTTTCCCAGGTTATATCGGAAGGATTTATCTCTATTTCAATGTTATCATCAACCAGCGGACTTATGAAAACGGATGCAAATGTGGTCTGCCTTTTTCCCTGTGCATTGAAAGGAGAGATCCTTACGAGGCGGTGAACACCGTTCTCGCTTTTCAGGTATCCGTAAGCCTGTTCGCCGTCGATCTCTATTGTCACGGATCTTATTCCGGCCTCATCGCCCGGCTGGAAATCGAGTTCTTTTGTTTTATAATTATTTCTTTCAGCCCATCTCAGGTACATCCTCATCAGCATTTCGGCCCAGTCGTTGCTCTCTGTTCCCCCGGCGCCTGAATTGATCTTAAGTATTGCTCCCAGCTGGTCCTCCTCATTTCTCAGCATATTGCGGACCTCAAGGTCTTCGATCAGCGTAAGGCAGCTATTATACTGGTTTTCAAGTTCCTGTTCTGTCGCTTCTCCTTCCCTGAAGAAGTCGTACAATACGGCAAGGTCGTCGACAGATGTGCTTACCCTGTTGAAATCGTTTGTCCAGCTTTTTAGTTGTGAGATGCTTCTCAGGAGTTCTTCGGCCTGTTTGGGATCGTCCCAGAATCCGGGCTGAAATGATGTTTTCTCTTTTTCAGAGATGAGAGCCAGTTTGCCATCAATGTCAAAGATACCTCCTTAACGCATCACGGCGTCCTGATACCTCTTTAACCTGTTCGTTGGTGATCATAATTATTTTTTGTCAAAAGTAGTCAATTATAGTTTATTTTTGCCGTGTCATAAAATAAGTATGTACAAACTTATCGTTTTTATCAGGCCGCATGCAAAATATCTGCTGATCGCATGGATCATTGCAATTATAATAGTTTCATCATCTCCGTCAATTCCTTCGCTTAAGATACATACTGAAAAAACCGACATCAGGCTTGATTATCTTATTCATTTTCTCGAATACGCTTCACTGGCATTTCTGACGTATCTCGCTTTTGCAGGGAATGATTTCAGTATAACGGTAGTCCTATATCTTATACTTACATCTTGCCTCATCATATTTGCCATTGCAGATGAATCGCATCAGATCCTCATCCCCGGCAGGACCTTTAACCCGAAGGATCTTATAAGCAACCTGGCCGGCGTAGCAGGGGGGCTGGTGTTTTGCGTGGCGGTATTCAGAAGAATATCTAGAAGTATTCCGGGCTAAAGCCCGGGATGTTAGTTAAGCCGTGCAACCCCGGGCTGAAGCCCGGGGTTAGTCTGCCGACATCCCCAAAGCCGGACGTATGCGATTGTTATCTTATTGAATTGTGCTCTGCCGGGGTTGTGCAATATCTCATTGAGTGGATCCTGCATGATCCATGTTTATAAATGTCGGACCAGGGATAAGAGTTTATCAAAATAGTAAAAATGACAACCCCAGGCTTCAGCCTGTGGTTTAAGATATCTTCAATTATGAGGGCTTTAGCCCGGAATTGAGGTGAACCGCGGAGCGGTTCCACTAATGATGGATTGGGAATACTGAAGCCCGGGATGTAAGTCAAGCCGTACCGCCCCGGGCTGAAGCCCGGGGTTAGTCTATCGATATCTTCAAAGATGTTCGTATGCAATTGTCCCCTAACTGAAGTTAGAATGAAATAAACAACTAACCCCAGGCTTCAGCCTGGGGTTTTGGATAACTTCAATGATGGTGGGCTTTAGCCCGGAAATGAGTTTAATTAACCTTAAACCCTGAAAATGAACCTATACCTGATTCATTTGACGCACCTGTATTTACTTGAACTTTTACGGTTTGACCGGCTAATAGTTTTATTGTTATAGATCTTAATAAGGAAGAATTCTGAGAGATACCATTATTAAGGATTTCTTCATTTCCACTACCATAAACAATTTTTATTGCGCGAGCATCACCAGATCCTGTAGCGGTAAATCCAATATTAAATGTATAAATCCCATCTTGAGGGACAGTAAAAATACCATCAGTTACATTATATCCACCACCATCACTATAATCTAGGTTATCTGCAACAAAATTATAATAGGTCATATAAGAGAGACCTGTTTCAGATATGGTCTTGTGCGCTCTGAACGCCACCTTATTATCTATTACCACACTGTTCCCCTCAGATATTGACACTGTTTTTGTCAGGTCGGTTTCAGCAAAGATCAAACTCTGTATCTCATTCGTCGCATCGGCATCCGCATCATTTTCAAGAGATGACAGATCCACCGGATCATTGCCGGTGAGAATAAGTGTATTATTTACACTATTAAAACTGAGCTGCTGATCATCTGTATCGTCAAGAAATCTGGCAAGATCAACCCCGGTTGATGTTGAGTTTTTTGAAATGGTAAGAAGATTGCCCGACAGAGCAAGATCCTGTATCTCATTCGCCGCATCTGCATCAGCATCATTTTCGAGAGATGACAGATCCACCGGATCATTGCCGGTGAGAATAAGTGTATTATTTACACTATTAAAACTGAGCTGCTGATCGTCGGTATCATCAAGGTATTTGTTCAGGTTCACTCCCGCTGAAGTGCTATTCTTCGTTATCTTAAGCAGATCACCGCTCAGCTCAAGATCCTGGATCTCATTAGTTGCATCAGCATCGGCGTCATCTTCCAGCTCAGAGAGATTTGCCGTCGAATTCGTGCCCGAAATGCTGATCACCCTTGTCACCGGATCCCATAGCAGCGATTGCCTGTAAGGCGAAAGATCCCACTCGGTGGCCAGTTCATTGTTCGTGATCTTCAGTTTATCGGAACTGATCGTAATGTCCTGCAGCTCATTCTTCGGATCGCCGTCAGCTTCAATGGTAGCCAGCTTTACCGAGTTACCCCGTGAGATGCCAAGGTATGTGCCGTCAGCCTGGTATGCCACTGTCAGGTTCTGCAGCAGATCGGTAAGCGACAGCGAATTGCCCTCATCAATCGAAAGGGTGCTTCCGTCAAATGAGAGTGTCTGGTCGTCAGACGCCGGATCGCCGGGCTCCCCCTTTGGACCGGCATCACCTTTGGGGCCAGCCGGACCAGGTTCGAGCGATTTTCGGGCGTAGAGGGCATATGGAACTGCCAGAAACTGCATTGTTCCCATATCCATAAAGTCATTATCAAACTTCACCTCAACTTTAAGGAAATGAAATGCCGACTCCCAGCTTATCTGCGAAAGCTCTCCGCAAGGCGAATTACCGGTTGGTGTTCCATGACCAATAATCAGGGAAAAGACCCCGAACCTCGAGGTTAAGATATCCTGATAAAGCTCCTGGTAAACCACTTCTCCAAGAGGATCATCCTTAATAATCGAAAATTTTACACTGATCTTCCTGTTCACCAGCTCATTGCCGTAATTGTCCCGGGCTACGGCCTGATAATGGATCCCCAGCGGCACATTATCCTGCCCAAACAGTCCGGTGCTGATCACCGCAAACAGAGAAACCGCAACATATTTACTTACAGATTTCATAGCTTAAGCAAGGGATTAGATCTTTTCTATTTTGAATGTCCTGTTCAGAAAACCATCCTCAGTCAAAATCCTCACAAGGTAAAAGCCCTTTACCAGGTTCTCAACGTTATATCTTTCCCTAAACCAGTAGGCGCAATTGAACGATTTTTTATCGGTCAGAACCGCATTGCCGGTGATGTCGATGATCTCAATCCTCAATGCTCTCGCCGACTCACCGAAAAGCTCCACAGTAAGATATTCATCGGCCGGATTGGGATATACCTTTACACCGGTGCCTTCAGGCTGATCATCGTTCGTTGGTTTGATCCCCGGCTGCTGAAATCCCTGGGTGAATATGTAATCATGGCATCCGACAATCTCAACAGCTGTCTCTCCGACTGTCTGGGAATAACTCACTTTACTGTCGCTGACTATTCCGGCAAGGGGTACAATGACCTGATGCGATAACTGCTGTGACAACAAATTTGTCCAGGAAACCATCAAAAATGGTATCAATAATTTCATTACTTTCATCATCCAAAAATCCTGGTCAGGATGTCAAAAATAGATAAATTTTTGACAAATCAACATTTTTTGTTGATAAATGTGTTGATAACTTACATGAAAATTCAATCCCTATTATAAAAATATTTCTTATTGATCTCTTCACTTCTTGCTTCTATTATCCTAATTTTATCCCATGCCAGGTCAAAGGGAATAATGTTAAAATCATATCTATATCATAATCTTACAGAAGCAGGATGCGACGAAGCCGGAAGAGGCTCTCTTGCAGGACCGGTAGTTGCGGCTGCCGTAATTCTCCCCAAAAACTACAAACATCCCATCCTGAACGATTCTAAAAAGCTGACTGCCCGGCAGAGAGAAACTCTCAGGGAGGAGATCATCAGTTCAGCCCTTTCCTGGGGAATCGGGATCGTGGACAATAACGAAATCGACGAGATCAACATTCTGAGGGCGTCAATTAAAGCAATGCACCTGGCAATTGACAATCTGAAACTTAAGCCTCAGTTTCTTCTGATTGACGGCAACAGGTTTTTCCCTTATAAAGAGATCAGGCACAAAGCAATAATAAAGGGGGACGGCCTTTATTTTTCAATAGCCGCAGCATCGGTGCTGGCAAAGACTTACCGCGACGAACTGATGGAAAAACTCCATGGTGAATATCCTGATTACGGATGGAACAGGAACAAGGGATATGCTACAGCTTTGCACAGAACTGCCATCCTCAAACATGGTATCACACCCTTTCACAGAAAATCATTTGCCCTCTTCAACACACAGATGACTTTTACCTTCGGGCCCCGGTGAATATTATTTAAAGCACTATCTTTGCCGTCTGAATTTTAACCGAAAAAAATATTTATCATGAAAAAACTCATTGCACTGTTTTTAATACTCCTTAGTCTCGGTCTGAAAGCCAGGGCCGACGAAGGCATGTGGCTCCTGCCGCTTATAGAGAAAAATAACATGGGAACCATGACCAGCCTCGGCCTTAAACTCTCAGCACAGGAAATATACAGCCTGAACCAGCCCAGCATCAAGGATGCAATCTTAAATTTCGGGAGAGGCTGTACAGGAGAAATAGTGTCGTCACAGGGACTTATCCTCACAAATCATCATTGCGGATACGACAGAATACAATCGCACAGCACAGTTGAACACGATTACCTGCGCGACGGCTTCTGGGCGATGAAGAAGGAAGATGAACTGCCAAATCCGGGACTCACAGTTACATTCCTGGTAAGGATCGAGGAGGTTACCGACCAGGTGCTGGCAGGCGTAAACCCCGAAATGAGCGAAACTGAAAGATATACCGCAATCAATTCAGCAAGGGAAGCTATTCAGAAGAAGGCTTCAGAAGGAAACAGCTACAGAACAGCTGTATCCTCATTCTATGGCGGCAATTATTTTTATCTTCTGGTGTTTGAAATATATTCAGATGTCAGGCTCGTAGGCGCCCCTCCTTCATCAGTAGGGAAATACGGCGACGATACCGACAACTGGGAATGGCCGCGCCACACAGGCGATTTCAGCGTATTCCGCGTATATTCTGCTCCCGATGGAAAACCAGCACAGTATTCAAAAGACAATATACCCCTGAAGCCGAAATACTGGCTTCCGGTATCGCTGGGCGACCGCAATAAGGACGATTTCGCAATGATCCTCGGGTACCCCGGCGGGACACAAAGATATTTTACTTCCTGGGAAGCAGCTGAGTTAATGAATATAACCAACCCAAACAGGGTCAAGATACGCGGCATCAAGCAGGATATATGGATGGCAGATATGAAAGCCGACCAGAAAGTTGATATTCAGTATGCATCAAAATATGCCGGTTCATCAAATTACTGGAAATATTCAATAGGACAAAACAACCAGCTTAAGAACCTGAATGTAATAGCCAAGAAACAGCAAATCGAAAATCAGTTCAATACATGGATGAATGCAGATGCCGGCCGCAAGGTTAAATATGGGGAGGCTCTTAACCTGATAAAAACCTCAATCGAGGGCAGGGCAGAATTCATTAATGCATTACAGTATTTCACCGAGTGCATCCAGGGCTGTGAACTGCTTGGTTTCTACCAGCTGGCAACAGACCTTCTTCCTGCACTGAAGGCAGCTGATAATCAGAAAGTGACTGAAGCTGCAAACCAGCTGAAGGAAAATCTCGCGGAGATCTATAAAGATTACAACCCTCCCACCGATGTAAAATCGATGAAAGCAATGCTTAAGCTTTACAGGGAAGATGTTCCTGCAAAATTCCATCCCGATTTCTACGCAAATGTGGTGGATGCCAAATTCAAGGGTAACATTGATAAGTTCGTCGATAACATGTTTGCAAAATCTGTCTTTACCAGTGAGGCAAAACTGACAGCCTTCCTGAATAAACCGGTTCTTAAAGTACTTGAAAATGATCCGGTTATCACAACTTTCGATTCTTTCATAAAAATTGTACGGATGCTTTCACAGGAACGTTCAAAATTCGACCAGGACCTTGCAAAGGGACAGAGGCTCTGGGTGGCAGCACTGAAAGAGATGACTCCCGAAAAGACCCTCTATCCCGATGCAAACTCAACAATGAGGCTTTCATACGGAACAGTTCAGGACTACGATCCGAGGGATGCCGTCACCTATAAATACTATACCACTCTCCAGGGTGTGGTTGACAAATACAAACCGGGCGATTATGAATTTGATCTTCCGCAGAGACTTATTGATCTTCATAATAAAAAGGAATACGGCAGATATGTGGCTTCAGAAGGCTATATGCCGGTCTGTTTCCTGACTACAAATGACATTACGGGAGGCAATTCCGGAAGCCCTGTCCTCAATGGCAAAGGCGAGCTTACAGGCCTGGCATTCGACGGCAACTGGGAAGCAATGAGCGGCGATGTAGCCTATGAACCTGCACTTCAGAGAACAATCTGTGTTGATATCAGATACGTTCTCTGGATCATGGATGTATATGCCGGCGCAGGGCATCTGGTTGATGAAATGACGATAAAGGAGTAGAGATGCAATTTAATCTTGTTGAGATTCTTGCGGCTTTCATGGTGTTGTTCGCCATCATTGACATCCCGGGGTCAATACCCATCATTATCGACATAAAATCGAAAGCCAGCGACGTAAAGCCGATGAAGGTCACGCTGGCTTCATTTTCGATCCTGCTGGCATTTCTGCTAATCGGAAAACCATTGCTGGGAATCTTCGGAATCGATATATCATCTTTTGCGATTGCGGGCTCTTTTATAATTTTCCTTATTGCAATTGAAATGATCCTTGGAATTGAAATATTCAAGGATACATCAGCAGGAGGCAGCTCAATATTCCCGATCGCTTTTCCGCTTATCGCAGGCGCCGGATCCCTGACAACAATCCTCTCATTAAAGGCTGAATACCAGACAGTCAATATTTTCATCGCACTGGTGCTGAACATGGTGATCGTATATGTTGTCCTTCGGTCAACAATTATATTTGAAAGAATACTTGGCAAATCGGGCTTGCACCTTCTGAAGAAGATATTCGGGGTGATCCTGCTCTCAATAGCCATTAAGCTCTTCCTTACAAACACGGGAATTGTCCTGCCCCATGGCATGTAAAATAACGATATATACCGACGGGGCTGCACGCGGAAATCCGGGTCCCGGCGGTTATGGAGTAGTGCTGATCTCAGGCAGGCACCGCCTTGAATTATCCGAAGGATACAGGCTTACAACCAACAACAGGATGGAGCTCATGGCTGTCATTGCAGGTCTTGAAGCCCTGAAAATACCCGGCTCCGACGTAACCGTATATACAGATTCAAAGTATGTTGCCGACGCTGTTGAACAGGGCTGGGTCTTCCAATGGGAATCAAAATTCTTCAAAAAAAAGAAAAACCCCGACCTGTGGATGAGATTCCTGAAGGTGTACCGCGAGCATAAGGTCAGGTTCGTGTGGATAAAAGGACACGACAACAATAAGGAAAATGAGCTTTGCGACAGGATGGCCGTTGAAGCTTCAGGCCGGAAAAAACTTCTGGAAGACGAGGGATATTTAACTGAGGACGGAAAGAACAACCTGTTTCAGGAGTGTTAATGAGTTATTTTTTTTTTGAATTCTTCATTTTTTCTTGCATATTTGATAAAATGTCTGCAGATGCAAAAACTTCATATCCAGCCAACAGCCGCAACTCCGGAAATAAAGTTCTCTCCTGACGAAAACGTATTTCTGATCAGCGGGACTTCCGCACCTGAAGATGTCCGCGCTCTCTATTATCCTGTTATAGAATGGACAAGGATCCTTGTTGATGATATCATAGACGGTGAATATAAAAAGTTCGGTAAAAAAAATCCTCTTGATCTCCATATCGACCTGGCCTATTTCAATTCATCATCGGCAAAGTTCTTATACGATATCCTTTCGGAACTTAAGCGGATCCCGAACGACAGATGTCCTGTGATCGTCGACTGGCACTATGATGAGGAGGACATTGACATGAAAGATGCCGGAAACGATATCGCCACCCTGGTTGAGATGGAATTCCGGTTTGTACCCAAGTCCAGAAACTGAAAATGCGGGGACAAAAGGAGCTCTACGGCCTGCTTTCAGAACTATCGGTAAAATTCGATTATCACGAACATCCACCTGTTAATACAATAGATGATGCCATCACCCACTGGCGTGATTTCAACTCGGGCAGGTGCAAGAACATTTTCTTCCGCAACCACAAGGGAAACAGGCACTACCTTGTGATCCTGGAACATCTCAGGCTCCTCGATATCCATGACCTTGAGAAAAGGCTGAAACAGGGGAAACTCACATTCGCCTCACCTGAGCGGATGAAGAGGTATCTGGGTGTTGAACCGGGATCAGTTTCTCCGTTGGGGCTTATCAATGACAAGGATCATCATGTCCATATCTTTATAGATGAAAAGCTGAATGAGTCTGACCGTCTGGCATTTCATCCTAACGATAATACTGCTACCCTGGTAATTTCGAAAACGGATTTTCTGAGGTTCCTGGAGTATATGGGGAATTCGTATGAGTTTATAAAACTGTATGACTGACCCCCCATCCCCTCCCTGACTCACATGTACCCATCCCCCAACCCCCACCGCTGCAGTCCGGCTCTTCGCTAAAATAGCCCGCCGGGCTATTTCTTCACGCTCAGCCCTCTACTTCGTAAGGAAGGGGGCTATACACCTGACCATTAATGTTTTACCCCCTCCTTGCGTCAGCAGGGAGGGGGATTAAGGGGGTGGGTACGTGTACTTATCTTGGGGGGTATTTATTTCTTATACACCGGCTGTCTCCATTCCTCCACCGGCTCATACTTACTCAGGCTGGCCCACATGATGCCTCTTTTCTGAATCTCCAGCGCCTGCGGCACATTGAAATCAGCAGCCACATGCCCCAGCGATGAATAGAACACCCTTCCGGCTCCATAAACTTTCTTCCATACTACCGGACAAACATTACCGCCTATCCACGAAGCATTTTTATCATTGAAAGTGGTGGTTGCCAGAACCTTCACATTAGGGTCGACGTGAACAAAATACTGTTCTGAATGCATGTCAAAATCCGTAAGTCCTTTGGTGACAGGATCCTTCCTGTCGGTTATATTCACCCTGTAATCGATAACTCCTCCCGGATGAGCCACCCACTGGCCTCCGACCATGAACTGGTATTCGGTATTGTTACGGAATGAGTCACCCAGTCCTCCGTGCCATCCTGCTATGCCAACCCCGCTCTTAACAGCTTCAAGGAGAGCCTTCTCCTGAGGACCTGTTATTGTTCCCATGGTCCAGACCTGGATTATCAGATCAAGCCCTTTCAGGTCGGTATTAATATAACTGTCAAGTGTATCAGATACACTTATTATCGCTCCTTCCGATTCCATCCACGGAACGAAAATATCGCGGCATTTGTCGGGTTCATGCCCCATCCAGCCTCCCCACACGTAAAGTACTTTCTTTCCCTTCAGCGGAGAATCGCCGTCAGGAATAATAGAACTTCCGTATAATGACGGCACAATAAATGTTGCAGCAGCGGCGGCACTGCTTTTCCGAATGAACGACCTTCGTGTTATCATCCTATTTAGATTTTAGCCTAAGATACAAATTTATAATTTGTCCACTGTCATTCTTCGGCTACCCTCAGAATCCTTTTCATCCACAACATTTTTTCAACTTATCAGGCAGGGTAAAATTCATTCTAATAAGGTCTATGTCATAGACTGACAACAATTATAATCCTGTTTATAATGATTCTAAATTTCCCCCTTTCTGCATCAAAATCCTTTATTGTCCGTCCTTATTCCGTAAAAAGACCAAAGACCAATCCGGGCCATGAAAAGATTTTTCCTCTTATTTATAATTGTTTTTACAGCAATTATCCTTGCATCAGGTCAGACACAGGATCTTCCCAAGAAGCAATATAAGGCAACCCGTGTAACTGATCCTCCTGCCATTGATGGCACCCTCGATGAGGAAATCTGGAAAACAGGAACCTGGATTGACGATTTTACTCAGAATGAACCTTACAACGGTCAGGCTGCAACTCAAAGGACCGAATTCAATATCCTCTTTGATGACGACAATATATATGTAGGGATCAAGGCATTTGACACCGATCCAGATAGTATTGTAAATCGGCTGACCAGAAGGGATCAGGCAGATGGCGATCTGGTTGCAATAATTCTTGACAGTTTTCACGATCTCAGGACAGCCTTCGTATTCGGTGTCAGTTCTGCAGGAGTTAAATATGACATGATGTTCACCGAAGACGGACAGAACCAGGATGAATCATGGGATCCTAACTGGTGGGTAAGGACATCTGTTAATTACGAAGGATGGATTGCCGAGATGAAGATCCCCCTGAGCCAGGTGAGGTTTGATAAGAGCTCCGATGTATGGGGACTTGAAATGGCAAGAGTTCTTTACCGGCGGAATGAAACCGCTTTCTGGCAGCATATCCCCCGCGATGCTCCCGGACTTGTACATCTTTTCGGTGAGATGACAGGAATGGCCGGCATCCAGCCGAGAAAGATCTTTGATGTGACACCCTACGGAGTCGCAAAGCTGGAGTCTTTCGAAAAAGAATCCGGAAACCCTTTCAGGATTCTTGAGAACGGAAGAAGGCCTGGTCTGAATGCAGGGCTTGATGCCAAGATCGGGGTTACCAACAATATGACGATGGACCTCTCAATTTATCCCGACTTCGGACAGGTTGAAGCCGACCCTTCAGAGGTGAATCTTACAGCCTATGAAACATTCTTCTCTGAAAAAAGGCCCTTTTTCATTGAAGGAAATAACATCACTAATTTTAATATCGGACTTGGCGACGGCAACCAGGGAAATGATAACCTGTTCTATTCCAGGCGTATAGGCCGCCAGCCACAGGGTTATCCTACACTAGGGAACCAGGAATATGCCGATGTGCCTGCATTCACGCCAATACTCGGGGCAGCCAAACTAACAGGAAAAACAAAGGATGGATTATCGCTTGGATTTGTTGAAGCAGTTACGGGCGGAGTCTGGGCACCAATAAAAGACTCCGCTTCAGGTGAGACAATCAGGCATGACCTGGTTGAACCTCTGACCAATTATTTCATTGGAAGAGTACAAAGGGATTTCAACGAAGGGAATACCCTGGTTGGAGGCATATTAACCAGTACAAACAGGGACCTGGATGCCAATCTGGCAACTTTCATGCATAAGTCTGCATACTCAGGAGGAATTGACTTTACCCAGTATTTCAGGGAAAAAAGCTGGTCGTTCAACCTGAACACAGCCTTCAGCCAGGTAAACGGAACCAGGGATGCCATCACAGAAACTCAATTGTCATCAGCCAGGTATTATCAGCGTCCGGATAAGGATTATGCGGAATTCGATCCCGATCGCACCTCTCTTTTCGGATCCGGCGGCAGAATGCAGATTCAGAAATTAAACGGCCATCTGTTTTTTTTAGGCTGCGTTAACTGGAAGACTCCCGGTTTTGAAACAAACGACCTTGGATATATGCAGCAGGCTGACCAGGTTCTTTCAGCCCTCGTGGCAGGTTATAGCGTATGGGATCCCAAAGGGATATACAGAAGCTGGAACGTGAATGGAGATGTGTTCCTGGTAAATAATTTCGGAGGCGATATAACCGGCAAAGGCATTGAATGGAACGGAAGCATAACTTTCAAAAATTACTGGAGTGCCTTTACAGGGGGTAACTTCGAAATTTCCTCAGTTTCAACCAGTACTCTTCGCGGTGGTCCGATTATAAAATATCCCAGCAACATTAATGCCCGTATAGGTTTTTCATCCGACTATCGAAAGAAATTTGTCGTTGAGTATTTCATGAATGCATTTACGGGTTTTGAAAAGAACTCAAGAGGTGTATTTGCCGAAATGGATTTCGCATATAAACCGACCAACTATCTTACCATAAATTTGTCGCCTGAATTCAGCAGTTCATTCAGCGAGCTCCAGTGGGTGGACAGAGCCAGCAATAGCGGTGATCCAAGGTATGTCTTCGCTTCGATCGACAGGAAAACACTGGCCGCCTCGATCAGGGTCAATTTCAACCTGAGCCCCGATCTTACAATCCAGTACTGGGGCCAGCCATATGTTGCTTCCGGTAAATATTATGACCATAAATACATCACTTCACCTCTTGCCGATGAATACCAGGACAGGTTCCATGTTTACACTTCAGACGAGATATACCAGACCAACGGCCACTATGATATAGATGAAAACAGCGACGGAACATATGATTATTCATTCGGCAACAGCAACTTCAATTACCAGTTCTTCCTCTCGAACCTTGTTATCAGGTGGGAGTACAATCCCGGATCAACGGTTTTTCTTGTCTGGAGCCAGTCGCGCAATTTCTATAATAATTCCGGTCAGCTTGATTATTTTAATGATATCGGCGACCTTTTCAGCAGGGATAATGATATACCTCATAATGTATTCCTTATTAAATTCAGTTATCGGTTTGGTTTGAAGTAGTACCAGGAATGGAAACATGAGGTCAGGGGCTGTCTTCGGAAGAAGGCGGCCCTTTCTATGAAGACGTGAGGGGGAGAGGGGGAGAGGGGGCGAGGGGGTGAGGGCGAGACAGGGAGAAAACCGTGAAACTCTGTATTAAACTCAGTGAAACTCCGTGGTAATAAAATAATTGTTTTATTTGCAGATAATAAAATGTGGCAAAATGAAATACTTATCATTCATACTTGGGTTGCTGATCACTCTAAATCTTTCAGCACAAAAAGATAAACCGGCTTACATGGTTTTTACGGGAGAAGGGAAGAAAGTCGATTATGGAGATATAATAAAGGAAGTAAAGAAAGCCGATGTCGTATTCTTCGGGGAGCTTCATGACAACCCCATTGCCCACTGGCTGGAGCTCGAGGTAACCTGTGACCTCTTTAAAGAAAAAGGAAAGAGCCTCATCCTTGCCGCTGAGATGTTTGAAACTGATAACCAGATACTTATTGATGAATACTTTTCTGGAATTATAAAAGAATCTTCTTTTGAAACCGAAGTGAGGCTATGGAAAAACTACAAGACTGACTACAAGCCCCTTCTTGATTTTGCACGTGACAGCGGATTGAAATTCGTCGCTTCCAACATACCCAGGCGTTATGCTTCGGTCGTAAACTCTGGAGGATTTGAAGCACTCGAGAAGGTTTCAGAAGAAGGGAAGAAATTCATTGCTCCCCTCCCTGTTGAATATGATCCGGAGCTTGCCTGTTACAAGGATATGTTATCGATGGGCGGAGGAGCTATGGGACATGCAACTGCCAATCTCCCGAAAGCCCAGGCCATCAAGGATGCCACCATGGCGCATTCAATAGTAAAATACCGCCAGGCAGGAGAGACTGTCATTCATTACAACGGCAGTTACCATTCCGACCGTTATATGGGAATCATCTGGTACCTCAACAAATACTCACCCGGACTTAAGATCGCCACTATAACAACCATTCTGCAGGAAGACATTGACAAGATGGATGAGAAGTATCTGAGGTATGCTGATTTTATTATTGTCATCCCGGAGACGATGACAAGGACGTATTAAAAATGGTATGACGGTACGGCGGTACGACGGTACGATGGTGCGACAGTATCAAACTCCCCCTTTGAAGAGCCTGTCCCGATTGAAGGTCGGGAGGGTCGGGGGGATGTTTCTACGGTTTTGTGGTAAAACTAAGGTATCCCGGCGCATAATGTTCTGCAGTATTGATCAGAACATACGCTTTATAGTAATACTTGGTGTTGGGGGTAAGTCCGGTAAACTGAATTTCGTAGTCCCCCGGTGCAGGAGCGCCGTCTATCTTCCCTTTTGTTGATGGAGAGAATATCTGCGTTTTGGAAATCTCAATTCCGTATTCAAGTATTCTCATGTTGCCAAGGTCCGTCACCTCGCCTTTCAGTGTTGCGGTAGTTGATGTTATATCGGCATCGCTGGCCTCAATGTTTTCAAGCCTTGGCAGCACATCTTCGTCTTTTTCTTCGCAGGAAGGCAGGATCAGGGTGAACGAGGAGATCAACAGTATTGTAAGGAATCTGGAGTATTTCATAACAGGTAAGTTATCTGAGTACAAATTTAATGATAAAATTGAAGTCTTGACGGTTATAAGCTAAGCCCCTGTCAATCTACGATATCACTAACTCCAGGCAATAGTTCAGGGGAGGTTCACTAAGGGGGTGTTGAAAAAGATTTATTTAACCGCAAAGCACGCTAAGAATGAGCAAAGTACGCAAAGACATAGATTTGCTAATCAATACTTTGCGACCTTTGCGGTAAAAGGATTTCCTGACTTTTTCAACACCCCCGTGACAGAGATACAACATTTCCGGGGCTTTAGCCCGGAATGGGGCTCTGAAGGAGCCAAATTTGAATAACCCCCGGTGACAACCGGAGGACGAGGTGCTACCCAATTAGTGGCAGCTCTGAAGAAGCTGAAGTTGATCTGCCAGAACCATATTAAGCCCCTTCAGGGCTTCAGATCAAGTGTGGGACCACTAACCCCAGGCTTAAGCCTGGGGTTAGTTAGTATATTGACATATAGGGCTTTAGCCCGGAATGTGGCTCCCGACTCCAGGTTATTGCAGGAGATCCCTCGCTCACCACCTTCAGTTCGTTTCGGTGGTCTGGCGCTCGGGATGACAGGATTCTGTAGTGAAGAGTGGGGGCGACGGTGCCTCACCTGATGTGGCAGCTCTGAAGGAGCTGAAGATTGATAAGCACGTCACCCCAATAGAATCCTTTGTTCCAAGATTTTACTAAATTTGTAAAATGATCCGGAGAAAACAACATATTATTCAACTGATTAAGAAAAAGATTAACGAACTTGACAGTACTGCAGAAGTGATTCTCTATGGATCCAGGGCCAGAGGAGATAATAAGCGGGACTCGGATTGGGATGTGATGATTCTTCTTAATCGTAAAAATGTAGATAAAAAAATCGAACAGACCTTTCGTCATCATCTGCTTGACATAGAATTAGAAATCGGGGTACCCATCTCAGTCTTTGTTTATTCAAAAAGTGATTGGGAAGGTAAGTACTCAATAACACCCCTCTTCAAGAGCATAAAAAAAGAAGGTATCATTATTACATGACCAGGGAGCTGAATGACTATATAAATTATCGTCTTCAAAGGGCACTTGATACTTTGAATGACGCCCGGTTACTGGCTGCAAACGAAAGATGGAATTCATCAATCAACAGATTATACTACGCCTGCTTTTATGCGGTCTCCGCCCTTCTGTATTATCATTCTATAGAAGCCAGGACTCATAAAGGAGTTCGTATTAAATTCATGAATGAGTTTATTAAACCCGGACTCTTCGACAAGGAATACGGCAAACTTTTTTCGGATCTTTATGATTGGCGACAAGAGGGTGACTACTCCGATTTTGTATCGTTTGACAAAGAGTTGACACTTCCACTGATAAATCAAAGCGAGGAATTCATTGCCCTGATCAGAAAATTTTTAGCCGCAACCAAATACTAATACGCCAAACAACTGCGGGAGATCGTTCGTTTACCACCTTCACTTCGTTACGGTGGTTAAAGCGCCCGGGATGACAGCATTCTCAGAGAATGAGGGAGAAGAAGCGGCGATCCGAATGTCCCAGTAAAATGCATCTGGTTGTTTGCGAATCGCCGCTTCTTCCCCCTCTTATCAAAAACAATCATTCTGTTATTCTGAACGAAGCCGACGAAGGAGGCGCAGTGAAGAACCGAGTCCCGTCCCGAGTATTCGGGATCGGGACGAGCTCACCGAAGGTAATCTCCCTCTTTTAAGCCAGGCTTAAAAATGATGTGTTAAAAGTGTGGTGACAACCGGGGAATGGAGTGCAATACATGATTTAGCAGCTCTGAAGGAGATAAGGAGAGCCATTTACTTGATCATGGCTTATCCGGAGGTATCGTTATAGGATGCTTGCAGCATTAATACTTATTCCGGACTAAAGCCCTTAACATCAATTACTCAAGCAACCCCGGGCTGAAGCCCGGGGTTAGTTGATTATGAGGTACTTATTAAGCTCAGGCACAGGAATCACCAGCAATACTAACCCCAGGCTTTCTTCGTGCACCGTAGCCCCGAGTTACTCGGGGCGGAGGTGTAAGCCTGGGGGTTGGCTGATCATCAGACATTTACCGGGCTTTAGCCCGGAATGCGGCTCTGAAAGAGCCCAATTTGAATAACCTCCGGTGACAACCGGAGGACGAGGTGCTACCCAATTAGTGGCAGCTCTGAAGGAGCTGAAG